>NZ_JBMDIO010000010.1:0-159994 GCF_057808725.1 Novosphingobium sp. FG90
AGCGAAGCGAAGAAATCCAAGGCACCGATACACCCCCCTGGATTGCTTCGCTGCGCTCGCAATGACGAAGCGAGATTGGCCTCGCCTTCGCAACCAGCGGCACGGCCTTCAATTTACCTCCAGCACTGCTGCTTTTTCACTGGCGTTGCGCGCGCGTGTAACTAAGTTACGCGCCATCGCCGGTCGTCCTGACCCGGCCGAAATATCCTGTCGCCCCCGTCCGAAAGGTCACGACATGCTTCGTTATGCCGGCAAGGCGCTCCTTGCGAGCGCCGCGCTTTCCGTTCTCGCTTTCACCGCCCCCGTTTCCGCGCAGGATGCCGCGCCCGCAGCCAAGCCCGCGCTCGCGCCCTCGGCCGACTGGGGCAAGTTCGGCGTCCAGACCCAGTGGATCGACACTGCGGCCAAGCCGGGCGACGATTTCGACGCCTACGTCAACGGCGTGTGGAACAAGACCGCGGAGCTTCCCGCCGACCGCACCCGCTGGGGCTCGTTCATCGAACTGAGCGACCTTTCGGAAAACCGCGTTCATGGCATCCTCGACGATCTGGTCGCCGCCAACCCGGCGCCGGGTTCGGACGCGGCGCGCATCGCCGCCGCGTGGAAGGCGTTCATGGACGTCGATGCGATCAACAAGGCGGGCCTTGCTCCCGCGCGTCCGTACCTCGACCGGATCATGGCCGCGAAGACCCCGGCGGACATCGCCACGCTGTTCGGCGCGCCGGGCTATGTCTCGCCGATCAGCCTCTACGTCGGTGCCGACGACAAGCAGAGCGACATCTATGCGCTCAACGCCAATATCGGCGGCATGGGCCTGCCCGACCGCGACTATTACCTCAAGACCGACGCGCGCTCGATCGAACTGCGCGACAAGTACGAGGCCTACCTGACTTTCGTGCTCGGCAAGGCCGGCTACGCGAATGCCCCGGCCGCCGCTTTGGCGGTGCTGAAGCTGGAAACGCAGATCGCCCGCGCCGACTGGGACCGTGCCGCCGCCCGCAACCCGGACCTCACGTACAACAAGGTGCCGCTCGCCGAATTCGAGGCGATGGGTTCGCCCGGCGTCGTCAAGGCGTTCCTGTCGGCCGTGGGCGCCGAGAAGGCCAGCTACGTCCTCATCGGCGAGATGCCGCCGACGGCCGAGGAGTTCAGGAAGGCGGGCATCGACCCGGCCAAGACCGGCAACCAGTTCGGACCCGGCATGCCCGCCGTGGTCAAGCTGATCGAGCGCACCCCGATCGCCACCTGGCAGGCCTACCTCGCCGCGCACTTCCTCAGCAGTAACGCCGCCATCCTGCCGTCCGACATCGACGCCGCGACCTTCGACTTCTACGGCAAGACCCTGAGCGGCCAGCCCGAGCAGCGCCCCCGCTGGAAGCGCGGCATCGACGCGGTCGAGGGTATGGCGGGCGAACTCGTCGGCAAGCTCTATGCGGCGAAGTATTTCCCGCCCGCGCAGAAGGCGGCGATGGCTGACCTCGTCGCCAACTTGCGCAAGGCGATGGCGGCCAACCTCAAGGACCTCAAGTGGATGAGCCCGGTCACGCGGGTGAAGGCCGAGGAAAAGCTCGACGCCTTTACCCCCAAGATCGGCCAGCCTGACGTGTTCAAGACTTATGAGGGCCTGACCTTCTCGGCCACCGATCCGCTCGGCAACAGCATGGCGGCGAACAAGTGGCAGACCGCCTTCGACATGAACCGCATCGGCGGCCCGGTCGACCGCACCGAATGGGGCATGCTGCCCGAGACGGTGAACGCCTACTACAACCCGGCGATGAACGAGATCGTCTTCCCGGCTGCGATCCTGCAGCCGCCGTTCTTCAACCTGAGCGCTGATCCGGCCGTCAACTACGGCGGCATCGGCGCGGTCATCGGCCACGAGATGAGCCACGGCTTCGACGACCAGGGCGCCAAGTACGACGGCACCGGCAACTTGCGCGACTGGTGGACGCCGCAGGATCTCGCCGCGTTCCAGAAGCTGCAGGCGGCGCTGGCGGCGCAGTACGATGCCTTCTGCCCGTTCGACGACGGCAAGGACGGCAAGGCCTGCGTCAACGGCAAGCTGACGATGGGCGAGAACATCGGCGATCTCGGCGGCCTCAGCCTCGCCTACCGCGCCTACAAGCTCTCGCTGAACGGCAAGGAAGCGCCGGTGATCGACGGCGTCACCGGCGACCAGCGCTTCTTCATGGGCTGGGCGCAGGTCTGGCGTTCGAAGGTGCGCGAGGCACAGGCACGCCAGTTCCTCGTCACCGACCCGCACTCGCCGCCGCAGTACCGGGTCAACGGTATCGTGCGGAACTTCGACGAGTGGTACAAGGCGTTCGGCGTGAAGCCGGGCGACAAGCTGTACCTCGCGCCCAAGGACCGCGTGCGGATCTGGTGATCGCCGCAATTCCTCCCCGAGCTGGCTCGGGGAGGGGGACCGCCGCCGTAGGCGGTGGTGGAGGGGGATGGATCGCGCCCCCCTTCCGTCAGCGCTTCGCGCTGCCACTTCCCCGAGACAAGCTCGGGGATGAATTTCCTCTCTCCACCTCACAATTCCGCAATGCAGCACGTCCCCGGTTGACTTGCCCGCCCGGTACGGCATGACCTCCACCCATGGACCTGACCCTTACCGCGATCCTCCTCGGCATTGTCGAGGGCCTCACCGAGTTCCTGCCCGTCTCCTCGACCGGCCATCTCATCCTCGCCACCCGCCTGTTCGGCTATGATTCGAGCCAGTGGGCGACGTTCAACATCGTCATCCAGCTTGGCGCGATCCTCGCCGTGATCGTGCAGTTCTGGCGCACCTTCTGGGCGGTGGGCATGGGGCTGCTCAAGCTCAACCCCACCTCGATCCGCTTCGTGCGCAACGTGCTGCTGGCCTTCATCCCCTCGGCGGTGCTGGGCCTGCTGTTCAACAATTATATCGAGGGTCTGCTGGGCGAGCCCGCCGTTGTCGCCTGGGCGCTGATCATCGGCGGCATCGCGATCCTCGGCATCGAGAAGGTCGCGAAGCCCGGCCCGCTCACCGGCGTCGCAGAACTGCCCGCCGCCAAATGCATCGGCGTCGGCTTCGCGCAGTGCCTGGCGATGGTGCCGGGCGTCAGCCGCTCGGGCGCGACGATCATGGGCGCGCTGTCGATGGGTATCGAGCGGCGCACTGCGGCCGAGTTCAGCTTCTTCCTCGCCGTGCCCACGATGGTCGGCGCGACGACGCTGGAACTGCTCAAGCACCACAAGGAACTGATGGCGGGCGCGGGGCCAGTGGGCTGGAACGAGATCGCGATCGGCTTCGTGGTCTCGTTCATCGTCGCGCTGGTGGTGATCAAGGCTTTCATGGCCTTCGTCAGCAAATCCGGCTTCGCTCCCTTCGCGTGGTATCGTATCGTCGCCGGTGCGCTGGCGCTGTTCCTGCTGTCGAGGGTATGAAGCCATGAGCAACGGGGAGAAACTCGGCCGCAAGGATTACGAGAAGCTCCTCGAGCCGATGGAGGAGGAACTCGTCGGCATGGCGCGCTGGGCACAAGTGTCCGGCGCGCGCATCGTGGTCCTGTTCGAAGGACGCGACACGGCGGGAAAGGGCGGCGCGATCAAGGCCGTCGCTGGGCAACTCAACCCCCGCCAGTGTCGCACAGTCGCCCTTGCCGCGCCGAGCGAGCGGGAGAAGGGCCAGTGGTACTTCCAGCGCTATGTCGACCATCTCCCGGCCAGGGGCGAAATCGTCCTGTTCGACCGCTCATGGTACAACCGTGCCGGTGTAGAGCGCGTCATGGGCTATGCCTCGCAGGCGGAGGTCGAAGCCTTCCTGCGCCATGCCCCGACATTCGAGAAGATGCTGATCGACGACGGCATCCTCCTGTTCAAGTACTGGCTCGCCTGCGATCAGGACAAGCAGGAAGAGCGCCTGCACGAGCGGCTGGACGACCCGCTCAAGCGCTGGAAGCTCTCGCCCGTCGACATCGCCGCGCGTGAGAAGTACGGCGATTACACGCTTGCGCGTGAAGCGATGCTGGAGGCGACTCACACCGCCCATGCGCCCTGGACGCTGGTGGATTTCAACGACCAGCGGCTCGGCCGCCTGACCCTGATTCGCGATCTGCTGGCGCGGTTGCCCGATACGAAAGTGGAAGCGCCGGAACTCGACCTGCCGCCGCTCGGCACCGAGCCCAAGCGCGAGAAATTCGGCGTCCTGGAGCCGATAAAGCCGTTCGCGCTGCCTTGAGCATTACGCGAATCGCTGGCTCGCCCTTGACTTTGCGGGGGCAATCCAGCAAGGGGCGCAACCTTGAAGGGCGGCGCCTCGGTGTCGCCCCTTTATAGTTTTTCGTAACGCCGGCCTGCCAGGGCGGCTGCAACTTAGAAAGTACAGGATACCGCCATGGCGAAGCCCGCAACCGTCAAGATCCGTCTTGTCTCGACCGCCGACACCGGCTTTTTCTACGTGACCAAGAAGAATCCGCGGAACACGACCGAGAAGTTCAGCTTCAAGAAGTACGATCCCGTCGTGCGCAAGCACGTCGAGTTCAAGGAAGCCAAGATCAAGTAAGGTTCACTGTCGGTTCAAGGCGGTGGACCCAACGGGAAAGCCATGAACCACGTGATGAAAACCTTTCGATCCTGTGTGAGCGCGGCCGCTTTGGCCGCGCTTTCCGTGTCCGCCACGCTCGTTCCGGTGGCTGCCGTTGCGGCGTCACCCGATGACACGAAGCAAGTCGAGCAGGCCGTCGCGGCCTTGCGCGGCATCGGCACGATGAAGGCGAATTTCGTCCAGACCGACCGCTCGGGCCAGTCCGTCAGCGGCGTGCTGACGATGAAGAGCCCCGGCAAGATCCGCTTCCAGTACGAGCCCAGCGCCAAGATGCTGATCGTCGGCGACGGCAGGGCGCTGAATTTCATCGACTACGAAGTGCGCCAGGTCCAGCGCTGGCCGATCAAGAACAGCCCGCTCGGTGCGCTGCTTGATCCCACTCGCGACGTCGCGAAGTTCGGCAAGCTGGTGCAGACCGGCAATCCAGGTGTCGTCAGCATCGAAGTGCGCGATCGCTCGCACCCCGAGTACGGGGTGATCACCCTGATCTTCACGCGCAAGGCGTCGGCCCCGGGCGGGCTGGAACTGACGTACTGGGTCTCGCTCGATTCGCAGAACAAGCGCACCACCATAAGCCTGTCCAACCAGCGCTACGGCGTGCCGGTGACCGACAACGACTTCCGCTGGAACGACCCGCGCCCGCGTAACCGGCGTTAAGTACCCACCTCCTGATCGTCGATGGCGGGGGGCGTTTTGTCGCCGAATGTGCGGCCTTAGCGACAAACGGCGACAGTTTTCTTAACTTCGTTCACTTGGCAGTCAGGAGCGCCGCCCCATATAGGTTGTGTCAGAACGGTTGTGAGGCGGGTTTCCCCCCTGTTGCCCGCGCCTCCTGAGTGACCGCTCTGATACTAGCGTGACGAACGCTTACAGGAACCCTCGAGCCTCTGCCCCCGGCTCGAGGGTTTTCTGTTTTCTGCGGTCAGGATTGGCCCATGCCGGGCTGCGAACGGCACCGTTCTCGCTCCGGCCTGAGCCAATCCTGACCCAAGAAAAGCACACGCATCCTCCCCGGAACGGGGAGGGGGACCATCCGCAGGATGGTGGAGGGGCACCCTCGGTTTACGCGAGCCCGGGGACTGGCATTTCCCAAGCGCCATCCCTAAAGCCACGCCCATGAAGATCGCCACCTGGAACATCAACTCCGTCCGCCTGCGCATCGATCAGGTCGAACGTTTCCTCACCGAACAGGCCCCCGACGTGCTGTGCCTGCAGGAGATCAAGGTGGCGGAGCCCCTGTTTCCCTACGAGATGTTCGAGCGCCTCGGTTACACCCACCGCGCCATCCACGGCCAGAAGGGCTACCACGGCGTCGCGACGGTCTCGAAAGTGCCATTCCGCGACTTCTCGAAACATGACTGGCAGGACAACGGCGAAGCCCGCCACATCGGCGTGGAACTGCTCGGCCCCGGACAGGGCATGGTGCTGGAGAACGTCTATATCCCGGCCGGGGGTGACGTCGCCGACCGCGAGGTGAACCCCAAGTTCGGCCAGAAGCTCGACTTCCTCGAACGCATGACCCGCTGGGCCGACAAGATCGACCGCCCGACCCTGATCGTCGGCGACTTCAACATCGCCCCGCTCGAATCGGACGTCTACGACCACAAGGCGCTGCTCAAGGTCGTCAGCCACACGCCGATCGAGGTCGAGACGCTGAAGCGCTTGCAGGACGCGGCGGGCTTCGACGATCTCGGCCGCCGCTTCATCCCGGCGCCGGAGCGCAACTACTCCTGGTGGTCCTACCGCAGCTACTGGCGCCAGAAGGACCAGGGCCGCCGCCTCGACCACATGTGGGCCTCGCCCGAGCTCGCCCCGCAGGCGCGCGGGCACCATTTCGTCGAGGAAACCCGACGCTGGGAGCAGCCGAGCGACCACATCCCGCTCGTGACCGAGTTCGAACTCTGAGCGAAGCGCCCGCCTCGACGCGGCGTGTGGCGCTGGCGCTCGATGCGCTGCGCCATGGCTGGCCGATCCGCGTCGGCGGGCAAGCCCTGCTCCCCGCCGAGACCGCCTTCGCCCCCGGCGTAACCGCCCCGCGTATGCTGATCTCGGCCGCGCGCGCGGTGACGCTGAAGCTCGCCAACCAACGCGAGGCCGCCGTGCCCGAAGCGCCGGTGCTGATTCGCGCCGCCGAGCCCTTCGATCTCGACACCGCGCGCGCGGTGGCCGATCCGGCGCTAGACCTCGCTTATCCGATGAAAGGCCCGTTCGCGGCCGAGCACATCGAGGATGGCGATGCGGCGCGCACGGCGATGGAACTGGCGCGCCTTGCCGGCATCCTGCCCGCGTTCCTCGTCGCGCCAAATCAGGATGGCGAGGCGCAGGACGTTTCCAGCGCCGACCTCGCCGCGTGGAAGGATACCGCGCACCTCGCCATCGCCTCGCGCGCGAAGTTGCCCGTCGAGGCGGCGGAGAATGCCGAGATCGTCGCTTTCCGCGCGCTAGACGACTTGCGCGAACATGTCGCGCTCGTCATCGGCACGCAGGACGGCGACCGGCCGCCACTGGTGCGCCTCCATTCCGAGTGCCTGACTGGCGACATCCTCGGCAGCCTCAAGTGCGACTGCGGGCCGCAGCTGAACGCAGCGCTGCGGGCAATGTCGGCGGAGGCCGGAGAGGGGGGCTGGGGTGTGCTGCTGTACTTGAGGCAGGAAGGGCGCGGCATCGGCCTCGTCAACAAGCTGCGCGCCTATGCGCTGCAGGATGCAGGCTACGACACGGTGGACGCCAACAACCGCCTCGGCCTGCCGACCGAGGCGCGCGATTTCCCGGTGGCGGCGCGGATGCTGGACCTGCTGGGGGTCCATGCGATTCGCCTGATGACCAACAATCCCGCCAAGGTCGCGGCCTTGGAGGGTGTTGGGGTCGAGGTGGTGGAGCGGGTGCCGCACCAGCTTCCAGCCAACCCGCACAACGCGCGCTATCTCGAAACCAAGCGCGACCGGACGGGGCATATCCTCTGACCCTTCGACAAGCTCAGGGTGAGCGGAGGTAGTGTATGCCCTATCAATCCCGCTCAGGCTGAGCTTGTCGAAGCCCCATCGGCAAAGCGCCGCGTTCACGATTGGCGTCCGGCCTCAAGCACCCTATCTACCCTTCGATGCCTGAACTTCCCGAAGTCGAAACCACCGTGCGCGGCCTCGAGCGCTTCCTCGATGGTGAGCGGATCGCCCGCGTCACGCTCAACCGTGCGGACCTGCGCCGCCCGTTCCCGCCCGATCTGGTGCAGGTACTGACCGGCGCCCGGGTAACCGGCATGGGGCGGCGGGCGAAATACGGCCTCATCCATACCGACCGCGAGCAGACCATGGTGTTCCACCTCGGCATGTCCGGGCGCTGGCGGATCGAGCCGGAGACGCTCGACAAGCACGATCATCTCGTGCTGGAGACGGGCTCGGGTCACGTATTGGCGCTGAACGACGCGCGGCGGTTCGGTTCGGTCGATCTGGCCCCCACGGCGGGCCTCGCCGGCTGGGGCGCCTTCGCCTCGCTCGGGCCGGAGCCGCTGGGCGACGATCTCACCCCGGCGCATCTGCGCGCGGCCTTTGCGGGGCGCATCGCGCCGATCAAGCAGATGCTGCTCGACCAGACCATCGTGGCGGGGCTCGGCAATATCTACGTGTGCGAGGCGCTGTTTCGTTCGGGCATCCGGCCGGACAAGGAGGCGGGGCGCGTCAGCCTGCCTGCGCTGACCCGGCTGGTGCCCGCGATCAAGCAGGTGCTGGGCGAATCGATCGCGGCGGGCGGCTCGACCATCAAGGATTATGCTCAGCCCAACGGCGAACTCGGCTACTTCGCGGCATCGTGGCAGGTCTATGGGCGCGAGGGTGATCCCTGCACATGCGGCGCGCCGGTGCTGCGCTTCGTGCAGGGCGGGCGGAGCACCTTCTGGTGCCGCAAGTGCCAGAAATAGGCGGTTTCGCGCCACTGCCTCGGCTTGACGGAACCCCGCCCGAACTGTAAGGGGCGCGCTTTCCGGCGAGTCCGTTCGCCGAATAGATTCGTTAGGCAATTGGGGCCGCTCACCGTGTTGGCCGCCCAGACAGAGGAATATCGATGGCCAATACGCCGCAAGCTCGCAAGCGCATCCGTCGCAACGATCGCCGTGCAGAGATCAACACCAACCGCGTCAGCCGCATCCGCACCTTCCTGAAGAAGGTCGAAGGCGCCCTGGCCGGTGGCGACAAGGACGCGGCTGTTGCCGCCCTCAAGGAAGCGCAGCCCGAGCTGGCTCGCGGCGTTGCCCGCGGCGTGCTCCACAAGAACACCGCAGCGCGCAAGATGTCGCGTCTGACGAAGCGCGTCGCCGCGCTTTGATCCGGAGCGCTCTCTCTGATTCGAGAGAGTGATTCGCAGGCTGGGACCGGTTGCTAGTCACCTGTCTCAGGACGAAACGAGAACGGAGCCGAGGTCGCCTGACCTCGGCTCCGTTCTCGTTTTTGCGGCGTTGCAGCATAGCTGAAAGCAAAGGCCCGGAAATGCTGCGATTCGGAGTGCTGCATTGCGCAACGCATTGATTTTGAAGCGCATTACAGTTTGGCTACGGATTTTAGGCACTCACACGTGAGTCAACCTTCATAATTTTTTTTATTTGGGGACCGCTGTCTTGCCTGCGCTGCGAACGGGTTTCTAAAAGGGTTCCCGGCCGTTGCGGAACGGGCCGGGGATACAGCGATTCACAGTGGAACAACCGCCGCGAGCAAGCGTTCGCGGTACGGGGAAGTTTTCACTCTGGGGCCGCTGGCGACCTTGTTTCGCGTCACCGGCGGGATCACGCGATGCGAGCACAGGGGGTTCGAAACGATGTCGAATACATCTGCAGGACGACCCTCGATGCATGGAGCCTCGGTGAATCCCCCAGTGGCTTCGCTGGGGGAAGTCGCCCCGATGGTCGAAGGTACAAACTTGAATAGGAAGTCGAAGGCGGTGCGAGTGGCGATGGAAGAGGATCAGGAAGCCGTAAATCTGGCGGCGGACTGGGCTGACATCAGCCAGGGCCTGCGCAAGGATCTTGGGCATCAGGCGCACAGCCAGTGGATCAAGCCGATCCAGCCCGGCAACTGGTGCAAGGAAACCGGCACGCTCGATTTGTACCTGCCGACGGAGTTCTCCGCGAACTGGGTCAACGACCGATTCGCCGATCGCCTCTCGCTGGCGTGGAAGATCGCGCGTCCCGACGTGCGCCATGTGCGTATCCTCGTCCATCCCGGCCGTCGCCAGCTGCCCGAACTGCGTCTGGGCGGCGGTGGTGGACGTCCCGCCAGCGCACCGGCCAATGATTCGGCCGTCGGCGTCGCCGATCCGCTGTCGGTCGCGCTGGCAGGCGAATCGTTCGCCTCGCTCGGACAAGGCCCGGCGGGCATCGACGCTTCGCAGACCTTCACCAGCTTCGTGACCGGCACGTCCAACGTGCTGGCCTGCAACGCCGCGCAGCGCATGGCCGCCACCGAGCAGCCGCAGTTCTCGCCGCTCTACCTCAAGGCCGCGACCGGGCAGGGCAAGACGCACCTGCTGCACGCGATCGGCCACGCCTATCTCGCGGCGCATCCCCATGCGCGGATCTTCTATTGCTCGGCCGAGCGTTTCATGGTCGAGTTCGTGCAGGCCCTGCGCCAGAACCAGATGATCGAGTTCAAGGCGCGCCTGCGCGGCTTCGACCTGCTGCTGGTCGATGACATCCAGTTCATCATCGGCAAGGCTTCCGCGCAGGAAGAGCTGCTCTACACGATCGATGCGCTGCTGCAGGAAGGCAAGCGTCTGGTCTTCGCCGCCGACCGTGCGCCTCAGGCGCTCGACGGTGTCGAGCCGCGCCTGCTCTCGCGCCTGTCGATGGGCCTCGTCGCCGACATCCAGCCCGCCGACATCGAACTGCGCCGCTCGATCCTCGAGAATCGCCTCGGCCGTTTCGCTTCGGTCGAAGTGCCTGCCGACGTCATCGAGTTCCTGGCGCGCACCATCAATCGCAACGTGCGTGAACTGGTCGGCGGTCTCAACAAGCTGATCGCCTACGCGCAGCTGACCGGACAGGCGGTCTCGCTCCAGCTTGCCGAAGAGCAGCTGACCGACATCCTCTCGGCCAACCGCCGCCGGATCACCATCGACGAGATCCAGCGCACGGTCTGCCAGTTCTACCGCATCGACCGCACCGAGATGAGCAGCAAGCGCCGCGCCCGCGCCGTCGTGCGCCCGCGTCAGGTGGCGATGTACCTCGCCAAGGTGCTGACGCCGCGCTCGTACCCGGAGATCGGCCGCAAGTTCGGCGGCCGCGATCACTCGACGGTGATCCATGCGGTGCGCCTGATCGAGGAACTGCGCACCCGCGATGCCGATATGGACGGCGACGTCCGCTCGCTGCTGCGTCAGCTTGAGAGCTGACAGGTTCTCCCGGCGTCATGCCGGGATATGAACGGGTTTTGCACGAAATTATCCACAAGGGCCGGGGGCTGGTTCCCCGGCCATTTTCGTTTGCCTGCAAGCCAAGGTTAACGCGGCGTTTCATCACGTAATTTAACGTTTGCATAAGATTCCGCCCCCTAACCGGGAGGCGGCGCAATCGCGTTTCATTCTCAATTCCAGCAGAAGAGGCATTCCCCCCATGCGCTTCTACCAGGCCACGACTTTCCTTTTCCCCCGCAGTTATGAGCGGCGGATCCTTTTCGTATGCTTCGGCGCCGTCCACGTCCCTCTGATCGCCTGCATCGTACTGCAGGCGACGACCGGGCATTGGCAACTCGACACCCTTCTTACGCTGCTCGTCGCGACGCTCGTCGGCACGGGCCTCGGCCTCGCGGCGATCCATGCGCTGCTCGCCCCGATCGGGCAGGCGACGACGATGCTCCAGTCGATCCAGATGGGCGAGCGCATCGCCATGATCCCGCAGGGCGCCGACGACCTCGTCGGCCGACTGCTGCACGGCGTCACTACGGCAGCCCACGAGACCGCGGCGCGAATCGAGCGCCTCGTCGATGCGGCCGAGCGCGACCCGCTGACCGGCATCCGCAATCGCCGTGGCTTCCTCGATTCGGCAGAGCAGGTGCTGCGCGGCCGCTCGAATGCCGTGCTGGCGCTGATCGACGTCGACCATTTCAAGAGCATCAACGACGAGTACGGCCACGCCGCCGGCGACCTCGTGCTCAAGTCGCTCGCGCGGCGCATCGAGGATCACATGCGCCGCAGCGACATTGCCGCGCGCTGGGGCGGCGAGGAATTCGCCGTGCTGCTGCCCGACACCACGCTCGACGAAGCGCGCCTCGTCATGGAGAGGCTGCGTGCGACCGTGGCGCTGGATACCAACCTGGGCGTCGAGGACCGCGCCGTCACCTTCTCCTGCGGGCTGGCGCCGGTGCGCGACTTCGCAATGCTGAACGATGCCACGAAGCAGGCGGACGGCGCGCTCTATGCCGCCAAGACCGGCGGTCGCAACCGGGTCCACGTGCTCGGTTCCTGAACCCTTGCCCGAAGGATTGCGTGGAGGCGCCAGAGTCTCCAGCGCCTCCACGCAATCTGCTTCACCGGCCCGCCCGCATGATGTAGGCGCTTGAGGCATGATTCCCGCCACGTTCTCGCAGGCCCTGCTACGCGGCCTTCGCAGCCGTTGCCCGCGATGCGGCGAGGGCAGCCTGTTTCGCAAGTGGCTCAAGCCGCGCGAGCGTTGCCCGGTCTGCACCCTGGACCTGACGCCGCAGCGCGCTGACGACTTTCCCGCCTATATCGCGATGATCGTCACCGGGCACCTGATGGCGCCGCTCATCATCGCGCTCTCGGTGGACTACGATCTCGGGCCGATGGCGATGTTCGCGATCCTGGTGCCGCTGGCCGTCGCGATGATGATCGGGATGCTCCAGCCCGCCAAGGGCGGTGTCATCGCGACGCAGTGGTGGTACGGCATGCACGGCTTCGTGAAGGAGCGGGTGCCTGAGCCCGCCGTATCGGACGCGGGCGGGGACGAGCCCTCGCGATGAGCCTGAGCGCGGATCGCCTTGGCCGCTTCGCGCGGCATATCGTTCTGCCTGAAGTCGGCGGAGTCGGGCAGGTTGCGCTCAGCAAGGCGCATGTGGTGCTGGTCGGCTGCGGCGGGATTGGCAGTCCATCCCTGCAGTATCTCGCCGCAGCCGGCATAGGCCGCCTGACCCTGATCGATGATGACGTGGTCGACGTCAGCAACTTGCAGCGTCAGACGATTTATACGCCGTCGGATGTCGGCAGGCCCAAGGCGGAAGCGGCGGCCGAATGGGTGCGGCGTTTTGATCTTGGCCTGGAGGTCGATCCCGTCGTGGCGCGGCTGGGGGATGACAACGCGCATGACGTCCTTTCCGGCGCGGACCTCGTACTGGACGGCTGTGACAACTTCGCGACTCGGCTGCTGGTGTCAGATACCTGCGTAAAACTGGGAATTCCGCTGACCACGGCAGCGATCGGGCGGTTCCAGGGACAAGTCGCCAACTTCGCCGGACACTTGCCGGGGCAGGCCTGCTATCGCTGTTTCGTGGGCGATGCCTTCGATGCGCAGGACTGCGACACTTGCGCCGCCGATGGCGTGCTGGGGGCGATGGTTGGCATGGTCGGCACGTTCGCCGTCATGCATGCGATGCGGGTGCTGCTGGCGGGGCATACCGCGCTGGGCGAGCCGCAGTTCGGTACGTTGCACCTGATCGACGGGCTCGCGCCTTCGATGCGGCCGCTGAAGATCGCCAAGGACCCGGCATGCCGGGGATGTGGCGGTTAGAGGCAGTTTGTTCCGACCTTTTCGTCCTTGCTTCGCTGCGCTTGCAATGACGAGGAAAGTTGGCCGATCAGGTGCGCGGTGAGCCCAGCACCTCATCCACCCAGGCAGGCACCAGTTCGCTTGCGGGACCGTGCCGCGCCTCGTCGAACCACGCGGTGCCCTGCGAGGGTTCGAGGTTCAACTCCAGCGTGTCCACGCCCAGTTCGCGGGCGTTGCGCACGAAGCCTGCCGCCGGGTAGACCGCGCCGGAAGTCCCGATCGAGACGAACAGGTCGGCCTGCTCCAGCGCGGCGAAGATCTCTTCCATGCGATAGGGCATTTCCCCGAACCACACGATGTCCGGCCGCAGCGCTGCCTCGCCGCATTCGGGACAGGCAGGGCGATCGATCAGCGGTCCGCTCCAGCGGGGACGCTCGTTGCAGGCCATGCACCAGGCGTTGAGGTGCTCGCCATGCATGTGGAGCACGCGCGAGGTGCTCAAACCGACTTGGGCTCCGGCACGTTCGTGGAGGTCGTCGACGTTCTGGGTGACGATGAGGAGGTTACCCTCCCATTCGGCGTCCAGCCTTGCCAGTGCGAGGTGGGCAGCGTTGGGCGCCTTCGTCTGGATCGCTTCGCGGCGCATGTCGTAGAAGCGCAGGACGAGGTCGGGGTCGCGCGCGAAGGCCTCCGGTGTGGCGACGTCCTCGACGGCATGGTTTTCCCATAGACCGCCTCCGCCACGAAAAGTGTCGATGCCACTTTCGGCTGAAACGCCTGCTCCCGTGAGAATCACGATGTTTCGGATCGTCGTCATAGCTTCGACTATGACCGATGTGCTTTATGTGGCCAATGATGGAGCAAGACCGTCGCCAGCGATGTGAAGGCAGACGTCAGCGACGTGGGTCAATTGCCGGAAGGTCCAGAAGGGGACGGAAGCGGGCACGATTCCGGCCAGCGCTTTATCGGAGCCGTTGCATACCGCTATCGGACCAACGTGCCTCCACTTCTCTAGGCTGGCTGCGAATGCTATCTGTCCCCTTAAAATAGAAGATCGCACCATTGGTTTCACATGATACAGAACTCGATGACAACGCCACCATGCTCGAGGCAATCCACGAATTAAGCTGATTTATGTCTGATTTATCAGCAATATTATCGCCCACGGCGATGCTGATAACTTCTACCACGCCAAGTCCTTGCCGCACCCTAAGGATTACCGTCTTAGAGTTGTCGCAGTAATACTCATCTCTCAGGAGCATCCCTTGAGGTGGCCGTGAGTGATTAAGCGGAGGTGGGGGTGGGGACGAATCGGCTGCTCCGGGGGCATTCGCAGAAACCAGCATCAACGCAGCCGCAATAGGGATCATCGTCGTATCTCAGTAGTCTATCTGCCAACTGAGATTTTGCACAGCGACTGCTGCTTGGTCCAGATTAAACGTCTGAAATGCGGCGCTTCCAGAATGGCGACCGGCATGGCAGCCACCCTCGCACCGCTCATCCTTGTGCTTGCAACTCTTCACCGGGGCTCGACGCGGTGCTGTTCCCAAAAGCCGCCGCCTCCACGAAAGGTGTCGATGCCGCTTTCGGCGGAGACGCCCGCGCCGGCGAGGACGACAATGTTGCGGATGCTGCTCATGCCTCACCATAGCTTGCGGTCGGCAGTCGTCGAAGGGCGCGCTTGTCGAACCGGTGTGTTTGCGCCATGCGGCCCTGACAGGACTTCAGGGCCGGACGGAGACAGCAGCGTGGCACGAATCGGAATTATCGGCAGCCAGGGGCGTATGGGCCAGGCGATCGCGGCGGCCATCGTCGATGCTGGCGAGAATCTGGCCGGCGGCGTGGACAAGGACGGTGACGTCTCGACCGTAGCATCCGGTGCCGACATCCTGATCGATTTCTCCAGCCCTTCGGCGCTCGAAGGCAATCTCGATGCCGCCATCGCCGCCGGACTGCCCATCGTCATCGGCACCACGGGCCTTGAAGAGCGCCACCACTGGCTGATCGATTCGGCCGCCGGGCACATCCCCGTGCTCCAGACCGGCAATACCTCGCTCGGCGTGACCCTGCTGGCCCATCTGGTCCGCGAGGCGGCATCGCGGCTGGGCGAGGACTGGGACATCGAGATCGTCGAGACGCACCATCGCATGAAGGTGGACGCCCCCTCCGGCACCGCCCTGCTGCTGGGCGAGGCTGCTGCCAATGGGCGGGCCGTCGATCTGGCGGACAACGCCGTGCGCGGCCGCGACGGCATCACCGGCAAGCGCGAGACCGGCACCATCGGCTTCGCGGCGCTGCGCGGCGGCACCGTGGCGGGCGATCACACCGTGCATTTCCTGGCCGACAACGAACGCCTTTCGCTCTCGCACCTCGCCGAGAACCGGGGCATCTTCGCCAAGGGCGCGGTGCGTGCGGCGCAGTGGCTGCTGGGCAAGGAACCGGGCCGCTACACGATGCCCGAGGTGCTGGGCCTGTGAGGAGTTTGGGTCTTTGAAGAAGGACCAGATATTCGAATTCTTCCGCCGTCTCGCCGAGGAAAATCCCTCGCCCGAGACGGAGCTGGAATTCGGCAATACCTATCAGCTCCTCGTTGCCGTGACGCTTTCGGCGCAGGCGACCGACGTCGGCGTCAACAAGGCGACCCGCGCGCTGTTCGCGAAAGTGAAGACGCCGCAGCAGATGGTGGACCTCGGCGAAGAGGGGCTGAAGGAACACATCAAGACGATCGGCCTGTTCAACACCAAGGCGAAGAACGTCATCGCGCTCTCGCAGATCCTGGTGGACCGCCACGGCGGCGAAGTTCCCGAGGATCGCGATGCGATGGTCGAACTGCCCGGCGTCGGTCGCAAGACCGCCAACGTGGTGATGAACTGTGCCTTCGGGGCCGAAACCTTTGCGGTCGACACGCACATCTTCCGCGTCGGCAATCGCACGGGGCTCGCCAAGGGCAAGACGCCGCTCGCGGTGGAGAAGCAGCTGGAGAAGAAGGTACCGCAGCCCTTCCGGGTCGGCGCGCATCACTGGCTGATCCTCCACGGCCGCTACATCTGCAAGGCGCGCACGCCGGAATGCTGGCGCTGCCCGGTGGTGGACTTGTGCGGCTTCAAGGACAAGGTGCTAGGCAAAGGCCTGAAGAAGGCAACTTCGGCGAAGGTTGGGGCCTGACGTCTCCGTCCTCTTGACGAAGGCGGTGTTCGGGGAGCCAATGAGCTTTGCCGGATGCCGCCGAACGAGAGGATGAGTCGATGAAGACTGCCGTGTTGCTGCTTGCCACCGTTACTCTCGCCGCCTGTTCGCAGGAAGGGCCGGGCGAAACGCCGCCGCCAGCGCCCGCGGCCGAAGCGACCGGGGCAGCCGTAGACTGCCTCTCGGTGACGCGCTTCAACACCACGCGCATTCGCGACGATCACACCATCGACTTCATCGGCGGTGCGGGCGGTCAGGTGTGGCGGGTGACGTTGCCCAACCGCTGCGGCGGGCTGAAGTCCGCAGGGACCTTCACGTATGAGACGTCGCTGTCGCAGCTGTGCCGGCAGGACATCATCTATCCGCTGCAGCAGATCGGCAGCCAGTGGCAGCGCATGGGCGGCTGCGGGATGGGGCCGTTCGTGCCGGTGAAACTGGCGAAGTAGCGGCGCTTTTCGATCAGCATATGACCGAGGGGGCTTCGACAAGCTCAGCCTGAGCGGATTGGAAAACTGGTCCCTAATCCCGCTCAGGCTGAGCTTGTCGAAGCCCCCTCGGCCTATACTTACCCTTCGTACTGCTCGGGATCGATGTTGAGCCCGCGTCGCCCGTCCGCGGCCGTGTGATGCGGCGAGTGCAGGGCGTCGGCATCCGGGTCCATCAGTGGCTGGAGCATCCCTTCCGAGCGGGTGATGACGGCGGTGGCCACCGCGTTTCCGACGACGTTGGTGGCCGAACGGCCCATGTCGAGGAACGTGTCCACGCCCAGCAGCAGCGCGATGCCTTCCACCGGCAGGCCGAACTGGGTGAGGGTGGCGGCGATCACCACGAGGCTGGCGCGGGGCACCCCGGCGATGCCCTTGGAGCTGACCATCAGCGTCAGCAGCATCAGGATCTGGGTCATCAGCGGCACATGGATGCCATAGGCCTGCGCGATGAACATCGACGCGAAGGTCATGTAGATCATCGAGCCGTCGAGGTTGAAACTGTAGCCCAGCGGCAGGATGAAGCCCGAGACGCGGCGCGGCACGCCGAAGCGGTCGAGCTGTTCGAACAGCTTGGGCAGGCTCGCTTCCGACGATGCGGTCGAGAACGACAGCAGCAGCGGCTCGCGGATATAGCGGAACAGCGTGACTACGCGCTTACCCAGGAACAGCCCCCCTGCGCAGAACAGCAGCACCCACAGCAGGGCCATCGCGAGGTAGAACTCGCTGACCAGTACGCCGTAGGTCACGATGATGCCGAGGCCCTGCGTGCCGATGACCGCCGCGATCGCGCCGAACACCGCAAAGGGCGCGAAGCGCATCACGTAGCCGGTGACCTGCAGCATGAGTTCCGACAAAGCCTCGGCCCCGCGCACGATCGGCGCGCCCTTTTCGCCGATGGCGGTAAGGCCGACGCCCACGAACACCGAAAAGACGAGGATCTGCAGGATGTTGTTCTCGGCCATCGCCGCGAAGGGGCTGGCCGGGAAGATCTCGAGGATGAAGTGGCGCAGCGTCAGCTCGCCCATCTCCAGGTCGCCGACGCCCTGTCCGGTGTCGAGGCCGACGCCGACGCCGGGCTGGAACAGGTTCACGAGGATCAGCCCGAGGCCGAGCGAGCACAGGCTGGCGGTGAGGAACCAGGCCAGCGCCTTGCCGCCGATCCGGCCGAGCGCGGTGCTGTCGCCCATGCCGGCGATGCCGGTCACGATCGTCGAGAAGACGAGCGGGGCGAGGATCATCTTGATCAGCTTGAGGAACACGTCGGGCAGCAGGCGGAAATAGTCGGCCCATTGCTTCAGGTGCGGATCGCCCGCCGGAAGGCTCGCGTGGAGCATGTAGCCCGCGGCAATGCCGAGGACCATGCCGATGAGAATATAGAGCGTCAGGCGCCTGCCCATTGCGAACCCCTTGTTAATGGTGGCGTCGTGAAAGCGCCGGAGCCTATCAGCGTGGCCGGTGCGGTCAATGACGGGGGCGAGGTTTCACCCGGTTGCAAGACGCATGGCTATCGATTTCTTCCCGCGTCATTCTGAACTTGTTTAGCTGCGCTAGCCTTCGGCTCAGCGTCCATCGTGCAGTTGCGACCGGGACCGTGGTTTCGCCAGCTGCCCGGTGGTCCGGGAAATCAGCGATCAGGCTGGCGGCCTGATGGACCCTGAAACAAGTTCAGGGTGACGGGAGAGAAAGCGGCAGCTGCGCTCGCCCCCGCATTAAGCCAGAGCCGCCAGCGTCACCCGCTCGTAGATGCGCGCGAGGGCGTCGAGGTCGGCCACGGCCACGGCTTCGTCGCGCTTGTGCATGGTCGCGTTGCATAGGCCGAACTCGATAACCGGCGACAGGTCCTTGAGGAACCGTGCGTCCGAGGTACCGCCGCTGGTCGAGAGTTCCGGCTCCACCCCGGTCTCGGTGCGGATCGCTTCGGCCAGCATGGCGGAGAACGCGCCCGGCTGCGTCAGGAACGCCTCGCCCGAGATGACGGGGCGGGCGGAGCCGCCATGCCGCTGCGCAATCTCGGCGACGCGGGCGGCAAGGCCCTCGCCGGTGTGCAGGTCGTTGAAACGGATCGAGATGCGCGCCGAGGCCTTCGCCGGGATCACGTTGGTGGCTGGATTCCCGCAGGACACGTCGGTGACTTCGAGGTTGCTCGCCTGGAACCAGTCGGTGCCTTCGTCGAGCACGATGGCGTCCAGTTCAGCGAGCATCGAGACAAGCTTGGTGATCGGATTGTCGGCGAGGTGCGGGTAAGCGACGTGGCCCTGCACGCCCTCGACCTCCAGCCAGATGTTGACCGATCCGCGACGGCCGACCTTCATCATGTCGCCGAGGCGGTTCACCGAAGTCGGCTCGCCGACGAGGCACAGGTCGGGAATCTCGCCCTTTTCGCGCATCAGGTCGATAAGGGCGAGGGTGCCGAAGCGGGCCGGGCCTTCCTCGTCGCCGGTGATGATGAAGCTGATCGTGCCTGCTTCGGGCGGGATATGCGTGACGGCCGCGACCATCGCCGCGATCGAGCCCTTCATGTCCACCGCGCCGCGTCCGTAGAGCAGCTCCTGCCCCTCGGGACCGCGCCGTTCGGGCAGGAAGGGCGCGCTCGTCCAGCCTTCGCCCGGCGGCACCACGTCGAGGTGGCCGGCGAAGGCGAAGTGGCGCGAACCCTCGGGGCCGCGGCGGATCGCGAAGAGGTTCTCGACCGGGCCGTCCGGCGCTTCCCCGGCGATGAAGCGGGTGACCTCGAAGCCGAGCGGCGCCAGCTGGTTCTCCAGGCTGTCGAACACCATGCCGGTGGCGGGGGTGACGCTGGGGCAGGCGATCAGCGCCTCGGCGAGATCGGCGACAGTTGCGGCGAGAGGAGCGGTCTGGGACATAGGGGCAGCGCAATCGCATAATAGGCGCACCATGACCATAGGAGACCGTCCATGCCCCGGCTCGACATAGAGGCCATCCCGCAGGCCAACCGTACTGGCTACCCGGCGCCTTTCGACGCGGCGGTGGAGGGCCGCTGGTGGCGGCGGCTCGCTCCTGCGGGCGGGCTGACGCGGATGGGCGCGAGCCATGTGGTGCTCAGGCCCGGTGCCTGGTCCAGTCAGCGCCACTGGCACGACGACGAGGACGAACTGCTGGTCATGCTCTCGGGCGAGGCGGTGCTGGTCGAGGACAGCGGACGCACGGTGCTGCGCGCCGGCGACGTCTGCGCCTGGGCGAAGGGCGTGCGCGACGGGCACCACCTCATCAACGAGAGCGAGGCGGACTGCATCTTCATCGCCGTAAGCGCGGGCGATCCGAACGGAAGTGGGGCCTACTCGGACATAGACATGAAGTTCGACGGCGAGGGCTATTTCCACAAGGATGGCACTTCGTATCCGACGCAGCGGATGCGCTAGAGGCTGGAAACCTGCGCGCTTGCGCCCCATATCGGCGCCAAAGGAGAGCCTCCCCAATGACCGACAAGATGCACCTCACCGACGAAGAATGGCGCGAGCGCCTGAGCCCGGAGCAATACTACGTACTGCGTCAGGCGGGCACCGAGCGGGCCTTCACCGGCAAATACGACGGCACCAAGCAGGAAGGGCTCTATACCTGCGCGGGCTGCGGCGCCCCGCTGTTCGAATCCGACGACAAGTTCAATTCGGGTTGCGGCTGGCCGAGCTACACCGCGCCGGTGGACGAAGCCGCGATCGACGAGCATCGCGATACCTCGCACGGGATGATCCGCACCGAGGTGACTTGCGCGAAGTGCGACGGGCACCTTGGTCACGTGTTCCCCGATGGTCCGGCGCCGACGGGGCTGCGGTACTGCATCAACAGCGCTTCGCTGGATTTCGAGCCGAAGTGACCTGTTCCTCCCCGAGCTTGTCTCGGGGAGGTGGCAGCCCGTCAGGGCTGACGGAGGGGGAATTTCCTGAACTCTCCCCCCTCCACCACCGCTTCGCGGCGGTCCCCCTCCCCGAGACAAGCTCGGGGAGGAAGTTCTTGCCCCGCCTTTCCCCTGCACCCGTGTTCACCTCGGGTTACAAATCGTCATGCAAAGTGTAGGAGCGACCCGACACATCCGTCCTTATTGGGGTTTGCATCCTACCCATGGCCAAGAATTCCGGCCCCAAAAGCTCCGGGGGCAGCCGTGCCTCGCGTGCAGCTTCCTCTTCTTCCGACAAGAAGCCGCTCTGGCGCCGCATCCTGCGCGGCATGTTCGTATGGGGCGGCGCGCTGGCGCTGCTCGGTGCGATCTTCCTGGGCACCGCCGTGTTCTTCACGATGCGCGAACTGCCCGACTATTCGGCGCTCAAGAGCAGCCAGAACGGCCAGATGATCGTCGTGCGCGCGCGCGACGGGCGTGAACTCGTCTCGCTCGGGCCGAGCTACGGCAAGTGGATGCCCTATGACGAGATCCCCGCGATCATGCGCGACGCCATCGTCTCGGTCGAGGATCGCCGCTTCCGCGAGCATCCCGGCGTCGACCCGATCGGCCTTGCCCGCGCGGTCTATGTCTCGCTGACCACCGACAGCCGCGCTAAGGCAACCTCCACGCTGACGCAGCAGCTGGCGCGCAACATCTTCCTCACCAATGCGCGGTCGTGGAACCGCAAGGCGCGCGAGATGGTGCTGGCGCTGGCGCTGGAGCGGAAGTTCACCAAGGACCAGATCCTCGAGCTGTACCTCAACAAGGTCTACTTCGGCGGCGGCGCCTACGGCATCGACGCGGCCAGCCGCAAGTTCTTCGGCCACCCGGCCACCGAGCTTTCGACCGCCGAGGCCGCGATCATCGCCGGACTGGTGAAGGCGCCGTCGAACTATTCGCCCACTGCCGATGTCGAGGCCGCCAAGGATCGCGGCAAGGTCGTGCTCGGCCTGATGGCGCGCGAAGGCGTGATCTCGCAGAGCGAGGCCGACAGCGTCGATTTCTCGGACGTGCAGGTCGCCAAGGAAAAGGGCCAGAACTCGGTCCGCTACTTCACCGACTGGGCACTGCCGCAGCTCGACATGCTGCTGCCCGAGAACAACGAGCCGATCGAGGTGTGGACCACGCTCGACCCGGCGATGCAGGACGCGGCGACCAAGTCGATCGACGCCAACGTGCCCAAGGGCGCGCAGGGCGCGCTCGTCAGTCTCGACAAGGACGGCGCGGTGCTGGCGATGGTTGGCGGCACCGATTACGTGAACTCGAACTACAACCGCGCCACTTCGGCGCTGCGCCAGCCGGGTTCGTCGTGGAAGCTGTTCGTCTACCTCGCCGCGCTTGAGGCGGGCTACACCCCTGACGATCGCGTCGTGGACGAGCCGGTGACGATCCAGGGCTGGAGCCCGCAGAACGACGGTCGCAACTTCGCGGGGCAGATCGACGTTCGCACCGCCTTCGCCTATTCGAAGAACACCATCGCTGCGCAGCTGGGCAACGAGGTCGGCTTCGGCACCGTCGCCAGCATGGCCAAGCGTTTCGGCATCACCACCGACATCAACACCAAGCCTGCGATGGTGCTGGGCACTTCCGAAGTGCGCGTGATCGACATGACCCGCGCCTTCGCGGCGGTCTCGGCGGGCGGCACTTCGGTGGAGCCCTATGGCATCACCAAGGTCACCACGACCTCGGGCGAGCTGCTCTACGAGCACAAGTCGGTGCAGGGACAGGTGCTGGTGCCGCATTACGTGGCGGCGGGCATCACCGACCTGCTGCAGACGGCGGTTGCCATCGGTACGGGGCGCGCCGCGCAGATCGGCCGTCCGGTGGCGGGCAAGACCGGCACCACCAGTTCGAACAAGGACGGCTGGTTCCTCGGCTTCTCCAGCGGCATCACCACCGGCGTGTGGATGGGCCGCGACGACGCCAAGCGAGTTGCGGGCCTTTCCGGCGGCCATGCTCCGGCGCGGGCGTTCTCGGACTACATGAAGGTCGCCGTCGCCAAGCGCCCGGTCGAGCAGTTCGACACCGAACTCAAGCTGCCCGAATGGCAGCTGGAGCCCGATGACGAGCAGATGCAGGGTAATCCTGAGGATTATTACTACACCGACGAGAACGGCAACCTCGTCCATCCCGACGGCGGTGCGCCGGACCAAACGCCTTATGGCGATGGGCCAAACGGGCAGGCGCCGAACGGCGGGATGGTCCCGCCGGACTACGGCCCGCAGGGCGCGCCGGGCAGACCGCCGCCTGCGGCTGGCAACGACTTCCTCGATCGCGCCACCGGCCGCGAGCGCGAGGATCCGGGCCTGCGTCCGGGGCAGGGCACCGGGGCCTATCCGGGAGCGCGTGCGACGCCGATCCCGCGTGTGATGCCCACGCCGCGCCCGACGCCGACGCGGATACCCGGCACCACCCAGCCCTGACCGCCGCGTCGTCTAAAACCAAACCGCGTCATCCCAGCGAAGGCTGGGACCGCTGGCCTGTTACGGCGGGCTATCGTCAAGGGCGCCCTGACGAGGGTTGGGTTTCACGCGGCCAGCGGTCCCAGCCTTCGCTGGGATGACGTTTATGCGAATGATCCACACGAAAAGGCCCGCCGGATCGCTCCGGCGGGCCTTTTCCTTTTACGCCGTCAGCGTCGTGTCAGCGCAGGCGCACCGGCACGAAGGTCGCCTGCTGGCCGCGCGGCTGGACGCGCAGGAGGAGGGCCGAGCGGCCTTCCGCCTTGGCGGCGTTGATTGCCGCGGTCAGGTCCGCTGCGGTCGTCACCGGGCGGCCATTGGCCTGCAGGATGATGAAGCCACGCTGGAAGCCCTTCTGGCCCGCGTCCGAGTTCGGATCGACGGCGACGATCACCACACCCTTGGTGCCGTCCGCCGCGCCGAGCTGGCGGGCGATGGCCGGGGTCAGCGGGGTGACGGTCAGGCCCAGCGAGTTCTCGATCACGCCCTTTTCCTGCTGCGCAGGCGGATTGTTGAAGGCGTCGTCGTCCTGGTCGCCGTCGGGCGAGAAGGACTGCGAAAGCTCGTCCTCGCTCGGGCGCTTGGCGACCATCGCGGTCAGCGTCTGGCGCTTGCCGTTGCGGATCACTTCGACCGGGATGCGCGAACCCGGCGCCGTGTTGGCGACGATGTACGACAGCGACTGGTCCTTGGTGACTTCCTTGCCGTCGACCTTGACCACCACGTCCCCGGCTTGCAGGCCGGCCTTGGCGGCGGGGCCATCGGGCTCGACGAGTTGGATGAACTCGCCCTTGTTGTGCGCGATGCCCAGCGAATCGGCGAGATCCTCATTGATCGGCTGGATGCGCACGCCAAGGTAGCCACGCTCGATCGTCTCGCCCTTGATGAGCTTCTGGACGAGCGGGGCGGCGGTTTCGGCCGGGATGGCGAAGCCGATGCCGACGCTGCCGCCGGTGGGCGAAAAGATCGCGTTGTTGATGCCGATGACCTGGCCGGCCATGTCGAACATCGGGCCGCCGGAGTTGCCCCGGTTGATGGCCGCGTCGGTCTGCAGGTAACGGTCATAGGCGCCGCTGCTGCCGGTGCTGCGGTAGACGGCCGAGACAATGCCCGCGGTCACCGTGCCGCCGAGGCCGAACGGGTTGCCGATGGCGATGATCCAGTCACCCACGCGCGCCTTGCGGCTGTCGCCGAACTTGACGAACGGCAGACTCTTGCCAGCGTCGATCTTGAGCACCGCAAGGTCCGAGGCGGCATCCTTGCCGATCAGCTTGGCGGGATACTCGGTGCCGTCGGGCATGGTCACGGTAATGGATTCGACCTGACCCTTGCCCTCGGCGGTGATGACGTGATTGTTCGTCACCACGTAGCCGTCGGCCGAGACGATGAAGCCCGAACCCAGCGACTGCGCCTCGCGCGTCTGGGGCGTGCCGCCGCCTCCGCCTCCACCCTGGCCGCCGAACAGGCCCTCGAACGGGGTGCCGGCGAAGGGGTTGCCGCTGTTGCCGGCGACCTGCACCTTCTGGCGGGTCGAGATGTTGACGACAGCCGGCTGCAGCTGCGCCGTGAGATCGGCAAAGCCGGAAGGCGCGCCGGCACGCGGCACGACCTTCGAGATTTCGCTGGCCTCGTTCTGGGCCACCTGCGCGCCTGCGGGGTAGCCGGTGACGAGCGATGCGGTCATGCCTCCCAGAAGGAGTGCAGTGGTCAGTCCATAAGCATATCGCACTGGCTTCACGTCCTTTGATTCCTCCGTTTCGGCGGCTTGCGCCAAGATCCGACTGGTAACCCCGAAGCGGTTTCACGCCCCGCGAGCTTAACCGGATTTGAATGATGCGGAAATCCGCCACTTTTACGCGCGTTCGACCGTTTACTCCGAAGGGCAACGGCCGAAATCGCTCACGGCTCCCTGAAATGGTTCAGATAGGCATTGTCGGGTGACAGCAGGATGGTCTTGGCGCCGTTCGGGCTGCCCGGCGCACCCTTGCCGAACGAGACCGCGTAGCTCTGCATGGCGCGGTAGAAGTCGTAGAACTGCGCGTCCTTGCCGAAGCTCTCGGCGTAGATCTTCGCGGCCTGCGCCTCGGCTTCGGCGCGGATGATCTGCGCATCGCGCTGGCCTTGCGCGGCGATGGTCTTGGCCTCTTCCTGACGGCCTGCCTCCATGCGCACGAAAGCGGCGGCCAACGCCCCTTCGGGCAGGTCGGCGCGCTTGATCCGCACGTCCACCACCTGCGCGCCGTATTCGGCGGCCTCGCGGTCGAGCAGCTTGCGGATGTTCTGCATCGCCGCGCCGCGCTCGGCGGTGAGCAGCGACTGGAAGGTGCGCTTGCCCAGTTCCTGACGCACGACCGAGGACAGGATCGGCTCCAGCTGCTGGGTCACCCGCTCAGTCGTCCCGGCGGAGCGGACCATCTTCACCGGATCGACGATGCGATAGCGCGCGTATGCGTCCACGTTCAGCCGCTGCTGGTCGGTGGAGAGCACCTGCTGCTGCTGCATGTCGACCGACAGCAGGCGCTTGTCGATGCGGATCACCTGCTCGACCAGCGGGATGCGCCAGTGCACGCCCGCGCCGGTCTGCCCGTAGGCCGCATTGGCGATATAGGGGTTGTACACCCGCACCGGGCGGCCGGTCTGGACGACGACCGCCTGCTCGTCCTCGGGGACGACGATGGTGCTCATCATCAATCCGACGACGACGGCGCCCGCCGCGATCCACGCGGCCTTGTAGTCATGCCACAGGTTCATCACTGGCCTCCCGTGCTGGTCGGTACGCTGACCGACGTGTCGGGAGCGGGGGCGACACGGCGCTGCATCTCGGGCAGCGGCAGGACGGTGTTCACGCCCTTTTCGCCGACTACCGTGTCATTGTCGCGCAGGACGCGCTCCATCGTTTCGTAGTACATGCGGCGCTTGGTCACTTCGGGGGCGAGCTTGTATTCCTCGTAGACCTTGTCGAACGAGCTGGCATCGCCCTGGGCGCGGGCGATGACCTGCTGCGCCCAGGCGCGGGCTTCGGAGCGGTCGCGCTCGGCTTCCTGCTGGGCGACGTTGACGTTGTCGAATGCGCCCTTGGTCTTGGCGGGCGGGTCGGCCTTCTTGATCTCGACGCCCTGGATGGCGATGCCGGAGCGGTAGAAGTCGAGGATGCGCTGCATGCGCTCGCCCACGTCCTGCTCCACTTGCGCGCGGCCTGCACCGGACAGCGCCTGACCCAGCGTGACTTGCGCGATCGAGGCGCGCATAGCGGCCTCGGCGACTTCCTGCACGGTGTCGTCCGGGTCGGCGAGGCGGAAAGTGTAGTCCTTAAGGTCCTTGATGTTCCAGCGCACGAGGTAGCTGAGATCGACCAGGCTCTTGTCGCTGGTGAGCATCAGCTTCTCGTTCTCGTTATCGGGAACGGTCACCACCTGGAACGAGCTGACATCGACGACCTTCACCTGCTCGATCGGCCAGGGAAGGGTCAGGCTCACGCCCGAATCGACGGTACGCGAATACTGGCCGAGCGTGGTGACCACGCCCTGTTCCTTGGGGCCGAGCATGTGGACGCTGGAGAACCCGAGCACCACCAGCACCGCCGCGCCGATGCCGAGCGGCAGCCACGACTTGCCGTCCGGACGGCGCGGCAGGTTGGGGAAGCCGCCGGGGCCGCGCGGGCCGCCGCGTCCGCCACCGGGGCGCCGCTGATCGCCGCGCCGGAAGATGTCCTCGATGCTGGCCGAGCGGCGGGGCGGGGTGCCCTCTCCGCTGGGGAGCCAGGGATTGCGGGGGCCTTTGCGCTCGGGGGGTTCGGACTGCGGCTCTTCGGGCTGGCTGCCGGATGCGTCTGCGCCGTCGGAGCCTTCGCCGTCTCCGCTACCGCCGCCGTCATTGCCGCCGCCCCACGGGCTGTTGCGTCCCGTCATCCGGGAAATTCCCGTTCCGTCCCCCGGCACGCCGCCAGGCGTGTCTGCACCACCGATAGCTGTCATGAGGCTATCTATAAGAACCCCTCGGGCAAATAACAGTGCCTCTCTTGCCCTTTTTCCCCGCGTGTGCCACCTGAGCGGCGAGCGCCGGGGTATCCCTCGACCATGACGAACACCCCGGAAACGAACCGGCAATCTACTGGAGACGACGAGTGAGCAGCGCCGACGGCATTGGGGCAGGAACCGAAAGCGACGATCTCAAGGCGCTGCTCCAGCCCGAGGCCGCCGCGCGTGTCCGGTCGCTGCGGGTGGCGGATGGCCGCGCGACGCTGGTGCTCGACGCGACCGGGCTCGACGCCGCCGCGCGGGCGGGGATGGAAGCGCTGGTGCGCGATGCGCTCGGCGGCAAGGTCGCCGAAGTGCGCGTGGCGATGATGGCCGACAAAGCCGAGCCCGCGCCTCCCAAGGGACCGCGCATCATTGCGGTGGGATCGGGCAAGGGCGGCGTCGGCAAGTCCACGCTTTCCGCCAATCTCGCGGTGGCGCTGGCCCGGATGGGGCGGCGCGTTGGCCTCGTCGATGCGGACATCTACGGACCCTCGCAGGCGCGGCTGCTCGGCACCGAGGGCCAGCGCGCCACCGCGCACGAGGGCAGGCTGGTCCCGGTCGAGAGCCGCTGGGGCGTCCCCGCGCTGTCGATGGCGCACTTGTCCGCCTCGGGTCAGGCGATCGCCTGGCGCGGGCCGAAGATCTCCGGCGCGTTGCTCCAGCTGGTCGAGGGGCATTGGGAGGGCGCCGAAGTGCTCATCGTCGATCTGCCGCCCGGCACCGGCGACGTGCAGCTGACGATGCTGCAGCGCTGCAAGCCCGCAGGCGCGGTGATCGTCTCGACCCCGCAGGACCTCGCGCTGATCGATGCGACCCGCGCGGTCGAGCTGTTCACCAAGGGCGGCGTCCCCGTCGTCGGCGTGGTCGAGAACATGGCGGGCTATGCCTGCCCCCACTGCGGCGAAGTCAGCGATCCGTTCGGCTGCGGCGGCGCAGAAGCCTCCGCGAAGGAGATGGACGTGCCCTTCCTCGGCCGCATCCCCCTCGACATCGCGATCCGGCGTGAGGGCGACGCGGGCACGCCCACCGCCGCCGGAACCGGCCCGCAGGCCGAAGCCTTCACCGCGCTCGCCGCGCAAGTCGCAAGCTGGCTGGACGCCAACACCTGATGGCGGTTTCCCGCCGTAAAGTGCTCATCGGAGCGCTGGCGGGCGGCGGGCTCGCGCTCGGCTACATGCTGCGCCCGCGCAGTTATCCGCTGCCGCTGCAGCCGCGCGAGGGGGAGTTCGCCTTCGATGCCTGGATCCGGATCGGCACCGATGGCGTCGTCACCGTCTCGGTCCCGCAAGTGGAGATGGGGCAGGGCGTCACCACGCTCATCCCGCAGATCGTCGCGCATGAACTCGGCGCGGACTGGCGGCAGGTCGCGGCCGAGCCCGCCCCTGTCAGCGCCCGTTACGCCAACCTCGCGCTGGCGGCGAAGTGGGCGCCGCTCTGGATGCCGTTGCTGCCCTCGCTCGCCGATGAACCGGACGACCTCCTGACCCGCCGCTGGGCGGAGAGCCACGTCTTCGATGTCACCGCCGACGGCACCGAAATCGCCGCCTACGAAGCCGGAGCCCGCGCCGCCGCCGCCTCTGCCCGCGCGATGCTGGCACAGGCCGCCGCCGCCCGCTGGAGCGTCGCCTGGGAGGAATGCGAGGTCGCGAACGGCTTCGTTACGCACGAGGGCAGGAAGCTGCCCTTCGGCCCGCTGGCCTCCGAGGCTGCGCGGTTTTCCCCGCCCTCGACCCCGCCGCTGCGCCCCGAGGCCATGGCCGAGCGCCCCGGCGAATTCCCGCCCGGCGCGCGCCTCAGCTATCCGCGTCTCGACCTGCCCTCCAAGGTCGATGGCTCATGGACTTTCGCGGGCGACGTGCGCCTTCCCGACATGGTCTTCGCCGCCATCCGCCATGGCCCGATCGGCCGAAAGACCTTCCTCTCCGACCTCGACGAAAGTTCGGCCAGAAACATGCTCGGCTTCCTGCGCACCGTGCGTAGCCCGCAAGGACAGGCCGCATGGGTCGCCGCCGTCGCCACCGACGGCTGGGCCGCCGAGCAGGCGCTGACCCGCATGGAGCCGGGCTTTCGCGTCGCCGCCGGGGCCGAGTCCGACGCCGTGGACACCGCGATGGACGAGGCGCTGCACAACGCCAGGGCGCACCGCATCCACTCGGCGGGCGATATGTCGCTGGTGAAAGACCGTCTGCCGATCCAGCTGGGCTACGAAGTCTCCCCCGCAATCCACGTCACCATCGAAACTTCGGCTGCGACCGCATGGCTCCATGACGGCAAGCTGGAACTCTGGGTCGGCACGCAGGCCCCGCAAGCTACGCGCGAGGCGGTCGCGGCCGCGCTCGGCATGGATGTGCGTGACGTGGTGCTCTACCCCGTCGCGATCGGCGGCAGTTTCGACCGCCGCCTCGAATTCGGCCATGCCGTAGAGGCCGCGCTGATCGCCCGGGAGGTGGGCAAGCCCGTCCAGCTCACCTGGTCTCGCCGCGAGGAATTCCGCGCCGGTCTGCCCCGCGCGCCGGTCTCGGCGGTCATGGCCGCGCGCCCCGATACCGACGGCCAGATCGCCGGCTGGCGCTCGCGCATCACCGTACCCGCCACCGCGCGCGAGTTCGGCCGCCGCCTGCTGGGTGGCGAGGCGCTTTACGAAGCACTCGAAGCAGTCGCGCTCGATGCCGATCCGATGGCGCTCGAAGGCGCGGTGCCGCCTTACGCCATTCCCAACCTCGCGATCGACCATGTCCCCGTGCGCGTAGGCCTGCCCACTGCCCGGATGCGCGGCAATGCCCACGGCTGGACCGCCTTCTTCAACGAGAGTTTCGTCGACGAACTCGCCCACAAGGCCGGGCGCGAGCCCTTGTCCTACCGCATGGCGATGCTGGGCCACGACCCGCGCCTCGCCGCCTGCCTCCAGCGTGTCGCCGCGCTCGCGCAGTGGGGTGGCGGCTCGGACGCCAGCGGGCAGGGCCTCGCCTGCCACGTCATCGGAGGTGGCCGCATCGCCGTCATCGCCAGCGCCCGGCGCGAGGCCGAAGGCGTGCGCGTCGACCGCCTGAGCGCCGTCGCCGACGTGGGCCGGATCGTCAATCTCGACATCGCCCGCCAGCAGATCGAGGGCGGGCTGGTTTTCGGCCTCGGCCTCGCGCTCGGCTGCGCGGTGCGCTATGCAGGCGGGCGGCCGGACAGCGAGAGCCTCGCCGCGATGGGCCTGCCGACGCTGGCCGACTGCCCCGCGATCGAGGTGGACTTCATCGAGAGCAAGGAAGACCCCGCTGATCCGGGCGAACTGGGCGTCGCCGCCGTCGCCCCGGCCGTCGCCAACGCACTTTTCTCGGCGACGGGCCTGCGCCTGCGCCGCCTCCCCTTCTTTGCCGAGGACGTATGACGCCAGACCTTTCCCAGCCCGTAGAGGGAGGCATCGGCGTCCTCCTCGTCAATCTCGGCACCCCCGATGCGCCCACCCCCGACGCGGTGCGCCGTTACCTTGCCGAATTCCTCTCCGACCCGCGCGTGGTGGAGATCCCGGCGATCGCATGGAAGCCGATCCTCCACGGCATCATCCTGCGCACCCGCCCGGCGAAATCCGCCCATGCCTACAGCCAGGTCTGGACGCGCGAGGGTTCGCCGCTCGCCGCCATTACCGCCGCGCAGGCCCGCGCGCTGCAGGAGCGGCTGGGCGACGGCGTCAAGGTCGATTGGGCGATGCGCTACGGCAATCCCTCGCTCCCCTCGCGCCTGCAGGCGATGAAGGAGGCTGGCTGCGACCGTATTCTCGTCGCCTCGCTCTACCCGCAGTATTCGGGCGCGACGACGGCCTCGGTGATGGACAAGCTGGGCGATGCCCTGCGCGCGATGCGCTGGCAGCCCGCGCTGCGCACCCTGCCGCCGTACTATGCCGATCCGGCCTATATCGCGGCGCTGGAGGAGGACGTCGTCGCGCATGTTTCCGCGCTCGATTTCACGCCCGAAGTGCTGCTGCTTTCCTACCACGGCATGCCCGAGCGCACCCGCCAGCTTGGCGATCCCTACCACGACCACTGCCGCGAAACCTCGCGCCTGCTGGTCGCGCGGCTGGCCCAGCGCCTACCGGACCTGCGCGTGGAAACCAGCTTCCAGTCCCGTTTCGGCCGCGCCAAATGGCTCGAACCCGCCACCGAGACCGTGCTGGAAGCCGAGGCCAAAGCGGGCACCCGGCATCTCGCCATCCTCGCGCCCGGCTTCTCGGCCGACTGCGTCGAAACCCTTGAGGAACTGGCGATCCGGGGGCGCGAGGTCTTCGAGGAAGCGGGCGGCGAACGGCTTGCCGTGCTCCCCTGCCTCAACGCTCGCGAGCCCGGCATGGCGATGCTGGAAGCCCTCGCACGGCGCGAGTTGTCGGGCTGGGTTGCAGCAATTTAACTGTCGGTAGCGGCACGTTTGTTCCAACTCTGTTCTCGTTTAGAGGGAAGGATTTGGATCATGCGCGAGGCGGACTATCTCCAGCCCGACTTTGCTTATGGTGGGCCGGAGAAATCGGCGTCCGGCGGCTCGGGCACGGCGCTGTCGATCTACGCCAACCGCGCCCACTTGCGCGCGACCTTGCGGGAAGATGCCGACGCGGCGGGAATGCGCATCGCCGCTGCCGCGCCGCTCGCCGATCTCGTCACGATGGGAGAAGGACTGGCGCAGGCCCGCCTTGCCGACGTGGTACTGGTCGATTGCCCGCAGGTCGATGCAGGCGTGCTGGCGGCGCTCGCCCGGCTGGATTTGCGCGCGGCGAGCGGCGCGACCCGGCTGATCGTCTCGACCGGGGTGGAGGCGCTGGACGATGTCTTCGCCTGCATGGACCAGTCCGCGCCCGTCCTGCTCGTCGATCCCGACCGGGCCGAGCGGGTGCTGGCGCTGGGCCGCGTGCTGGCGACGATGCCTTCGGGACGGGTGCGCGAACTCTCCGACGACGACCGCCTGATGCTGCTGCGCCTGACCGAGCAGGTCGGCCAGATCGCGGGCCGCATAGACCGCCTCGATCTGCACGGCGGCGTCCCTCAGCCACCGCCTGCGGCTTTCGCAGGTGGTCCCGCGCCGGGGCAGCTTCCCGATGCCCGGCTGGTGCGCCGGATCATCCGCCAGCGTCAGTTGCGCGCGCGGTTTCTGGACAAGGATCTCTTCGCCGATCCGGCCTGGGACATGCTGCTCGACCTCACTGCCTCGCGGCTGGAGGGCAAGCGGGTCTCGGTGACCTCGCTGTGCATCGCGGCCGGAGTACCGCCGACCACCGCGCTGCGCTGGATTGGCCAGATGGTCGATGCAGGCCTGTTCGTGCGCCTCAGCGATGGCACCGACAAGCGCCGCGCCTTCATTGACCTCAGCGACAAGGCGGTGCAGGCCATGGCACGCTATTTCGCGGAGATCGCCCTGACCGGGCCAGCACCGATCTGAGCCGCTTTCAAAGGCGCACCGTGCCGTCCACCCAGTTGTGCGCCACCTGGCGCAGCAGTTCGCGGTCGCGCGGCAGGCGCGACAGGTCGTCGAGATCGCGCGTGGCGATGAGTGTGGGCTCCTCGATCGGGTCGAGGAACGAGAGGCCGCAGCGCTCGCCATCGCACCAGACGACTTCCCCGAAGGCATCGAAGCCGCTCCATTCGAGCACCGCCTCCTGCCCGGGCTCCATCCTGCGTCCGGTGATGACCCGGGCGCCGCGCATCGACAGGTCGGAAAGGATGACGTGCCAGGTATCGGTGCGGGTTACCAGCCGGGCGGGCAGCCGCACACGCAGGCGCCCGTTCCCCCGCCGTCCGCGTTCCGTCTGGAGATGAGTCTCGCTGCCCGTGCGGAGGCTCTGCCTTCGCGCGGCCTGCCAGGCGGTTGCGCTCTGCATGAGGGAAGGCACGTAGTCGCCTTGCCGTTCTCCACCGACTCGGGGTTGCTTCGCTGCGCTGTCAATGGCGAATGGCGGGTTCCGGTTTCAGGTTGCGCCCGTTAGACGGGCCAGCCGCGTGTGGCGGCGCTGGAAGCCATACGCCGCCATGGCGTTCCGGCGCGTCAGCGTATAAAGGCGCGCGGATGCTTCGCCTCACCGATATTGCCCTGCCGCTCGACCATACGCCCGCCGACCTCGATGCGGCGGTCGTCCAGCGCCTCGCCATCGCGCCGGCCGACCTCGAGCGGGTCACCGTGTTCCGCCGGGGTAACGACGCGCGGCGAAAGAATGCGATCAAGCTGGTCTACGCGCTCGACGTCACGGTTAAGGACGAAGCCGAGGTACTCGCCCGCTTCGCCGACGACCAGCACGTGCGGCCTACCCCGGACATTTCCTACAAGTTCCCCGTCCACGCGCCGGCGGACTGGTCGGGCCAGCGCCCCGTGGTCATCGGCGCGGGTCCGTGCGGCCTCCTGGCCGCGCTGATCCTTGCGCAGATGGGACTGAAGCCGATCATCATCGAGCGCGGCAAGGCGGTGCGCGAACGTACCAAGGACACCTGGGGCCTGTGGCGCCGCTCGGAACTGAACCCGGAAAGCAACGTCCAGTTCGGCGAGGGCGGCGCGGGCACGTTCTCCGACGGCAAGCTCTACAGCCGCATCAAGGACCCGCGCCACCTCGGCCGCAAGGTCCTGACCGAATTCGTCAAGGCGGGGGCGCCCGACGACATCCTGACCGAAGCGCATCCGCACATCGGCACCTTCCGCCTCGTCACCATGGTCATGTCCATGCGCGAGACGATCGAGCAGCTCGGCGGCGAATACCGCTTCAGCACCCGCGTCGAGGATTTCGAGATTGCCGAAGATGGCGGCGAGCGTCGCCTCACGGGCCTGCACCTGTCGACCGGGGAATACCTGCCCGCCGAGCACGTCATCATGGCGGTGGGCCACTCTGCGCGCGACACCTTCGAGGTCCTCCATAACCGGGGCGTCCAGATCGAGGCCAAGCCCTTCGCGATCGGCGTGCGCATCGAGCACCCGCAAAGCTGGGTGGACAAGGCGCGCTATGGTCCTTGCGCGGGCAACCCGATTCTCGGCGCTGCGGCCTATGCCATCTCGCACAAGGCGAAGAACGGGCGCACCGTCTATTCCTTTTGCATGTGCCCAGGCGGGCGCGTGGTCGCTGCGGCAAGTGAGGAAGGCGGCGTCGTCACCAACGGCATGAGCCAGTATTCGCGCGCGGAATTCAACGCCAACTCCGGCCTCGTCGTGGACATTAGCCCCGAACGCGATTTCCCCGGGCATCCGCTGGCGGGCATCGCGCTCCAGCGCAAGTTCGAGAAGCTGGCTTACGTGGCAGGCGGATCGGACTACCGCGCGCCCGGCCAGAAGATCGGGGATTTCCTTGCCGGACGCCCCTCGACCGAACTCGGCGAGGTCAATCCCAGCTACCAGCCCGGCATCCGCCTGACCGATCTGGCGCAGTGCCTGCCCGACTACGTGGTCGAGGCGATCCGCGAGGCTCTGCCGGTATTCGGGCGGCAGGTACCCGGTTACGACCATCCCGACGTCGTCATGACCGGGGTGGAGACGCGCTCGTCCTCGCCGGTGCGGATCGGACGCGGCAAGGACTGCCAGAGCCTCAACACGCGCGGTCTCTATCCGGCGGGCGAGGGTGCGGGCTATGCGGGCGGAATCCTTTCCGCCGCCGTCGATGGCATCCGCGTGGCCGAGGCGCTGGCGATGGAACTGCTCGGCGGGGGTTTCGATGCGTCGACAAGCTCAGCACTCAGCCCGAGCGGGAATTGAGATGTACCGAATTTTCCCGCTCGTCCTGAGCCCGTCGAAGGACGGATGGCCCAACGCATGACCCAATACGACGCCATCGTGCTCGGTGCCGGGGCGGCCGGGCTGTTCTGCGCCGCCACTGCCGGCCAGCGCGGTCGCCGCGTGCTGCTCATCGACCACGCGCCGGAACCGGGCCGCAAGATCGTCATCTCCGGCGGCGGGCGGTGCAATTTCACCAATATCCACACCGCGCCCGATCGCTATCTGTCGAGCAACCCGCACTTCGCCAAATCGGCGCTGAGCCGTTATACGGCAGCGGACTTCCTGGCGCTGATGGAGAGCCACGGCATCGCCTGGCACGAGAAGACGCTGGGCCAGCTGTTCTGCGATGGCTCGGCCCGGCAGGTCGTCGCGATGCTGCTGGAGGAGTGCGAGAAAGGCGGCATCACCCTGCGCTGCGGTGAGGCGGTGGGCGAAGTCGAGCATGCCGACGGTCTCTATCGCGTGCATCATGGCGAGGATCTGGCGAGCGCCCCCGCACTGGTGATCGCCACCGGCGGGCCGTCGATCCCGAAGATGGGCGCGACGGGATTCGCCTACGATCTTGCACGCAAGTTCGGGCTCAAGATCGTGCAGCCGCGCCCGGCGCTGGTGCCGCTGACCCTGCCGGGCGACGAGGCGCTGTTCCGCGAGCTGTCAGGCGTCTCCACCGAGATCGTCGCGCGGTGTGGCAAGGCCGCCTTCCGCGAGGCGGCGCTGTTCACGCATCGCGGGCTGTCCGGCCCGGCGATCCTGCAGATTTCCAGCTACTGGAAGCGCGGCGACACTGTGACCGCGCAGTTCCTGCCCGATCGCCCGGACGGCTGGCTGCGCGCCCTCAAGCGAGAGCGTCCGCGCCTTTCGTTCCGCAAGGCATTGGGCGATGGCCTGCCCGAGCGGTTGGCCGATGCCCTGTGCGGACGGCTGGGGCTGGAGGGCGAACTGGGCGCACTGACCGACAAGGCGCTCGGCGCGGCGGAAGCGCGGCTGGCGCGCTGGCCTTTCCTGCCCGATGGCTCGGAGGGCTTCGCCAAGGCCGAAGTCACGGCGGGCGGGATCGACACCGCCGAACTCTCGTCCAAGACCATGGAAGCGAAAAGCGCGGCGGGGCTCTATGTGATCGGCGAGGCGGTGGACGTCACGGGCTGGCTGGGCGGCTACAACTTCCAGTGGGCCTGGGCCAGCGCGCGGGCGGCCGGGCTGGCACTCTAAAGCGTCATCAGGATGTCGTGCCGCTCCTTGCCCTTCCAGTCGAGCGCGGCCTTCAGCAGCGAGATCGTTGCCACGCAGCGGTTCGGATCGGCGTCATTGCGCATGGCGGCGGAAACCTGCTCCTTGCTGAGACCGCTGGCGGCGATGACCTCGCGCACGAGCTGCGCGGGCACGCTGGCTGAACGGGCAGGCGCCTTTTCCGGAGCCTTGAGCATCCCCCTCTGAGCCAGCGCGGCGGCGAACTGGCGCTCCTTGTCACGGACTTGCGCGGGGACCGGGGTGCCCGGCGGGGGCGCGCTGCGCAGCATGGTCTGGCGGCAGGCTTCGGTCCCTTGCGCCTTTGCCGCTTCCAGCAGCGCCAGCCGCAGATTCATCGTCGTCTCGAAGTCGTCACCGGTCAGCAGTCTGCCATCGAGGTAGGTGCGCGCGCGAACCAGTTCCAGCCCGCCTGCCACCGTGGCCTTCTCGTCCACGGCGCCGTCTTCGGTGAAACGGATGCGCCGGGCGAGCAGGCCTGCGAGTTCCGGCTCATGGCTGCTGAGCCAGGCCGGATCGTGTTCCGGCCCGAACACTTCGGTGACGGTCGCGACGAAGGCATCCTGCCGGGCCTGCGGGGCCTTCGGGTTATCACCAATGGTAAGCAGGAACGCGAGGAGGATCAGTCCGCCCAGCACGATCAGTCCGGTCGGCCAGGATTTCGCTTCCTCCCACGATGCCACGCGCTGAGAGTCGAAATGGTCTTCCAGCTCCGGGAAATGCTTGCGCACGCCCGCGAGCAGGCCGCGCACGTCGCCGCCGGAGGCGCGCAGGAAGCGGAGCGCTCCGGCGGAACCCGCGCGGTGCAGTTCGGCCCAGGCCTTGTGGTAGCGGTGGCCCTTGTCCTGCACCTTGCGCTGGAAGCGATAGCCGCGCAGGCGCGCGCCGAGGTAGTCCACCGTCTCGCGCGCGCCGATGCGGCCCCACTCCGCTTCCCAGCCGAGCGCGGCGGTGGTTCTCTCGAGAACAGGCGCACTGCGGGGCCAACTGCGGGCCAGCAGTCCGGCAAGCCAGTCCTCCATCTCCCCTTGCTGGTCGATGGGGGACCAGTGGATCGCATCCAGTACGGTGTCGAGGAGCGTCAGGGCCTGCGCCGCCTGCGCCTCGTCCAGTGGCTCGGCGGCGTCGCCATCGAGCAGGGCGGCGAGGCGGGCGAAGGGGGATTGCAGGGCGTCGGTGCCGATGGGAGCCCTATCGGTATACCCCTCGATCAGCGGGGGCGTGAAGGGATGGGCCGATACGGGAGGGGGGGCTTCGGCGAGCGCGGCCGTTTCATCCGGCACGAAGTCCGCGGCCAGCCTTTCGAACAAGGGCGCATCCTCCATGGCGGGAATATGCGCGGCGAGCGCCGGGTCGATGGGCCACTCGCCGGGACCCGGGTTCGGCAGTGTCGGCGCGGCGTGGAGCCATTGTGGAGGAGAGGTTTCGTGTCCGGGCGCAGTTTCGGGCACAACTTCAGACACAGCGTCAAACGAGGGCATAGACTTCGCGATGCGCAGTGCGGTGTCGCGGGCGCTGCGCAATTGTGCGTAGCCCTCGACGTCGGCGTCGAGGTCCATCATCTTGATCCGGGCCGCATAGGCGCTGCGGATGGCCCTGGCGTCGCCAGTCGGCACTATGCCGAGCAGCGACCACGGAAACGCCGCCATTACTCCCATCGCCTCAGAGCGGGCTGACGCGGTCGAGTTCGTCGAGGCGCTCCATCAGGAAACCGCGCGCATCGGCGATGCGGCGGGGGTCCTGCGTGTCGAGGGCGCCGACGAATTCGGTGATCCAGTGACCGATCGCCTGCCTGAGGTCGCCGATGTGGTCTTCGTAGCAGCGTTCGGCGCGGGCGATCAGGGCGACGTTCCCTGCCTCCTCGCGCGGATGGAACTTGAGCTTCGCCAGCGCGGCGCGGCGCTTCTCGATGTCCCTGGGGTCGGGCCGGTCCTCCTCGTCGATGATGACGAGGTTGCGGGTGGTGCCGCTCAGCGGCACGTGGACGTCGATCTCGAGCAGGCCGGAACTGTCGTAGGAGAAGCGCACTTCCGCGCTGACTTCCCCGGCCGGGCGCGCCGGGACGGGGACCTGCAGCAGGCCCAGCTTGACGTTGCCCGAAACCTCGCGGGCCTCGCCCTGGTAGATGCCGAATTCGATCTGCTTCTGGCCGTCGCCCATCGTGTGATAGGTGCTCATGCGGCTTACCGGGACGGGCGTGTTGCGCTCGATGATGGGAGAGAACAGTCCGCGCTGGAGGCCTCCGTAGCGGTCGTGCTCGGCCACTTCGACGCCCAGTGTGAAGGGGCACACATCCGTGATGCGGATCTCTTCCAGCGCTGCGTCGCGCCCGACGAGGCCCGCCTGGATCGAGGCGCCCAGTGCCACCGCATGATCGGGATGGACCGAGGAGTTGGGGAAGCGGCCGAACAGGCGGGTGATCGCCTTGCGCACCACCGGCATGCGCGTCGCGCCGCCGACGAGGACGATGTCGGAGAGTTCCGCAGCCTCGATTGAGGAATCGCGCAGGGCGCGCACGACGGGGTCGCGCAGGCGGCGCACCAGTGGTTCGCAGGCGGTCTCGAACTCGGCGTCGGTGACTGTCGCGGAAAGGCGCGTCTCGTCCACGGTCAGGGCGAATTCGGCCTCGTTCGCGGTGCTCAGCGCCCGGCGGCAGGTTTCTGCGGCACGCTTGAGCAGGGCGTCGCGGCGCTCTTCGGGCAGGGTGTCCAGCAGGCCCTCGGGGTCGAGGGCAGGGTTGGAGCGGCTGCGCACGAAGGCGGCGAGCGCTTCGTCGAAGTCGTCCCCTCCCAGGCGATTGTCGCCCGCCGAGGCGCGGACCTCGACGATGCCATCGAACATCTCGACGATGGAAACGTCGAAGGTGCCGCCGCCGAGATCGAATACCAGGAACGGCTCGCGGTCGCCCTTGTCCTGCAGGCCGAAGGCGAGGGCGGCGGCGGTCGGCTCGTTGATGAGGCGGCGCACGGTCAGGCCCGCCAGCTCGCCCGCGCGGCGCGTGGCCTTGCGCTGTCGATCGTTGAAGTAGGCAGGGACGGTGATGACCGCCTCGGTCGGCTTCTCGCCGGTCAGCGCCTCTACGTCGCGGACTAGGGCGGTGAGGACGAGGGCGGAGATGTCTTCTGCCTTGTAGTCCCTGCCGCCCAGCTTCGCGCTGCGCTGAGTGCCGATCATGCGCTTGAAGCTGGTGGCGGTGTCCTGCGGATGCGTCGCCATGCGATCGAGCGCCGGGGTGCCGACCCAGAGCTGCCCGTCCCCTGCAATGCCGATGGCGGAAGGGGTCAGCAGTTCGCCCAGCGCGTTGGGCACGAGCTGCGCTTCTCCGTCGCGCCAGAAGGCGACCGCGCTGTTGGTGGTGCCGAGGTCGATCCCGATCAGCATCGCCAGCCGGCCAATCCGTTCAGAAGCACGCTATTCCCCGAAGATTCAATACGTGCCGGGAGTGGTAGCGGGATCGTGGTCTGCGGGTAAAGGGCGAAGTGCCTCCACCATGGTTACCAACTTGATCCGGGGGCAAGTGTGAGCTTGTCGAAGCCCCCGCGCTGCAAACCGCCAGCGGTCCCGGGACGACGTCAGGACCGCGTCGTGTCGCGCGCGATGAGCGTCGGGGGCATGACCTTGCTGTGGCGCGTCTCGCCTTCGATCAGTGCCCGGATCTTCTCGACCATGACTTTCGCGCCCTGGCCGATTTCCTGCCGGACGGTGGTGAGCGGGGGTGAGGTCAGGCGGGCTAGCGGCAGGTCGTCGAAGCCGACGATCTGGACGTCGCCGGGGATCTTCCGCCCGCTTTCGTGCAGGACGTGGAGCGCCGACATGGCGATGAGGTCGGAGGCGGTGACGATGCCGTCGTAATCCGCCTCGGGCGCGGCGAAGGCGGCTTCGAGTTGCGGCCCCATCTCGGCGTCGGCGAGCTTGATCGGGACGTGAGCGATGTGCAGGCCCGCAGCTTCGGCCGCCGCACGGGCGCCGCGAAAGCGCATGGCGATCTCAATGCCCGCAGTGTCGCCGAAGAAGGCAAGGCGCCGGGCTCCGCAGGCGATCAGGTGCTCGGCGGCGAGGCGGCCGCCCAGTTCGTTATCGGTGCCGACGACGATGTGCTTCTGTCCCTCGCGGTGGTTGCCCCAGGCGACGAGCGGGCGATAATGCGAAACGACCTGGTCGATCAGCTCAGACTGGTCCGACTGGCCGATCAGCAGCACGCCATCGACCATGCCCGAGCCGGTGATGCGCTCCAGCCAGTCGGTCGTCCCATCCGGGATCGCACGGCTGAGCATGAGGTCGTAGCCCGCTTCGGTCAACTGGTCGGCGAGGTGGCCGAGCAGCGTCAGGAAAAACGGGTCGGAAATCTGCTGGCGCCGTTCGTGGCCGAGCGGGATGACCACGCCGATGACGCCGGTGCGGCGCGAGCGCAGCTTGCTGGCCATCTGGTTGGGACGGAAGCCATATTGCCGGGCAAGGGCCTGAATCCGCTCGCGCGTTTCGGCGTTGACGAGGGACTTGCCCGCCAGCGCGCGCGAAACCGTGCCTGCGGAAACACCGGCCACGCGCGCAAGATCGGCAAGCGTGCGCACTTCTACATCCGGGCCGGCCAGATCCGGACCAGACGCATCCGTGCCGTCGTTCCCCACGTTGTTCTCTTCCATCCTTGCCGCCATGTCGTACAAAGCCTTAGCACCCGGATCGGCGCGCCGGAAGTAACTTGTTCAGTTAGTTGCCAGTTTCGGCTCCGGTCGACCTCCCGCCTCGACAAAGACGGTGGCAATTGCGCCCGCTACCATCAGCAATCCGGCAAGTATCAGGGCATTGCGCGGATCGTTGCCCAGAATGGGGCCGTAGATGAGCGGCATCGTCAGGCTTTCGATCAGCATCGGGATGACGATGAACAAGTTGAAAACCCCCATGTAGATGCCGTTGCGAGCGGGAGGAATCGAATCGGCGAGGATTACGTAAGTATTTCCCATCATGCCCGCCCAGCCGAAGCCGATGCCCACCATCAGTATGCCGAGCAGCGGCAGTTCGCTGGTCGATGGTATCGCCAGCATCGAAAGGCCCGAGGCGGCAAGGCAGCCGACATGGACGGCACGTGCCCCGAACCGGCTAACCACCGGGATCAACCCGATCGCCGCGACGAAAGCGACCGAATTGTAGAGCGCGCCGAGCTGCTGCTCGGTCAGCACCGCCTCCCGGAATCGGGCCGAATGCACGTCCCCAGTCCCGAACACCGAGCGCGAGATGGCGAAGGCGATATACTGCCAGTAGACCATCATCGCGTACCACTGGCACAGCATGGCGACCGCCAGCTGGCGCATCGGCCGCGGCATCTCGACCACGGCTTCGCGCACTTCGCGCAAGGTGGCGCGCAGCGTCAGCGGAGAGGCCGCGATCCGCTCCTGCTCTTCTGGCGTGAGCGGCAGTTCGGGGACGCGGGTGATCGACCAGATGATCGTCGAGATCGACAGCACTGCTCCGATCACGAAGGCCATGCGCACGATCACCGGGATGCCGTTCGGCCCAAGCAGGTCACGATCCACGAACACGGCCATGATCGAGGGGGCGAGGTACGAGAGCGTATGCGCCAGCCCGGTAAAGGCGCTCTGCACCATGAATCCGGTCGGTCTCTGGTGCGGCGCCAGCCGGTCGGCGATGTAGGCGCGATAGGGCTCCATAGTCACGTTGTTGCCCGCGTCGAGCGCCCAGAGCACCCCGGCCGCCATCCACAGCGTAGAGGAATTGGGCATGGCCAGCAGGCTCAGCGTGCACAGAATCGCCCCGATCAGGAAATAGGGCGTGCGCCGCCCCAAGCGGGACCGAGTGCGGTCGCTCATCGCGCCGATCAGCGGCTGGATGATCAGCCCCGTCACCGGCCCGGCCAGCCAGAGCAGGGGCATGCGCCCCTCGCTCGCGCCGAGGTAGCCGTAGATCGGCCCCATGTTCGCCTGCTGCAGGCCGAAACTGAACTGCAGGCCGAAAAAGCCCAGGTTCATCTCGACGATGCGCGGCAGCGACAGATGCGGCTTGAGGCCGAAGGGCATCCGTTTCTCCGAGTGCGACCATTCCATGCCAGGCACCCCCGGCAAGAACCCGCTGAGTACCGGATGATATTCGCAAAGGCCAAGCAGAGATTGCTCCAGTTTCCCGCACCGCGAGCGCAATAATGGAGCAATTAACATTTGCAGATATTGCAAACGATTGTACACCAACCGCCCATGAACCCTCATCCCGCGACGCTCGAAGCATATCCCACTTTGCAATGGACGGCTCGGGATCTGGCGCGGTTGCGTGAAGGATCGGTGCCCCGCGCGCCTGTGCTCACACATGCCGATGTGCGACGGATCGCCGACGATCTCGATGTGTGGGACGCCTGGCCGCTTGCTTCCATGGGCGGAATCCCGGTGCATTGGCGCGGCGGTGAGCTGTGGTTCGCGCTGGCCGCTCCGGCCTTCGATGATCCGGAGGAGCGCCACGGCGCCGCGCGCATCCATCATTTCCACCGGATCGATGGAGGGTTCCGCCACCTTGGTGCGACCTTCGCGGAAGGGTTCACGCCGGGAAGCCGCGAATGGTCCGGTTCGGCGCTATTTGAGGATGGCGTCGTCACGCTCTATTTCACTGCCGCCGGGGAGCGGGGCGAGGTGGAGCCGACCTTCCACCAGCGCATATTCGCCTGCACCACGCGGCTGGCCGAGAACGGCGATGCGGTCTTCACCGGCTGGTCCGATCCGGTCGAGCAGGTGATCCCCGCCAATATCGTCTACATGAACCGGCATGACGGCACCGGCGAACTCGGCGAGATCAAGGCGTTCCGCGATCCCGCGCCGTGGCGGAGCGAAGGCGGCGAGGACCATCTGCTGTTCACTGCGTCCTCGGCGCGGCACCTCGGGTTGCATAACGGCCTCATCGGCTGCGCGCGGCGCGGCGATGCCGATCCCGAGGGCGGCGTGTTCGAGAAACGGCCGCCGCTGGTCGACGCCTCGGGCATCAACAACGAACTGGAGCGCCCGCATATTGTTGCGCATGGCGGGCGGCTTTACCTGTTCTGGTCGACGCAGGCGAAAGTCTTCGCGCCCGGTATCGACGCGCCGACCGGGCTTTACGGCGCGGTGGCGGACCGGTTCGCGGGGCCGTGGCGCCTGCTCAACGGGCACGGCCTCGTCTTCGCCAACCCGGCCGCAGAACCGTTCCAGGCCTATAGCTGGTGGGTTCTGCCCGACCTTTCCGTGACCAGTTTCGTAGATTACTGGGGGATCGACGATGCCGCGGCGGAGCGCAAACCCGAAGGGCGCGCGCACTTCGGCGGAACCTTCGCGCCCTTCCTGCACTTGCGTCTGGAGGGCGACGTCGCCACGCTGAGGGACGGATAAGGACCATGCACAAGCTAGCGGGGATCGAACTGGGCGGCACCAAGACCGTAGTGGTCCTCGGCGCGCCGGGCCGCATCGACGAGCGGCTGGAATTTGCGACCACCGACCCGGAAGACACCCTCGGCCGCGCGGTCGAGGCGATCGAGGGCTGGCGCGACGACACGCCGGTGGACGCCGTCGGCATCGCCTGCTTCGGCCCGATCCGCGTCTCGCGCGATGCGGCGGACTACGGGACGATGCTCGATACACCCAAGCAGGGCTGGGCCGGGGCCGAAGTGCGCGCCAAGGTGGCCGAGGCGCTGGCATGCCCGGTCGCGCTCGACACCGACGTCAACGGCGCCGCCATGGCAGAGCATCGCTTCGGTGCCGGGCAGGGCTGCGACACCATGGTCTACCTCACCATCGGCACCGGGCTTGGCGGCGGAGTGCTCATCGGCGGCCTGCCTGCGCACGGCATGCTGCACCCGGAGATTGGCCACGTCCGCCTGCGCCGCGCGGCTGCGGATCGCTTCGAGGGTGCCTGCGCCTTTCACGGCGATTGCATCGAGGGCTTGTTGAGCGGCCCGGCGCTCGCCGCGCGGCTCGGCACGCATCCTTCGCGCGTCGATCCCGACAATCCGGTCTGGGAGCCGGTCGCGCATGATCTTGCCGAACTGCTGGTGATGCTGGTGCTGACTGTCTCGCCCCAGCGCATCGTCATCGGCGGCGGGGTTGCAGGCCATCAACCGCACTTGCTGCCGATGGCGGTGGCGCGGATGCCTGCGTTGCTCGGCGGCTACTTGCGCGACTGCACGCGCGAGCGGCTGGCGGGGATGGTCGTGCCGCCGCTGCTGGGCGAGGATGCCGGGCCGATGGGCGCGCTGCTGCTGGCGGCCAAGGCGTTCGAGGGGCATGTCGTGGCGGCTTGACGCGGCGGAGTGCTCAGAACGTTCGCGAACGAATATTGCGCGACTAAGAAATCGTGTTACACCCGCCACCCATTGAAAAATCCTGCCATCACCCGGATGCAGGATCCATCCTACCGGCCTATATGGTCACCCTAAGTATCAATGGGCCGCAGTCCTGACGCGCAAGAAGCAGGCACGGCACACGTTGGAAGATCGCGGAGAAAGCAATGAGCGCAGGCGAACTGACCGTCCCCAAAAAGGCTTCGAAGAAGCGGGGGGCTCTCTCGCCCGCCGCCTTGCACAAGGCGCTCGCCGGAGAGGTCTGCGACGCGCTGCTCCCCGGCGATGACCCTGAGGGTAACTGGATCGACGAGGCCGTGCGCTTCCTGTTGGCCACCGCCGAAGTGCGCGAGGCGGGCGAGGCGGTCATCGACCTGACGTCCGCCAGCGAGGAGCGCCGCATCCTGCGTATCGCGCTGATCAACGACGACATGCCGTTCCTCGTCGACTCGGCCGCCGCCGTACTGGCCGAGGCCGGGCTGGTGATCGATCGCCTAGCGCACCCGGTCGTGCCGGTGCGCCGCGACGACAAGGGCCGCCTGATCGACATTCCCGCCGACCCGGCCGAGGCGACCGGCCGCGAGTCGATGATCTACATCGAAACCCCGCGCGGCGACGCCCGCCAGCGCCGCGAACTGCTGCGCGCGCTCGAAAGCGCCATGGCCGACGTGCGCGCCGCGGTCACCGACTGGCCGCAGATGGTCGAGGCGATGCGCGCCGATGCGGACCGGATCGAGGATACAGAGGGCGCCGAACTGCTGCGCTGGTTCGCGGGGACCATGCTGACCCAGCTCGGACACGTAACGCGGGGCCGCGACGGCAGCCGCAAGGCGCGCCTCGGCATCTGCCGCCGCCGTCAGGAGGACGTGCTGTCCGACGCCAGCTACGACCGCGCCTTCGCGGCCTTCGACGAGGCGCTGGCGGCTGGCAAGGTCAGCGCGCCGCTGGTGGTCAAGGCCAACCGCATCGCCACCGTCCACCGCCGCGTGCCGATGGACCTGTTCCTCGTGCCCGTGATCGAGCAGGGCAAGGTCACCGCGCTGTCGGTCCACGCGGGCATCTGGACGAGCGCCGCGCTCGCTACCCCGCCCGACCGCGTGCCCCGCCTGCGCCGCCACCTCGCCGCCTTCGCCGAGCGCCTGGAGTTCGACCCCAAGGGCCACACCGGCAAGGCGCTCGCCCACGCGCTGACCAGCCTGCCGCATGACCTCGTGCTGGGGCTGGGTGAGGCCGACGTCGAGCGTCTGGCGATGACCATGACGGGCCTCGTCGACCGTCCGCGTCCGCGCCTGCTGCTCACCCGCTCGCCGCTGATGCGCCACTTGTTCGCCTTCGTGTGGCTGCCGCGCGATCTGCTCTCCACCCAGATGCAGCGCCGCATCCAGACCATGATCGAGGAGGCCGCGCAGGCCCCGACGCTCGACTGGAGCATGCAGGTCGAGGCGGGCAACCTTGCGATGCTGCGCTATACCCTCGACATTCGCGAGGGCGTGCATGAGCCTTCCGAAGAGGAGCTGGACCACAACCTCCAGACCCTGCTGCGCGGCTGGACCGAGGCGGTCGAGGCGGCACTGGCGACGATGCTGGAGCCGGGCCGCGCGGCCGCCGTCGCGGGCCGCTATGCCGAGGCGTTCCCGATCGGCTACCGCACCGATTTCGGCCCGCACGAAGCCGCGACCGACATTGCCGTGCTGCGCCGCATCGCGGTCGGCGAAGGCACCGAGGGTGAGGCCGCCGCGCATCGCGACGTGCGCTTCCACAAGCGCGAGGGCGATCCCGAAACCTGGGTCCACCTCAAGATCTACCAGTCCGAAGGCGGCTTGCCGCTGTCCGATGCGGTGCCCGCGCTGGAGAACTTCGGCTTCCGCGTCATCGCCGAAGTGCCGACCGCTCTGGAGAAGGGCAAGCTCGGCGTGATCCACGACTTCGTGCTGGAAACGCTCGACGGCCGCGCGCCCGCAGACGTGCTCGATCAGGCCGCCTCGATCGAGGACGCGCTGCGCGCCGTGCTTAACGGTTCGGGCGAGAACGATGCCTTCAACCGCCTCGTCCCCGGCCTCGGGCTTGATAGTGGCGAAGCGAACTGGCTGCGCGCCTGGTATCGCTACTTGCGGCAGGCGGGGACGCACTTCGGCATCCCCACCGTGGTCGATGCGCTGCAGGGCGCGCCCGCCGTCACCACCGCGATCATCGCGCTGTTCCGCGCCCTTCACGACCCCGCGTTCGAGGGTGACCGGGCCGAGGCGCGCGGCGCAGCCGAAGAGGCGATCCGGGTCGGTCTGGCGAACGTCAACGCGATCAACGACGACCGTTTGCTGCGCGCCTTCCGCGACATCGTGCTCGCCATGCTGCGCACAAATGCCTTTGCTGCAGCGGGCGAGACGGCGCTGGCGTTCAAGTTCGATTCCGCGCTCGTTCCGGGCCTGCCCAAGCCGGTGCCATGGCGCGAGATCTTCGTCTATTCGCGGCGGGTCGAGGGCATTCACTTGCGCGCCGGGCCGGTGGCGCGCGGCGGCCTGCGCTGGTCCGACCGCCGCGACGACTTCCGCGTCGAGATCCTCGGCCTGATGAAGGCGCAGCGCGTCAAGAACGCGGTGATCGTGCCGACCGGCGCCAAGGGCGGCTTCTACCCCAAGCAGCTTCCTGATCCTTCGCGCGACCGCGCCGCATGGGCGGCCGAAGGTCAGGCGAGCTACGAGGTCTTCGTCGACACGCTGCTGTCGATCACCGACAACATCGTCGGCGACAAGGTGGTGCACCCCGAGGGCGTCGTGATCCGTGACGGCGAGGACCCCTACTTCGTCGTCGCCGCCGACAAGGGCACGGCCAAGTTCTCCGACGTCGCCAACGGCATCGCCGACCGCCGCGACTTCTGGCTCGACGATGCCTTCGCCAGCGGCGGCTCGAACGGCTACGACCACAAGGCGATGGGCATCACCGCCAAGGGCGCGTGGCTTTCGGTCCAGCGCCACTTCCTGGAAATGGGCGTGGACGTGCAGGTCGATCCGGTCCGCGTGATCGGCTGCGGCGACATGTCCGGCGACGTGTTCGGCAACGGCATGCTGTTGTCGAAGGCATTGAAGCTCGTGGCCGCCTTCGACCACCGCCACATCTTCCTCGACCCCGAACCCGATCCGGCGAAGGCCTGGGCCGAGCGGCAGCGCCTGTTCGACCTGCCGGTGTCGAGCTGGAACGACTACGACAAGGCGCTGATCTCGAAGGGCGGCGGCGTCTTCCCGCGCAGCCTCAAGTCGATCCCGCTGAGCGAGGAAGTGCGCGCGGCGCTGGACATCTCGGCTACCGAGATCGACCCGGATTCGCTCATCACCGCGATCCTCTCAGCGCCGGTGGACCTGCTGTGGTTCGGCGGCATCGGTACTTACGTGAAGTCCTCGGCCGAAAACAATGTGCAGGTCGGCGATCCCACCAATGACGCCCTGCGCGTCAGCGGCAACGAACTGCGCGTGAAGGTGATCGGCGAGGGCGCGAACCTTGGCGTCACGCAGGCGGGGCGGATCGAGTTCGCATCACGCGGCGGGCGCATCAACGCCGACTTCATCGACAACTCGGCGGGCGTCGACTGCTCGGACAACGAGGTCAACATCAAGATCGCCCTCGCCGCCGCCAAGCGCGCGGGCAAGCTGCCCGAGAAGAAGCGCGTCGAACTGCTGCGCGCGATGACCGACGAGGTCGCGGCACTGGTGCTGGAGGACAACCGCCTGCAGGCCCTCGCGCTCTCCATCGCCGAGCGCGGCGGGGCGCAGGCGATCCCTTCGCACATCCGCCTGATCGAAACGATGGAGGAAAGCGGGCATCTGGATCGCAAGACCGAGGGGCTGGCCGACAACGACGTGCTCAGCCGCCGCGCGCAGGATGGACGCGGGCTGACCCGGCCCGAACTGGCGGTGCTGCTCTCCAGCGGCAAGCTGCAGCTTCAGGCTGCGATCGAGGACAGCGCGCTGGCCGCCGATCCGGCGCTGACCGGGCTGCTGCTCGCCGCCTTCCCGCAGCCGATGCAGGACAAGTTCGGCAAGTTCATCAAGGGCCACCGCCTCGCGAAGGAGATCATCGCGACCAAGCTGGCCAACTGCATCGTCAACCGCCTCGGCATCGTCACGCCGTTCGAACTGGCGGAAGAAGAGGGCGCGCACTTGTCGCAAGTCGCGGCGGCCTTCGCGCTGGCGGACGGGCTGCTGGGGCTCACCGCGCTGTGGGAGAAGCTGGAAACCGCGCCCATGGCAGAGCCCGCGCGTGTTGCGCTGTTCGATACCGTGGCGGTCGCGGTGCGCGGGCACATGGCCGACCTGCTGCGCGCGGGTGCGGGCCAGATCGCCCCGTCCGAACTGGCGGCAAGGCTGGAGAAGGGCATCGCTGCGCTCTCGACCGACACGGCGGAACTGCTCGGAGAGCGCATCGCCGCGCATTCGCGCAAGCTGCGTGACGGGCTGGTCGATCTGGGCGCGCCCGAGGATGTGGCGACCGAAGTGGCGCACCTGTTCGACCTCGACGGCGCGGTGGGGATCGCCTCGCTGTCGGCGGAGACGGGGATCGCGCCGCGTCGTCTGGTTACGGCCTTCACGCGGATCGGCGCGGGGCTGGGGCTGGACTGGGCGCAGGCTTCGGCGGCGCTGATGAGCCCGTCGGACCCGTGGGAGCGGCTGCTGGTCGCGGGTCTCGCGCGCGATTTCCAGCAGATGCGGCTGGACTTCCTGCGCGGCCTTGCCCGGACCAAGGCGGGCAAGAGCGATCCGCTCGCCGCCACCGAGGAATGGGGCCGCCAGCACAAGAGCGCGATCGATGCCTTCCGGGGCATCGTCCACCGCGCGGAGAATGCCGTGGCGATCACGCCCGCGATGCTGGCGCAGATCGCCAGTCAGGCGCGGAACCTGCTGGGGCGGTGACCCTTCGACAAGCTCAGGGTGAGCGGGGTTAAGGTAAACCTTTCAACCCCGCTCAGGCTGAGCTTGTCGAAGCCCCGGTGGTACAGACCTTCGTTCCAACCCGCCGTCACCCTGAACTTGTTTATGGGAGCGGGGAGTGCTTTGTACGGGTCACTCCACCGGCACCGCGCGGTCTTCCTTGATCGTCTCCAGCACGATGATCGACTTCACGTCCCGCACCCCCGGTATCCGCAGCAAGGTGCGCAGCGTGATCTGCGAGAGATGCTCCACGTTGCGCGCGATCACTCGCACCAGATAGTCCATGTCCCCGGTCACCGCATGGCAGGCGATGACGTGCGGATTTTCGGCAATCGCCTGCTCGAAGCGGGCGATGTTCTCATCCACGTGCGCGACGAGGTTGATGAGCACGTAGGCTTCCAACTCGAAGCCCAGCCGCCTCGGGTCGAGCACCGGCGCATAGCCCCGGATCACGCCTTCATCCTCCAGTCGCTTGATGCGGCGGCTGACCGGCGTGGCGGACAGCGCCACCCGTTCCGCCACTTGCGCCACCGGCATGCGCGCGTCTTCCTGCAGGGCAGCGATGATCCCGCGATCGAATTCGTCCAGTTGCACGGATCACCTTTCCAGATCGATTTTCTTGGGCGATTCCACCAATAGCACGTCTCTACGCCCTCGCAATCGCACGGAACTGAAGGGGGTGCTCTGGTATTGTACTTTCATGAAGACGCCGTCGACGATCACGTCAAACAGCGGCCTTCGGGGAGAGTACGAAGGCGCCGCCGACGATTATACCGTCGCGCAGGATTGGCATGCCTATACCCCGGAGATGCACGCGCGCTGGCGCCGCCTCTACGCGCGCCAGTCCGCGCTGGTCCGCACTCATGCCTGCGCCTCGTTCCGCGAAGGGCTGGCGCGGCTGGACTGTGCCGGGGGCATCCCGCGCTTCGCCGACGCCAACCGCGTGCTGCAGGCGGCGACCGGCTGGCGGCTGGTCGCGGTGCCGGGCTTCATCCCCGACGCGGTGTTCTTCGACCACCTTGCGCACCGCCGCTTCCCGGTGACCCGCTGGCTGCGCGAGGAGCACGAACTCGACTACCTCGCCGAGCCCGACGTCTTCCATGACTTCTTCGGCCATGTGCCGATGCTGCTCGACCCCACCATCGCCGATTTCCTGGAGCTTTACGGCAAGGCCGGGGCGCGGGCGATGGCGATGGGCGCGCTCGACATGCTGGCCCGTATCTACTGGTACACCATCGAGTTCGGGCTGGTGCGCGAAAACGGCGCCCTGAAGGTCTTCGGCGCGGGCATCATCTCCTCCTCGGGCGAAACGCGCTTTTCGATCGAGGACCGCGATGTGCTGCGCCTGCCGTTCGCCCCGGTGCGGGTCATGCGCACCGGCTACATGATCGACAGCTTCCAGAAGACATACTTCGTTCTCGAAAGCCTGCCGCAGCTGATCGAGGCGCTCGTCAGCCTCGATTTCGGCCCCGTTTACGAAACCTGGCGGCACGAACCGCCGCTACCGGCAGGCGAAGCGCTGCCGCAGGAAACCCCGATAGGAGCACTCGCATGACCGACCTTTTCGACAATCCCATCGGTCTCGACGGGTTCGAGTTTGTGGAATTCTCCGCGCCGGAGAAGGGCGTGCTGGAGCCGGTGTTCGAGGCCATGGGCTTCACCCGCATCGCGCGCCACCGCTCCAAGGACGTGGAGCTGTGGCGGCAGGGTTCGATCAACTTCATCACCAATTACGAGCCGGGCAGCCCCGCGTGGTTCTTCAGCCGCGAGCATGGTCCTTCGGCCTGCGGCATGGGTTTTCGCGTGCGCGATGCGCGCGCCGCCTATGCCGAACTGCTGGCGCGCTCGGCCGAGCCGGTGCAGGTGGCGACCGGGCCGATGGAACTGCACTTGCCGGGCATTCGCGGCATCGGCAATTCGATCATCTACCTGATCGACCGCTACGAGCGCGGCGGCGACGGTGCGCTGTCGATCTACGACATCGACTTCGATTACCTGCCCGGCGTCGATCGCCACCCGGCGGGCGCGGGCTTTGCGGAGATCGATCACCTGACCCACAATGTCTACGGCGGGCGCATGGCCTACTGGGCCGATTATTACGAGAAGCTCTTCAACTTCCGCGAAATCCGATACTTCGACATCAAGGGCGAATACACCGGTCTCACCAGCCGCGCGCTGACCGCGCCTGACGGCAAGATCCGCATCCCGCTCAACGAGGAAGCCGAGGGCGGGAAGGGCCAAATCGACGAATTCCTGCGCGCCTTCAACGGCGAGGGCATCCAGCATATCGCGCTGATCTGCGACGATCTTCTCGGCGCGTGGGACAAGCTCAAGGCGCTCGGCGTGCCGTTCATGACCGCGCCGCCCGAGACCTATTACGAGATGCTGGAGGAGCGCCTGCCCGGTCACGGCCAGCCGACCGAGTCGCTGAAGATGCGCGGCATCCTGCTCGACGGCACGGTCGACGGCGGCCAGCCCCGCCTGCTGCTGCAGATTTTCGCCGAGGCGCGCGTCGGGCCGGTGTTCTTCGAGTTCATCGAGCGGCGCGGCGACGACGGTTTCGGCAACGGCAACTTCAAGGCGCTGTTCGAGAGCATGGAACGCGACCAGATCCGGCGCGGTGTGCTAAAGGTGAGCGAACCGGCGGAGTGACATGACCCACCCCTTCTCGTCATTGCGAGCGTAGCGAAGCAATCCAGGGCGGCTCAATACTGCCTTGGATTGCTTCGCTACGCTCGCAATGACGGGGCAAGGGGGAAAGATCGGGAGAGAACCAATGACCAATACCGCACCCACCCTCGGCGGCATCCATCACGTGGCCTACCGCTGCAAGGACGCCAAGCAGACCGTGGATTTCTACCGCAACGTGCTCGGCATGGATTTCATGCTGGCGATCGCGGAGGACACGGTGCCCTCCACCGGCGCGCCCGATCCCTACATGCACGTCTTCCTCGACTGCGGCGGCGGCAATGTGCTGGCCTTCTTCGAGCTGCCCAATGCACCCGACATGGGCCGCGACGAGGCTACCCCCGCGTGGGTGCAGCACATCGCCTTCAAGGTGGACAGCGAGGGCGACCTCCTCTCCGCCAAGGCCCGCGCCGAGGCCGCCGGGCTGGACGTGATCGGCCCGACGCATCACGGCGTGTTCAAGTCGATCTACTTCTTCGATCCCAACGGCCACCGCCTCGAACTGGCCTGGCAGTTCGGCACCGTGGACCAGATGGCCTCGCTGCGGGCCGTCGCCGACGACATGCTCGACGAATGGGCGCGCACCCGCAAGGCGCCGCGCCATGCGGCGTGGCTGCACGAGAAGATCGCGGCGGAAAGCTGAGTGCCATGCTGCGGCTCCACGGCTACTGGCGCAGTTCGACGAGCTACCGGGTCCGCATCGCGCTGAACCTCAAGCGGCTCGACCATGAGAACGTGCCGGTGAACCTGCTGGCGGGCGAGCATCGGGGCGAGGGTTATCGGGCGCTGAACCCCTTCGCGGGCGTGCCGGTGCTGGAGGCCGACGGCGCGGCGCGGGCGCAGTCGATGGCGATCCTCGAATGGCTGGACGAGCGCTTTCCCGAACGCCCGCTGCTGCCCGAGGGCATCGAGGAGCGCTTCATGGCGCGCGAACTCGCCTCGGCGATCGCGACGGAACTGCATGCGCCGCTCAACCTGCCGGTGCTGCAGTACCTCAAGCACGACCTCGGCCATACGCAGGCGGAGGTGGACTTGTGGTACTGGCACTGGCTGGAGAAGACCCTGACCGGCGTGGAAGCGCGGCTGGCGCAGCGTGGTGCGGGCGATTTCCTGTTCGGCGCGCCGGGCTACTTCGAGTGCGTCGCCCTGCCGCAACTCTACAACGCGCGGCGCTTCGCGTTCGACCTTTCAGGCTATCCGCACCTCACAAGGATCGAGGCGGCGTGTCTGGAACTGCCGGAATTCCTGGCGGCGCACCCGGACCATCAGCCCGAGGCCACCGGGGCGACGGTCAGCCCTCGACCGGCGCCATGAGCAATTCGCGCAGCGCGTCGAGGCTCGGCAGCACCATCGCCCCGGCCGCGGTCATCTCCTCGGTCGCGGGGAGCAGGTCGGGCACCATGATCGTGGCGATCCCGGCCGAGGTGGAGGACAGCACGCCCGCATAGCTGTCCTCCACCGCCAGGCACTGCGCCGGATCGAGGCCGAGGCGGCTGGCGGCGAGCAGGTAGGGTTCCGGGCTCGGCTTGGGCAGGGTCACGTCGCTGCGGGTGACGATGACGTCGAAGTAGTCGAGCAGCCCGGCCTTCTCCAGCCGCCGCTCGGCCAGCCCGCCGTTGGTTGAGGTGCACAGGGCCATCGGGATGCCCGCCGCGCGGAAATGCTCGAGGATCAGGACCGCGCCGGGGCGCAGTTCGACGCCCCGGTCGAGCATGGACATGAACAGCGCGTCCGCTTCGTCATAGAAGCGCGCCAGCGGAAACTCCGGCCCGAGGCGTTCGGCGAGCATCTTTTCGTTGAGATCGCGGCTGATACCGACCATCGCGTCGAGCACGTCCTCCCCCAGCGGCCACCCGATCGCCTCGGCCGTCAGCGTGTAGCTGCGGTGGTGCGCGGCTTCGGTGGCGATGAGGGTGCCGTCCATGTCGAAGATGGCGGCGCGGATGGGATCGGGGAGTTGGGGCATGGTCTCAATATGTAGCCATCGTGCGGCGGAGCTATTGCAAAAAGCGGAACTCGCCATGGCGCTCGCGCAAGTGGGTGCTACCCTGCCAGTTCCTCCAGCCCCAGTTCCGCGCACAGGGCAGAGCGGGCTTCGACGCAGGCGGCCCATAGCGCCGGACTGGCGAGGTCCTCCACTGCGATGTGTTCGGGCCAGAGGCGGGCGACCAGCGCCTCGATCCGGTCCAGCTTTTCGGCGCCTGCGATGAAGCGCGGGTCGACCGTCGCCGGGTCTGCCACCACGCGCAGGCGCAGGCATGCGGGGCCGCCGCCATTGGCCATGCTCTCGCGCAGGTCGTGGACGAAGAGGTGGCGGATCGGGCCGTTCCCCGCGACATGCGCCTCCAGCCAGCGCCAGACCGAGGGCGTCTCGCGCGCCTCGCCGGGGAGCACCAGCGCGGCCTCTCCGGAGGGCAGCGTCACCAGCTGGGCGTTGAACAGGTACGAGGCGATCGCGTCGGCCAGGCTGACCTCGGCGGCGGGGACTTCGACGATCTCGATCTCGGGCAGCTTCGCGCGTAGCTCGGCATAGAGGGCATCGCGGTCGGCGAAGGCGAGTTCGTGAGTGAACAGCACCCGCTCGTTGGCGACGGCGACGACGTCGTTGTGGAACGCGCCCGCCGCGATCGCCTCGTCCGACTGGCGGGCGAAGACCGTGCGTGCCGGATCGAGGCCGTGGATGCGGGCGACGGCTTCGCTTGCCTCGCGGTGCTGGCGGGCGGGGTAGGGGCCTCCGGTCACGCCGTAAACGAAGACCTCGACGCCGGGCGTGTCATGGCCTGCGCACAGCCGCATGTGATTGGCCGCGCCTTCGTCGCCGAACGGCGCAGGGACCGGCGCGTGGATGGCGAAATGGGCCTCGTTGGCGAAGGCGATCTGCAGCTGCGCCAGCGTTTCGCGCCATTCGTGGCTGCGGTGGGGCATCGTCACGAGGTTCGCGACGGTGAGGTGGCAGCGGCCGTCGGCGGTGTCAGCAGCGGGCGAGACGGTGGCCGCGTTCGCAGCCCACATCGAGGAGGCCGACAAGGCATTGGCGCGCAGCACCGCGCTCGCGGCCTCGACGCTGGTGCCGAGCTGACGGAGCCACACCTCGTCCGGGCGGCGCTGGGGGAGGAAGAATCCCTGCGCCAGCCCGCGCTCAAGGTTGGCGCGCATCTTCGCCAGCCCCTGCAGCGCGGCGGCGCGCGGGGCGGAAACCTTGCCGAAGTTCTTCGTCGAGGCAAGGTTGCCGAGGCTTAGCCCTGCGTAGTTGTGGCTGGGGCCGACGATGCCGTCGAAGTTGATTTCTGTGCGCATTCGGGGAGCCTAGCTTTCCGGGGCGGTGTAGGAAAATGGTTTTGGGCGGGGCGTGTTCGGCGGGGGCTTCGACAAGCTCAGCCTGAGCGGGATTTAAAGACCTGCTCTCAATTCCGCTCAGCCAGCGCAGGGGGGCGAAGACCTGCTCTCAACCCGCTCAGGCTGAGCTTGTCGAAGCCCCCGCCACGCGCGCGGCTTATCCGCTCAAGCCGGAGCGACCGTCACTGCATCGCCCACGCCGATCCCCAGCAACGCCGCCGCCGCCTCGTCCAGCGCGCCGTTGTCGCTCACGCTACCAAGACAGGCGCGGAAATCCGCCAGCCGCCCGGTCGCGATCAGGTGTGTAGGCTCGCCCTCAAGCACGGGAACCACCGCCGATACCTCGACCGTCTTCGCCGCCTTCACCGTGCGGATGCCATCGGTCTTCGCGATCATCGTCGGGCCGCCGTCGAAGATGTCGATGTAGTTCTGGAAGGCGAAGCCCTCGCTTTCCAGCATCCGCATCGCCGGGCGTCCGGAATAGTGCGGCTGCCCCATCACCTGCCGCGCGCCCTCGGAGAGCAGCGCGGTGTAGATCGGATGCTTGGGCATCAGGTCGGCGATGAACTGGTTGCCGTGCTTGGCGTTGAACTCGTCGGCGTCGCGAAAGCTCATGTCGAAGAAGCGGCCCGCGAGGCCATCCCAGAACGGCGAGTTGCCCGCATCGTCGATAGCGCCGCGCAGTTCGGCCAGGGTCGTCTCGCCGAAGCGCTCGCGGTGCATGGCGATGAACAGGTAGCGGCTGCGCGCCAGCAGCTTGCCGACGCCCGCCGACCGCTCGGTGGCGTCGAGGTAGAGCCCGCCCACTTCGCTCGCCCCATCGAGGTCGGTGGAGAGCGTCAGCATCTCGGCGCGGAAGGTGCGGTCGAGTTCCTTGGAATGCTGCGTGATGCGGCCGATGCGGTAGGAGTAGAACGGCAGCTCGGTGCCGACTTGCGAGAACGCCTGGCAGGTGCCGCGCACCTTCCCGGTTTCGGTGTCTTCGAGGATGAAGGCGAACAGGTCGTTGGCGATTTCGCCGTCGTCGCGGGCGAAGCATCTGGCGGCGCGTTCCAGCTTGGCTTTCAGCGTCGGCTTGTCGGGCGGCAGGTTGGTGAAGCCGCCGCCGGTACCCTTGGCCATGCGGTAGAGCGCTTCAAGGTCGCCCTCGCGCGCGGTGCGCAGCAAGAAAGTCATGCGTGCAGTGCCCCCCGATCCAGACGGTGCAGGACCAAGGCCGTGAGGCGGGCGCGGGCGTCTAGCGAACTGGCGATCATGAACTCCTGCGGTGAATGGATAGAGCCGCCCAGCACCCCCATGGTGTCGAGCACGGGAACGCCGCAGGCGGCGATGTTGTTGCCGTCGCACACGCCGCCGGTGTCCTGCCAGCGCATCGGCTGACCCAGATCGGTGGCGGCACGGCTGACGAGGCCGAACAGCGCCTCGGTCTTCGGCGTGATCGGCTTGGGCGGGCGCGAGACATGGCCGTGAAGGTGGATGTGCACGTCATGCGCGGCGCTCACGTGTGCCACCGCTTCGTCCACCAGCACGCGGGCGACTTCCGCCAGTTCCGGTGAGCGTGGGCGCAAGTTGAAGTGCAGGATCGCGAGGTCGGGCACGGTGTTGTTGGGCGCGCCGCCCTCGATCCGCGCGGGGTTGATGGTCAGGCCGTCGCGAATGCCCGCCGCAAGGCGCAGCGCGAGGTCGCTGGCGGCGAGCAGGGCATTGCGCCCGTCCTGCGGATTGCGCCCGGCATGAGCGGAAAGCCCGGTGACGACGGCGGCGTAATTGCCCGAACCCGGCCGCGCGCGGGCCATCGAGCCGTCGGGAAGGCCAGGCTCATAGGTCAGCGCCGCCAGCTTGCCCTGCGCGAGACTTTCGATCAGCGCGGCGGAGGACAGCGAGCCCGTTTCCTCGTCGCTGTTGATGAGCACGTCGTAGCCCATCATCGGCGTACCGTGCTCGAAGGCGAGAAGTCCCGCGAACATCAGCGACAGGCCGCCCTTCATGTCGGCGGTTCCGGGGCCGTTCAGGGTGTCCGCGTCCAGCCAGGTGCAGGTCTGGAACGGGTGCTCGCGGGCGTAGACGGTGTCCATGTGGCCGGTCAGGATCACCCGGTGGTCGGCCTCCGGGCGAACCGACAGGACAAGGTGGCGACCGTGACCGACCTCGCGCAACTGGCCCTTGCCATCGACTTTCTCGACCGGCGCGGGATCGACGAGGCGGACCTCGCCCGGCAGCGCGGCGAAGGCGTGGGCCAGCCGTTCGGCCATCGCCGCAAGGCCGTCGAGGTTGCCGGTGCCGCTGTTGATCGCGGCCCAGTCCAGCGTCCGGTCGAGGATCGGCGCGTGCTCGATCGGTTCGAGCAGGTCCAGTTCCTCGCCCGACAGCGCGCTCATGGCCTGAGCTTGCCGTTGAGTGCACCGACGTTGCCCGAGGCGTCGGCGGCCTCGAAGCTGGCGACCGGGTAGGCGCAGTAATCGGCGGCATAGTAAGCGCTCGGCCGGTGGTTGCCGCTCTCGCCAAGGCCGCCGAAGGGCATCGAGCCCGCCGCGCCGGTGGTCGGACGGTTGCGGTTGACCACGCCCGCGCGGCACTCGGCGAGGAAGCGCTCCCACAGCGCGTCGTCGGCGCTGACGAGCCCGGCGGAGAGGCCGAAGCGGGTGTTGTTCGCGGCCTCGATCGCGGCGTCGAAGTCGGGCACGCGGCTGACTTGCAGGACGGGCGCGAAGATTTCCTCATCGGGCACGAACACGCCGGTCACGTCGAGCATGGCCGGGGTGACGAAGGCGGCGGAGCGGCCCTCGACCCCGGTGAAGGGGCGGATGACCCTGGCTCCGCGCTCGACCAAGCCGTCGAAGCGGGCCTTGGCGGCATTGGCAGCGGCATCGGAGATGAGCGGGCCGATCCACGGCTCGGGCGTCTCGTTCCAGGCGCCGATGAAGATGCGGTCGGCGAGGGCCGCGACGGCCTCCACCAGCGCAGAGCCGAACGTGTTGTCGGGCACGATCAGCCGCCGTGCGCAGGAGCAGCGCTGGCCAGTGGTGATGAAGGCCGACTGCACGACGACCGAGGCGGCCTCGTCCACGTCGCCGTCCCACGCGACGAGCGGATTGTTGCCGCCCAGTTCGAGCGCGAGGATCACGTCGGGCCGGTCGGCGAAGATCCGCCGGAAATGCGCGCCCGCGCCCGCCGAGCCGGTGAACAGCAGTCCGTCGATCTCGCCCGCCACCAGCGCCTCGCCGATTTCGCGCCCGCCCTGGATGCACTGGAAGACGTGGGGATGATCCACCAGAGCTTCGGCCCAGCACTCGGCCATCAGCGCGCCGGTCGCGGGCGTCATCTCGGAGGGCTTGAAGACCACCGTGTTGCCCGCGAGCAGGGCCGGGACGATGTGGCCGTTGGGCAAATGGCCGGGAAAGTTGAACGGCCCGAGCACCGCCATCACGCCATGGGGGCGGTGGCGCAGCACGGCCTGACCGAACGGCATGTCGGTGCGCTTCTCGCCCGCGCGTTCGGCCTGCGCCGCGATCGAGATGCCGACTTTGCCGATCATCGAGGCGACTTCGGTGCGGGTTTCCCAGAGCGGTTTGCCGGTTTCGCGTGCTATGGTCTCGGCAAGCGCATCCTTGCGGGCTTCGAGGGCCTCTTTGTACCTTTGCACCACCTCTAGGTGCCGTTGGGTGCCAAGGCGCGACCACGCGCCGAATGCCTTGCGAGCCCGCAGCAAGGCGGCGGAAACCGCTTCAAAATCAGTAACTTCGCCTTCCCACACGAGCGTGCCGTCAACCGGGGCGAAGGATTTGAGGGTATTCATGCCTGCTCCCTCGTCACCGCGAAGATTCCGGTTGCATTGCCGCTGTCGAAAGTGAGGTCGAGGAGGCCGGTCTCGGGGTCGATGTCGCGTGAAATGAACTCGTAGAACGAGCCCGGAACCTCGCGGATGCCCTCGCTGCCGTCGGGCAGGCGGAAGGGCCGCGCGACCTTGTCGGCAAGGATCGCGGTCTGGCGAACCCGGCCGTTGCGGGAAATCTCCACGGCCGGTTTCAGCGGGTAACCCTCTGATTTCAAAGCCTCGGCATGGGCCTCGACGTCAGGCACGCGGGTGGTCGCATGGTTGAAGGCATTGCCCTCGGTGGCGATCCAGGCACCTTCCTTGCTGTGCTTCAGCAGCGCCTCGTAGTCGGCGAGGGCAGGGGCGGGATGCTGCCGGTCGAAGGCGCGCAGGGCGCCGCGCAGCATGGTGATGCCGTCCTCGATCGAACAGTCCCCATCGCGCGAGAGCGCATCGAGAGCAGCCCGCTCGGCTTCGCCCAAAGGATCGGCAGAAGCCCCGAAAATGGCGGTTGCGGCGGCCTGCGCGGTGTCGGGAAGCTGGTCGATGTGGAGTTCGGAAACGAAGAACTGCGGCACCTCGGCGGGCAGATCGACCTGCACATAGGCGCGCCCCGTCATCGTCAGCGCAGGCAGTGGGTAAAGCCCGCGCACTTCGTAGCCCAGCGGCGCGAGGAAACGGCCGAATGCCTCGTGTCCAGAGGGCAGGGCGCCGGTTGTGCCGTCGATCGTGCGCAGGGCGCCATGGTCGAAGACGATCGGCTCCCCGGCAGCGCGCATCCGCTCGACATAGCGCGCGGCGGTCGGCACGCGCGCCAGAAGGTCGAGGAAAAGCGCGGCGTTCAGCGCCATTGCCACTTGGGCGCGGCTGGCGCGCTCGGCCGATCCGGCCAGTTCCGGCGCGATCCGAAGTGTCTGCAGAGCCTCTTGCGCCTTTGCCTCGCCGACAATCGGCGCCAGCAGGCGAGCGAGCGTTCCAAAGTCGGAAAATGCAGGAATCATCGATCCCCCGTTATTCATTTATTGCGTCAGCGGGAAACATAGGAAAGCCGTTTGCGGAAGTCCATGCCCCTGCGAAAGAAGCTGACGAGGCAGAATCTTTGCCTTTTCACGGCAGGTGCTTAGAAGGCCATCAAGTCAATTGACGGAGTGGGTCATGTCTTTTCTCGAAAGGCTGGACGTAAGCCTGCCCCTCATCCAGGCGCCGATGGCCGGGACCAGCACTGCGCTGTTGGCGGCGGAAGTCTCGAATGCAGGGGCGCTCGGCTCGATCGGCGTCGGCGCAACGGATGCGAGCAGCGCGCAGGCCATGATTGCGGAGGTGCGCGAGCGCACCGATCGCCCCTTCAACGTGAACCTGTTCGTCCATCGTACACCAGTCGCCGATATCGAGGTGGAGAGGGCATGGCTGGATTGGCTGCGCCCGCTCTTCGCCGAGTTCGGGGCCGAACCGCCACAAGCTCTGCAGTCGCCTTACACGAGTTTCGCGGACGATCCTGCGATGCTGGCGATGTTGCTGGAGACCAGGCCGCCGGTGGTGAGCTTTCATTTCGGCTTGCCTGATGCTCAGGCCATCGCCGCCTTGCGCGAGCGGGGAATCGTGCTGCTGGCAACGGCGACGAATATCGATGAAGCGCGCGCCATCGCGGTCGCCGGGATCGACGCCGTGGTCGCGCAGGGGATCGAGGCGGGCGGCCATCGCGGCATGTTCGATCCCGGAGCGTCCGATCCCGAACTCGGCACGACGGCGCTTACCCGGCTGCTGGTGCGCGAAGCCGGACTGCCGGTGATTGCCGCGGGCGGCATCATGGACGGCGCCGGGATCGCCGCCGCGCTCGATCTCGGCGCGGTGGCGGCGCAACTCGGGACCGCCTTCATCGATTGCCCGGAATCGGCGGCGGACGAGGGCTATCGCGGGGCGCTCAAGGGGCCGGGTGCGTGGCATACGACATTGACGCCGCTTGTTTCGGGGCGCCCCGCGCGGGCGCTGGCGAACCGGTTCACGGCGCTCGCAGCAGAGGTGGGCGGGCGGCAGGTGCCGGACTATCCAATCACCTACCACGCCGGGAAGGCGCTGAATGCTGCGGCCAAGGCAAAAGGCGAGTACGGGTTCGGCGCGCAGTGGGCCGGACAGGGCGCTCCGCTGGCGCGGACGATGCCTGCAGCCGAGATGGTCGCGGTTCTGATGGCGGAACTGAAAGCCGTGAGGACGCGGGGCTAGCCCGGACCCGCGATCTTTCACCTATTTCCCGTCACCCTGAACTCGTTTCAGGGTCCATTTCGCCGATAGCGCGGTAGCTGGATCAGCAAACCGACAGCGCGGCGTGAGCACGACGCTTCGGCACCCATTGCTCGATGGACTCTGAAACGAGTTCAGGGTGACGGGGGCGTTACAGGTGTGGGAGGGCGTGGTTCCGGCTTGGCAGCCACACCCTCAAACCCCCGTCACCCGTGCGCGCCGAACTCGTTCGCCAGCGCTGTGGTGATCCGCAGCGACAGGGCGTATGACCGCGCGATCGGGTCGATGAAGTCCTTGTGGATCTGCGCATAGCCCGTCGCGCTCGAATCCGGGTAGTCGCTGGGCGCATCCACCGCGAAGTCGCTGATCGAGGGGAAATGCACCGGGAAGGCGCGGCGCAGCTGGGCCAGGCCGTCCTCCACGCGCAGGGTGAAGAACATCTCCAGCACGTCGTCGCGGCTGATGTCGTTGGCGCGGCTGAACTGCGGGGTCATGACCGAGCGCAGGAACATGTGCTGGAACAGAGCGATGCGCAGCGCATGGAGCACGCCGAGCGAACGGCGCGTATGCTCGCGATCCTTCTGCGGGGCCTCGTCGGGGACGAGATCGAGCAGGCGGTGCAGCTTCAGCGCGTCGACGCGCAGGCGCGAGGCGAGGCGGCGGTAGACACCGGCGCGGTCGTCCTTGGTCAGGTACTCGGCCAGCTTGAGGCAGGCGTCGGAGATGTTCTCCTCACCGCCGCGATAGGGGCGGCTGGCCCAGTAGGCTGAGTTGAACAGCTCGCCATAAGCCGAGACGGTCTTGATCGAGGCCAGCGCATTGGCGGCGCGGGCAAGGCGCACGATCTGGCGACCACGCGCGGATTCGCGCAGAAGTCCGCCGATTTCCTCGCGGTTGCCGTCCGCCGCCGTGCCGATCCCGGCGATCACGTTCACCGGATAGCCCAGCTGCTGCAGGATCGCGTTGTGCGGGATCGCGCGGATCTGGCGCAGGTTCATCGACCGGTCGGAGGCGAGGTCCGACTGGCGGCGCGACTTGCGGCTACCGGTATCGTTCAGCAGTCCCAGCCCGAACGCGGTGATCGCCCGGCTGTAGGTCGAGCTTTCCAGATGCTCGTGCTGCACCGAACGGATCGCGCGGTAGAAGTCGAGGCTGAGGTCGGTGCGGCGGTAGAACAGGTCCGTCGGCACATTGACGTCGGCGTCCCACAGCGGGCGCTCGGCCATGCGGGTGAGGGTGGCCAGCGCCAGTTCGTCCGAGCCGAACCAGAGGTAGCCGTCGCCGCCCTGGAAGCTGACTTCGGGCTCCAGCCTGATCCCTGCGCGCAGGAAGCGGCGGCGCGCCCAAGGGGACAGCTGCCAGTCGAACCGGTCGTCGATGCTGGAGGGGTGGCAGCCCCGGCCCATCGATTCGCCGCCGGTGTTGAAGATCAGCGCGCAGACGTCCGACAGGCCGTTGGCGGCCATCGCTTCCGACAGGCGGCCCTGCAGGCGTTCGATGGCGAGGGCGGCGGGCACCTGGCCCACGAAGCGGCCCGCGTCGGAGAAGCCGGTCTGGATCGAGACGCGGCCGCGCCGCCTTGCGTAGTCGCGGTAGGCGGGCTCGGCCAGCACCGCGTCGAGGAAGCGGCCGCCGTGCTCCAGCGCGGATTCCGTCTCGAACAGCGGTGAGACGTCGACCTTGTCGTCGATCCCGAACATGCGCGCGAAATAGAGCGCGGCAAGCACGGTGGTCGGCTCCTCGCACTCGGCGACGAGCATGCGGATCGGTGCGTCGGCGTCGATGTGGGCGAGGATCTGCGCCATCGCGAGGAACTGGCGCACGGCGGTCGAGTTCTCGATCGCCAGCGCGGCGAAGTTGGACTTGAGCGGCTTCACTTCAGCCAGCAACTCGCGCATGCGCACCAGCGCGGCCTGGCTGGCAAGGCTGAGCTTGCCGTCCGGATCGATGCGGCGGCGGATCGCGTTCTGCAGCTGCGATGCGTTCACGCGGAAGTGGATGCCGCCCATGCCGAGCCCGTCGGCGCGCATGGCGGCGGCGGTGACGAGCATGGCGCGGGCCTGCTCCTGATCGGCGTGGCGGGCTTCGTCCTCAAGCCGGGTGATCACGCCTTCGAGGCTGACGATCTTGTCGGCGTGCTCGGCGGTGAGGCCGTTGGCGGCGGCGGACAGTGCTTCGGGGTCAGTGAGATCCTGCTTGAAGGCGGCCACCGCCTCTGCGGTGTGCGCGTGGGCGCGCGACAGTTGCGCGACGATTTCGGGCGCGACCTGCGCCAGCGCCTCGGCATAACCGGCCAGACGCTGGGCCTTTTCCTCAAGCCGGTAGCGGATCGAGGTGGACCAAGAAATGTCCGTGCGCCCGTCCATGTCGTAGCCGACCCAGTGGGCGAAGCGCACCGGCATCGGGTTCAGGCCCTTCCAGCGCTTCGGCCAGCGGGCGGCGGCAAGGTCGAACAAGCGCGCGTTGATGCGATCACGCGCCTTCTGGCCGCGCGCCATGGCGGCCATTGCAGCGTCATGCTCGGAATCGAGCGTGATCGTGTCGCGCGCCGGGGAGGCTACGCAGACCGAGGCCACGCTGAAATCGCCGTTGGAGGCAGAGGTGGTGACGGCCGCGGTCTGGGCTTCGCTCAGCAGGAACGTGGGGTGCGCGGTGAAGACGACATGCGCCGCCGGGCGCTGCCAGCGCACGGCGAAGGCGGTGAAGTCGTCGTCATCGGCGGTCTTTGCGGCAAGGGCGTCGAGCGCCTTGTCGTTGTCTGCGATCGGCACGGTGCCGAGAACGCGGTCGAGCCGGGCGGCGCGGGCGCGCAGGCCCTCGCATTCCATCTCGGCGACGAGCGCCTCGATGTCGTCGAGGGACATTTCGCCGTTTTCCAGAGCCCGCGACAGTTCCAGACCCAGCTGGAACACGGGGTTGAACAGCGGCGTCACCGCCGTGAGCTTGTGCAGCTCCTTCAGGCGCGCGTCGAGTTCGTCGACGGTGCCCAGCGCCAATGCGCCCTTGCCCTCGGCCGCCATCAGCGAGCGAGGCCCGCTGCGAGGCGCGCTTCGGCTTCGATCTTCGCAACGTCCGGCTTACCCTTGGGGACCATCCAGCTGCCGCCGACGCAGATCACCGCGTCCAGCGCCAGCCATTCGGGCGCGTTCTGCGGAGTGACGCCGCCGGTCGGGCAGAACTTTGCGGCCATCAGCGGGGCGGAGATCGCCTTCAGCGCGGGCGGACCGCCTGCGGCCATCGCCGGGAAGAACTTGAGGCGATCGAACCCGCATTCCAGTGCGAACATCACGTCGCTGGCGTTGGCGGTGCCGGGCAGGAACGGGACCTTCGACTTGTAGGCCGCTTCGGCGAGGTTCGGCGTCAGGCCGGGCGAGACGATGAATTCGGCGCCCGCGTCGATCGAACGCTTGAGGTCGTCAGGCGTCAGCACCGTGCCCGCGCCGACGACGGCGCCGGGAACCTGCTTCATGATCCTGATCGCCTCGATCGCGCATTCGGTGCGCAGCGTCACCTCCAGCGCGGGCAGGCCGCCGGCGACGAGCGCCTCTGCGATCGGCAGGGCGTGCTCGATGTCCTCGATGACCAGAACCGGGATCACCGGGGCGAGGCGCATGACCTTCTCGACGGCTTCGGATACGGTAGTCATTACTGGAGGTGCTCCCTTGCGAATGCGGCCGCCGCGCCGAACAGGCCGGGCTGCGGGTGAGTGATGAGCTTGACGGGCAGGGTGGCCATCAGGCCGGCAAAGCGGCCCTTGGCGCGGAAACGCTCGGCAAAGCCCGAGGTCTTGATGGTCTCGCGGATGCGGTAGCCAAGGCCACCGGCGATGACGACGCCGCTGGCGCCCTGTGCCAGCGCGCAGTCGCCCGCCGCCGCGCCGAGCGCGAGGCAGAAGCGGTCCACGGCGGCGACGGCAAGGCTGTCCGTGCCCTCTGCGGCGGCGGTCCAGATCTCGACGTCGGAGAGTTCGTGGATGGCCTTGTGCTCCATGGCGGCGAGCGTCGCATAGATATCGACGATACCAGGACCGGAGACAATGCGTTCCACCGAGACGCGGGTGTGGCGCTTGCGCAGGCGGGCGAGGATCGCGTCCTCGATCAGGTCGAGCGGGGCGTAGTCGGTGTGACCACCCTCGGTCGCCTGAACGTGGTAGCTGCCCTTGCCGTCACGGTAGAGGTGCGCGACGCCAAGGCCGGTGCCCGGGCCGAGGATGCTGAGCGTGCCCGATGCGGGCAGCGCCTCGTCCGGGCCGGTTAGGTAGAGGAAGTCGCTCTCGTCCGCGCAGGCGACGGCGTGGGCGACGGCGGCGAAGTCGTTGATGATGGTCTGGCGCGTGGGGCCAAGCATCTCCTGGATCTTTGCGGGGCGCAGGATCCAGGGGTTGTTGGTGAACTTGATCACCTCGTTGCCGACCGGGCCTGCCACCGACATGGCGACGGCATCGGGCAGGGCGCCGCCGTTCATGGCGCGGAACGCCTCCCACGCCAACTGGAAGCTGCCGTGGTCCTTGGTGTGCAGCGTGGCGGGTTCGCCCAGCGTGATCCTGCCGTCATCGCCGATGGTGGCGATGGCGAAGCGGGCATGGGTGCCGCCGATGTCGACGGCCACGATTTCCGTCGTCACAGCCCGGCAACCTCCAGCATCGACGAGCCGCCGTGTTCGGCGCTCGACGCATTGATGCGGAACATCGCGAAGAGTTCGCGGCCGGTGCCCATCGCGGGCGGCGGGGTCGGGGCGGGTTCGCGGCCCGAGAGGTCGGCGGTGGTGGAGATGGTGCCGTCCTCGGCCGAGAGACGCACGATATCGCCATCGCGCAGGTACGCCAGCGGGCCGCCTGCGAAGGCTTCCGGGGTGACGTGGATGGCGGCGGGCACCTTGCCCGAAGCGCCCGACATGCGCCCGTCCGTCACGAGCGCGACCTTGTGGCCGCGATCCTGCAGCACGCCCAGCGGCGGGGTCAGCTTGTGCAGTTCGGGCATGCCGTTGGCGCGGGGGCCCTGGAAGCGGACGACGACGATGACGTCCTTGTCCAGTTCACCGGCCTTGAATGCCTTCGCCACGCCTTCCTGATCGTCGAACACGCGGCAGGGCGCCTCGATCGTCCAGCGTTCGGCATCGACCGCGCTGGTCTTGAAGGTGCCGCGACCGAGGTTGCCGTCGACCAGACGCATGCCCCCATCCGGCAGGAACGGGTTGGAGACCGGGCGCAGCATCGTGTCGTCGCCGCTGACGGTGGGCGCCGGAGTCCACGCGAGTTCGCCGTCGACCATCACCGGCTCGTCGGCGTAGGCGGACATGCCGCCTTCGGCCACGGTCAGGATGTCGCGGTGAGCGAGGCCGCCGTCGAGCAGTTCGCGGATCACCCAGGCCATGCCGCCCGCTGCGTGGAAGTGGTTCACGTCGCCCGAGCCGTTGGGATAGGCGCGGGTGATGAGCGGCACGACGGCCGAAAGCTCGTCGAAGTCCTGCCAGTCGATCAGGATGCCGCCCGCGCGCGCCATGGCGGGCAGGTGGATCGCGTGGTTGGTCGAGCCGCCCGTGGCCAGCAGACCGGCGATGGCATTGACGATCGCCTTCTCGTCCACGACCTGCGCCATCGGCCGATAGTCCTCGCCCTTGCGAGTCATCGCCGCCAGACGGTGCGTGGCCGAGCGGGTCAGCGCGGTGCGCAGCGGGGTGTTGGGCGGCACGAACGCTGCGTTCGGCATGTGCAGGCCCATCATCTCCATCATCATCTGATTGGAGTTGGCGGTGCCGTAGAAGGTGCAGGTGCCCGGCGAGTGATAGCTGGCGCTTTCGCTGGCGAGCAGTTCCTCGCGGCCGACCTTGCCCTCGGCGTAGAGCTGGCGGACCTTCTGCTTCTCCTTGTTGGAGATGCCGGTGGGCATCGGACCCGAAGGCACGAAGATCGCGGGCAGGTGGCCGAAGCGCAGCGCGCCGATGACGAGGCCGGGGACGATCTTGTCGCAGATGCCCAGCAGTGCCATGCCGTCGAACATCGCGTGGGAGAGGGCGACGCCGGTGGACAGCGCGATGACGTCGCGGCTGAACAATGACAGTTCCATGCCGTCGAACCCCTGCGTCACGCCGTCGCACATGGCGGGCACGCCGCCGGCGACTTGCGCGGTGGCGCCGACTTCGCGCGCGAACAGCTTCATCTGCTCGGGGTAGCGGCCATAGGGCTGATGGGCCGAGAGCATGTCGTTGTAAGCGGTGACGATGCCGAGGTTTACCGCCTTGTTCCCGGCGATCGTCGCCTTGTCCTCGCCCGAGGCGGCGAAGCCGTGCGCGAGGTTCGAGCACGAGAGGAAGCTGCGGTCGGAATGGCGGTCCGTCTCGCGGGCGATCATGTCGAGATAGCGCGCGCGGCTGTCCTTCGACCGTTCGATGATACGGTCGGTGACGCGCGCGACCACCGGGTGGAGGTTGGTCATGGTCTACTCCTGGTCTTTCGCGACATCCGGCTCTTCCCGCCCCGCATGTGGGCGGGAAGGTAACCGGTGTCAATCGCTATATTCTGGCCTATGAACGGCCTGCTCAAGCAAACTTGAAGGCTGACACGAGGTTACTCGTGCCAGGTCACTCCGTCACGTTCGGCGAGGGCGATCGCGGCGGACGGGCCCCAGCTTCCTGCAGTGTAAGTCTTGGGCTCCTGCGCCTGTTCCTCCCAGCCGGAGCGGATCGCGTCGATCCATTCCCATTGGGCTTCCACTTCGTCGCGGCGCACGAACAGGGTCTGGTCGCCTTCGATGAGGTCGAGCAGCAGGCGTTCGTAGGCGATGCGGCGCTGGTGGTCGGCGAAGGCGTCGGGGCGGGTGATCGCCAGCGGCACCGAGCGCAGGCCGTAGCCGTCACGGTCCAGCCCCGGCACCTTGGCCATGAGCGAGAGGGTGATGTTCTCTTCCGGCTGGATGCCGATGACGAGGCGGTTGGGCACCGTCTTCGCGCCCTTGCCGTGGAAGATCGAGTGCGGAACGTCGCGGAATTGCACGACGATCTCGGTCGTGCGCTTGGGCAGGCGCTTGCCGGTGCGCATGTAGAAGGGCACGCCCTGCCAGCGCCAGTTGTCGATGAAGCCCTTGATCGCGACGAAGGTTTCGGTGTTCGAATCCTTGCCGAGCTCTTCATCATAGCCGGGCACGGCCTTGCCGGTGATCGCGCCGGCGCGGTACTGGCCGGTGACGGTTTCCTCGGGCTTCACCTTGCGCAGCGAGTGGAGGACCTTGACCTTCTCATTGCGGATCGAGGTGGCGTTGTACGAAACCGGCGGCTCCATCGCCACGAGCGCGAGCAGCTGGAGCATGTGGTTCTGCACCATGTCGCGCAAGGCGCCGCTGTCGTCGTAGTAGGCGACGCGCGATTCGAGGCCCACGGTCTCGGCCACGGTGATCTGCACGTGGTCGATGTGCGCGGCGTTCCACAGCGGCTCGAACATCAGGTTGGCGAAACGCAATGCCAGGATGTTCTGCACCGTCTCCTTGCCGAGATAGTGGTCAATCCGGAAGATCCGGTCCTCGGGGAAGGCGCTGGCCACCGCGTCATTGATGACCTTGCTCGATGCGAGGTCCACCCCGAGCGGCTTTTCGAGCCCGATGCGCACGTTGCCGCTGGCGAGGCCGCTCTTTTCGAGGCCGTGGATGGTCGGTTCGAACAGGCTGGGCGCGGTGGACAGGAAGATCGACAGGCCCTGCGTCGGGGTGCCCACCTTCTGCGCCAGCGCGTGAAAGCTGTCGATGTCGTTGGCGTCGAGCGGCTGGTAGCTCAGCCGGTTGAGGAACTGCGCCAGGCTGCCTCGGCGACCGGCGGGCAGGAACTGCTCCAGCGATTCGCGCGCGAAGTTGCGGAAGCCCTGGTCGTCCATGTCCGACCGGGCGGTTCCGATAATTTCGATGTCAGGACCCAGCAGGCCTTCCGCGTCGAGCGCGCAAAGCGAAGGGAGGAGCATCCTGCGTGAAAGATCGCCCGTGGCGCCGAAGAGGAGCAGGCGATCGGAAGTGAATTGCGTCACGGTACCCTTTCCACCGGACGACCGCGCTCCTCCTCGCAGCCGTTGATGATTGTTCTCAAGGCTGCATGGCGTCATGTCCACTTGTGGGCGGACCGCCATGCGGTTGCGCCATAACAAAGGCCGCCGCCGAGCGCTAGGGCACTCGGGCGCCGCAAGCACGTTTTCCAAACTTGCCGCAGGGTGAATGGACACGGAAATGTCATTTCCGGCGTTGGTGAATACGAATGTTGCAACAATAGTGTCTTGGAACCATGTCACGCGCGGATTTGAATCTTCGGTGCACACCCACCGCGACCTCAGGAGCATTACAGGCATGAGCATCGAGGGCGTCCACCTCCTCGAACACCTCCAGACACCCGCGATGATGATCGTGCGGGGGCAGGTGCGCTTCGCCAACAGCGCGGCGAAGGCACTGCTGGGCGCGCATATCGTCGGGCAGGACGTGCGCATCGCCATTCGCGAGCCGCGCGCGGTCGCCGCGATCCTCAGCGACGAGGGCGGCTCGGCGCGGGTGAAGGGGCTGTCCACCGGCGGGTCGGTGTGGGAAGTCGACTGCAAGGTGGTCGGCCTCTACGAGCGGCTGGTCAGCCTCTACGACTTGTCGGAGCGGGTCAGCGTGGCCAAGTCCCACGCCGACTTCGTCGCCAATGCCAGCCACGAACTGCGCACTCCGCTCGCCAGCGTCATCGGCTACTGCGAGACGCTGATGAACCCCAAGGCGGGCGGCGACGAGGCGTTGCGCAACCGCTTCCTCGGCACCATCCGCCATGAGGCGCAGCGGATGCAGGCGCTGATTTCGGACCTCATGTCGCTTTCGCGCATCGAGGCGGTGAAGCACGAGGCGCCTTCGGACACCGTCGATGTCGTCGCACTGGCGCACGAAGTGGCGGGCGAGTTCAAGGGCACGATGGAAGTCCATGTCCGGGCCAACCAGTCCGAAGCGGTCATCGCGGGCGATCGCGGCCAGCTTTCGCAGGTCCTGCGCAACCTCATCGACAATGCGCGCAAGTATGCGAAGCCCGAGGGCCCCGTGGAAGTCTCTGTGGAGGCCGCCAGCACCGGCTGGGTGCTCGTCACCGTGCGCGACGAGGGCGAGGGCATCGGCCCCGAACACCTGCCGCGCGTGACCGAGCGCTTCTACCGCGCCGATACCAGTCGCAGCCGCGCGGTGGGCGGAACCGGGCTGGGCCTGTCGATCGTCAAGCACATCGTCGAGCGCCACCGTGGCCGCTTCGACATCGAGAGCCGGCAGGGCGTAGGGACGACCGCCTCGCTGATGCTGCCGCTGCGCGCGGAGGGCTGATCGCGCGGAGGCCGGTGTTGCCCCCCCGTCCGGCTAACTCGCTTCGCTTGCAAGCTTTCCGCCCCTCCCGCTTGCCGGAGGGGTTGGAGTGGGAAGCCTGACGTCATCAAAGTGTCATTCGATGGACATATTCGCGTCATCGAAATGACGCGAATCCTGAACCCAATCGTGATGCAATCCGCAGCCATGCGAAGATTGCCCGTTTCCGCCATAGCGCTCGTCGTCGCCCTGGGCTGGGTTTCCCCAGTCCTGGCGCAGTCCGCCGATTCGGTCACCCAGGCTGACCTCGCCGCCATGCGCGCGCAGATGGAGGCGATGGCGCAGCGCATCACCTCGCTCGAAGGGCAGCTTGCGGCGGCGAAGGGCGCGGCGTCGCAGGCCGCGACTCCGCTTCCGAATGCGGCCGCGACGCCGGTTCCAGCTCTCGCGGCAGGGCCGGCCACGCCCGCTGAGGCTCCTCCGCCCGCCCCGGCAGCCAGCTCGATCCCGGCGAAGCTCGCCAAGACCGCGAGCGGCATCAAGCTGCGCGGCTATACCCAGATGCGCTTCAACGAGATCATCTCGGGCGACAAGGACGCGCCTTCAGGCCGCTCGCGCCTGCGGTCGGTGCAGGACGGCAGCATCGGCCCGGACAGCAACTTCTTCTTCCGCCGCATCCGCCTCGTGATGCAGGGCGACCTCGGCCACGGCGTCTCGTTCTACCTGCAACCCGACTTCGCCAGCGCGGTCAACAACCAGACTTCGGGCGAGCGGCGCGACAACTTCCTGCAGCTGCGCGATGCCTACGTGGACGTCGCGCTCGACAAGGCGCAGCGCCTGAAGCTGCGTTTCGGCCAGTCCAAGGTGCCGTTCGGGTGGGAGAACCTGCAGTCCTCCTCCAACCGTGTGCCGCTCGACCGCACCGACGCGATCAACGCCGGAGTGCCCAGCGAGCGCGACCTCGGCATCGTCGCCTACTACACGCCGGACCGCGTGCAGGCGATCTGGGACGAACTGGAAGCGGGCGGGCAGAAGCTTTTCGGCAATTACGGCGCCTTCGGCTTCGGCGTGTTCAACGGGCAGGGCGTCAACCGGCAGGAGCGCAACGAGAGCCTGATGTCGGTGGCGATGGCGACATGGCCGATGCGGCTCGACGGTATCGGGCTGGACGGGCAGGTGCTCGAAGTGGGCGGCTCGCTGATGCACAACAAGGTGAAGCCGGAAGTGCGCGCGGGCGGGGTGACCGCGCAGAACTTCACCGAGCGACGCGCGGTCGCGCACGCGATCCTCTATCCGCAGCCCTTCGGCATCCAGGCCGAGTGGACTTTCGGGCGCGGGCCGCAGTTCGATACCGGAACGCAGACGATCGAATCGCATAATGCCAGCGGCGGCTACGTGATGCTGATGTACCGCGTGCCGGACTTCGGCGCGGGCCGGGTCATCCCCTATGCGCGGTGGGAACGCTACAAGGGCGGCTGGAAGGGCGCGGTCAATGCGCCGCGCCTCGATACCAACGATATCGAACTGGGCGTGGAATGGACGCCGGTGAAGCCGATCGAGTTCACGCTTGCCTATGCCCGCATGAAGCGCGCCGAGGCCGACGAACGACGCGCCGGACAGGCCGAAGGCGACGTCCTGCGCGCCCAGATCCAGTGGAATTATTGAGGCCTGCGCGCCGGATTTTCGAGACACTTCCTACTTAGTCACGTTATTGACGCAAAAGTGTCATCAAAGACCAATAGGGGGCAGTTCAAGATCAAAGCCCAAGGGGGTTTACCAATGCGTTCGACCAAGACCTTCATTTTCGCCGCCGTCTCGCTCGCCGCGCTCAGCGCTTGTGGTGGTTCTGGTGGTTCCTCAGCCGGATCGCGCGATTTCGTTCGCGCGGTCGGTTCCTCGACCGTCTACCCCTTCGCCACCGCCGTGGCCGAGGGTTACGCGAAGGCGGCGGGTGTGAAGTCGCCGGTCATCGAATCGACCGGGACGGGCGCGGGCATGAAGCTGTTCTGCGCCGGTGTCGGCGCCCAGCACCCGGACATCGAGGACGCCTCGCGCCGGATCAAGAAGTCCGAGTACGAGGAATGCCAGAAGAACGGCGTTAAGGAGATCGTCGAGGTCCAGGTCGGCATCGACGGCATCGCTTTCGCCGAATCGAAGAGCGGCCCCGGCTTCCAGCTGACACCGACCGACATCTACAAGGCGCTGGCGGCCAACCCTTTCGGCAAGCCCAACACTGCGAAGACCTGGAAGGACGTCAATCCGTCGCTTCCGGCCGAACCGATCCTCGTCTACGGCCCGCCCTCGACCTCGGGCACGCGCGACGCGCTCAAGGAACTGATCCTCGAGGCCGGCTGCAAGACCGACGCGACCACCGCCAAGCTCAAGGACAGCGACAAGAACAAGTACGAAGCGATCTGCCACGACATTCGCGAAGACGGTCCCTACGTCGACGCGGGCGAGAACGATAACCTGATCGTCCAGAAGATCTCGCAGAATTCGAAGGCCATCGGCATCTTCGGCTACTCGTTTCTCGAAGAGAACCCGGACAGCCTGAAGGGCATCCCGATGTCGGGCGTGACCCCGACCTACGCGACGATCTCGGACTATTCGTACCCCGGCGCGCGTCCGCTCTACATCTACGTCAAGAAGCAGCACCTCGGCCCGATCAAGAGCCTGCAGGGCTACGTCGCCGAGTGGGTGAAGTCGTGGGGCGCCGACGGCCTCCTGCAGAAGAAGGGCATGGTCATCGCGCCCGAGGACGTGCGCAAGAAGAGCGCCGAAATCGTCGCGAACATGACCCCGCTCGATCCGTCCGAGCTGAAGTAAGAACCCACTACGGTGCTTCGATCCCTTGCATCGTCATTGCGAGCGGCGCAGCCGCGCGGCAACCCAGGGCAGGCGCAAACCGCCCTGGGTTGCTTCGGCCTGCGGTCTCGCCATGACGGCGTGGATGGAGCGCCCGGTATGAACAAGGGGCCGATGGGCCAGTCATGATACTTACCGGAGTTCTCCTGGCCGTCCTCGGCCTCGGCCTTGTCGGCTGGTTCGCCGCGCGCGGCCGGGCGCGGCTGCTCTATACCGGCCGGGGGTCGATGCACTCGATGCCCGGCTACCATGGCTGGCATCTGGCGCTGTGGATCGTGGTCCCGGCACTGGCCGCCTGGCTGGTATGGCAGGCCGTGATGCCCGGCCTCGTCCAGGGCGCGGTCTTCGCCACTCCTGCCGCGCATGGCCTGCCGACCGACCCGTTCCAGCTGGGCGCCATCGTCGCCGAGGCGCAGACCATCGCCGCCGATCCGAACGCCGTCGCCTTCAACCCGGAGGCGCAGGCGCTGGTCGAGCCGTTCCGCGCCGCGCAAGTCAAGTTCGGCCTGATCGGCGCAGTGATTGTACTGATCGTTGCCTTTGCGGGCGGCGCCTTCGGCTTCACGCGCATCCGCCCGGACTTCAAGGCCCGCACCCATGTCGAGCGCCTGGTGCTGGGCGTGCTGCTGGCAGCCTCGCTGCTGGCGATCCTGACCACCTTCGGCATTGTTGCCTCGCTGGTGTTCGAGGCGGGCATGTTCTTCAAGGATGTGTCGCCGATCGCGTTCCTCACCGGCACCCACTGGTCCCCTGCGAGCACCATGGGCGACAACATCAACGACAACTTCGGTGCTGTGCCGCTGTTCTGGGGCACGATCTACATCGGCGCGATCATCGCCATGGTCGTCGCGATCCCCCTCGGCCTGATGAGCGCGATCTACCTGACGCAGTACGCCACCCGCGACGTGCGCAAGTGGGTGAAGCCGATGCTGGAGATCCTCGCGGGGATTCCCACCGTGGTCTACGGCTACTTCGCCGCGCTGACGGTCGCGCCGTTCATCCGCGACTTCGCCGCCTCGCTGGGCATGGCCAACCCCTCGACCGAGAGCGCGCTGGCCGCCGGTCTGGTGATGGGCGTGATGATCATCCCGTTCGTCTCCTCGATGGCCGATGACGCGCTTGCCGCCGTGCCGCGCGCGATGAGCGACGGTTCGCTGGCGCTGGGCGCCACCCGCTCGGAGACGATCAAGCGGGTGCTGCTGCCCGCCGCGCTGCCGGGCATCGTCGCGGGCGTGATGCTGGCGATCAGCCGCGCCATCGGCGAGACGATGATCGTCGTCATGGCCGCCGGTGCCGCCGCCAACCTTTCGGCGAACCCCTTCGCCTCGATGACGACCGTCACCTACCAGATCGTCCAGATGCTGACCGGCGACCAGGAGTTCAACAGCCCCAAGACGCTGTCGGCCTTCGCGCTCGGCTTGGTGCTGTTCATCGTCACCCTCATCCTCAACATCGTCGCCCTGCGCGTCGTGAAGCGGTTCCGCGAAGCCTATGAGTAAGTCCGACTGGAATTCGCCCGAGGCGGTACGCCGCCTCGCGAAGCGACATGCTGCAGAGAAGCGGTTCAAGATGATCGGCCTCGGCGCGATCGTCCTGAGCCTCGGCTTCCTCGCGCTGCTGCTCGTCATCATGCTGAAGAACGGGCTGGGCGGTCTGGACTGGGATTTCCTCTCCGGTTCGGACTCGACCGACGCCAGCGCGGCAGGTGTATGGGGCGCGGCCAAGGGTTCGCTGCTCACCATGCTGGTGACGCTGCTGCTCAGCTTCCCTATGGGCGTGCTCGCCGCGATCTATCTGGAAGAGTTCGCGCCCAAGAAGAAGTGGATCGAGTGGGTCGAGGTGTCGATCAACAACCTCGCCGCTGTGCCGTCGATCATCTTTGGCCTGCTGGGTCTGGCGGTGTTCATCAACACCTTTCAGATGCCGCGCTCCTCGCCGCTGGTCGGTGGTCTGACCTTGGCGCTGATGACGATGCCGGTCATCGTCATCTCCGGCCGCAACGCGATCAAGGCCGTCCCGCCCTCGATCCGCGAGGCCGCCTACGGCATCGGCGCCAGCAAGGTGCAGACGACGTTCCACCACGTCCTGCCCCTCGCGCTGCCGGGCATCCTGACCGGCACCATCATCGGCATGGCCCGCGCGCTGGGTGAAACCGCGCCGCTGCTGATGATCGGCATGCGCGCCTTCGTCGTCACCCCGCCCGACAGCCTGACGGCCCCGTCCAGCGTGCTGCCGATGCAGATCTTCCTGTGGTCGGACGAGATCGACAAGGCCTTCGTCCAGAACACTTCCGCCGCCATCATCGTGCTGCTGGTCTTCCTGCTCGCCATGAACGGCATCGCCATTTACCTTCGAAACAAATTCGAAGTCCGCTGGTAGAACCATGACCGAAGCAAAAATCACCGCTCGTAACGTCGACGTCTTCTACGGACAGAAGAAGGCGATCAACGACGTCTCGATCGACATCGACAACGGGATCGTCACTGCCTTCATCGGCCCGTCGGGCTGCGGCAAGTCGACGTTCCTGCGCACTCTCAACCGCATGAACGACACGATCGCCGGTGCCCGCGTCGACGGCCAGATCCTGCTCGACGGCGAGGATATCTACGCCTCGACGATGGACTCGGTCGCCCTGCGCGCCCGCGTCGGCATGGTGTTCCAGAAGCCGAACCCGTTCCCCAAGTCGATCTACGAGAACATCGCCTACGGCCCGCGCATCCACGGCCTCGCCAGTGCCAAGTCCGACATGGACCGCATCGTCGAGAACGCGCTCACCAAGGCGGGCCTGTGGGAAGAGGTCAAGGATCGCCTCACCGACGCCGGCACCGCGCTTTCCGGCGGCCAGCAGCAGCGCCTGTGCATCGCGCGCGCCATCGCGGTCAGCCCCGAGGTGATCCTGATGGACGAGCCGTGCTCCGCGCTCGACCCGATCGCCACCGCGCGCATCGAGGAACTGATCGACGAGTTGAAGGAAAGCTTCGCCATCGTCATCGTCACCCACTCGATGCAGCAGGCCGCGCGCGTGTCGCAGCGCACCGCCTTCTTCCACCTCGGCAGCATGGTGGAATATGGCGAGACCGACCAGATCTTCACCAATCCGCGCGAAACGCGCACCAAGGACTACATCACCGGCCGCTACGGCTGAGTTGGTGAGCTGACAGGGAAAAGCCATGGTAGACCATACCGTCAAGGCCTTCGACTCCGAGATCGGGCAGCTTCGCGGCCTCGTCGCCGAAATGGGCGGGCTCGCCGAAGTCGCGATCCGCGATGCCATCACCGCGCTCGTCCATCATGACGAGGAACTGGCCGCGCAAGTCGTCGCCGCCGACGCCCGGCTCGATGCGCTGGAGGCCGAAGTGGACCGCCTCGCCGTTCGCACGATCGCCCTGCGCGCGCCGATGGCCGACGATCTGCGCGACGTCATCGCCGCGCTCAAGATCTCGGGCGTGATCGAGCGCATCGGCGACTACGCCAAGAACATCGCCAAGCGCGTGAATGCGCTGGAAGGTCGCACCAAGATCGACCCGGTCACGCTGGTCCCGGCCATGGCCGAGATCGCCGAGTCCATGGTGCGCGATGTGCTGAACGCTTACGGCTCGCGCGATGCGCAGCTGGCGGTGGAGGTCATCAAGCGCGATCAGAAGCTGGACCAGTTCTACAACACGCTGTTCCGCTCGCTGCTCACGCACATGATGGAGAACCCGGCAACGATCACCAGCGCCGCGCAGCTTCTCTTCATCGCCCGCAACCTGGAGCGTATCGGCGACCATGCCACCAACGTGGCGGAGATGGTCTACTACGCGGCGACCGGCGAATACTGCACGGAGCGTGACTCTTTGACGGATGACACCAGTTCGGGGATGCTGTCGTGAGCGCCGCCTCGATCCTCGTCGTCGAGGACGACGTCGCTCTCAGCGAACTGCTGACCTGGAACCTCTCCGCCGAAGGCTACGACGTTCGCTCCACGCCCGACGGCGAGGAAGCCCTCGTCATGGTGCGCGAGCAGACGCCCGATGCCATCGTGCTCGACTGGATGATCGAGCAGGTGCCCGGAATCGAGGTCTGCCGCCAGCTGCGCAAGGACAAGGAAACTGCCTCGGTCCCGATCATCATGCTCACCGCGCGCGGCGAGGAAGAGGACATGATCCGCGGCCTCAAGACCGGCGCGGACGACTACGTCACCAAGCCGTTCTCCCCGCGCGAGCTGATGGCCCGCATCGAGGCGCTCCTGCGCCGCGCGCGTCCGTCGCTGGCGGGCAGCGTGCTGTCGTGGGGCGACATCGAACTCGACGCCACCAGCCACCGCGTGCGTCGCGGCGGCGAGGCGCTGCATCTGGGTCCGACCGAGTTCCGCCTGCTGCGCTACTTCATGGAGCGCCCGAACCGCGTGGTCTCGCGCCAGCAGATCCTCGACGGCGTCTGGGGCATGGATTCCGACATCGACGAGCGCACGGTGGACGTCCACATCCGCCGTCTGCGCAAGGCGATCAACCGCGACGGCGAGACCGATCCGATCCGCACTGTGCGCGCGGCGGGCTATGCGATGGACGTGGCGTAAGGTACGCGACGGTTCCATCGCAAACCTGCCGTCACCCTGAACTTGTTTCAGGGTCCATCGGGCAACTTGGGCCGGAGTGTCGTTTCGCCATCGGCGCTCCCGGTTTGCGGGAGCACAGCGCGGCGTTGACGGCCAAATGGACCCTGAAACAAGTTCAGGGTGACGGGGTTTGATGACGCAACAAGAAGGGGCCGCCTTGCCGCGGCCCCTTCGTCGTTTCAGCCCAGAAACCTCAACCCAGCAGCCCCGCCGTCTGCGCCAGCAGCCACAGGCCGATCACCAGGAACAGCAGCGCCGCCACGGTGCGCACGACGTTCAGCGGCACCTTCTTGATGAGGGCATTGCCGAGAAACACCGCCGGGACGTTGGCGATCATCATGCCGATGGTGGTGCCCATCATCACCGGCACTACGCTCTGGAAGCGCGCGCCGAGCGCGATCGTGGCGATCTGGGTCTTGTCGCCCATCTCGACGAGGAAGAACGCGATAGCGGTCGCCAGGAACGGACCGAAGCGGCTCGGCTTGGCCTCTTCGTCCTCGTCGAACTTGTCGGGGATCAGCGTCCAGCCGGCCATCAGGATGAAGCTGGCGGCGACGAGGTAGCGGAACCACTGCCCGTCGAGGAACGCCGCCGCCTGTTCGCCCACCAGTGCGGCGAGGAAGTGGTTGGCGATCGTGGCGACGAAGATGCCCGCGACGATCGGCCAGGGCCGCTTGAAGCGCGTGGCGAGAACGATGGCGAGAAGCTGGGTCTTGTCGCCGATTTCGGCGAGGGCGACCACGGCGGTCGATGTAAGCAGGGCTTCCATGGTCATGGTACTTTCGGGCCGGGCGGAAACGAAACGCAACGACGCATTCGGTAATCCGCCCGGCCGAGCGAAACCGCATGCGTCATTGGTCTCGCCCGGACGTTTTAAAACGTCCTCCTGCGCGCCATGGCCTCTCGGCCAAGTGTGTTGACGGCAGGTCCCGCGACATGCGCGGGCGGCTACTCCCCAGATGACGGGACGGCGCTTACCGGTGTTTGCCGACTTTGCAAAGGGCAAAAAAGAAAGGCCCGGTCGCTGGGCGACCGGGCCATGAGGTTGCCGTCGGGAGGGCAGGTGCCTCCCCGGAAAAGACGGCTTAGAAAGTGACCGAAGCCGAGAGCGAGAACACGCGGCCGACGTCGTAAGTGTTGACCTGAATGCGGCCGCCCTCGAAGTCCTGATATTCCGAGTGCTTGCGGCCGGTGAGGTTGCGTGCCTCGAACTTCACCTCGATGTCGGTGCCTGCCAGCTCGATGCCCTGACGCGCCACGAAGTCGATCGTGAAGCCGGGGTTCTCGAAGATGTCGTTCTGGCCCGACTGGTTGAGACCGCGGCTCGTCACGCGCTTGCTGGCGTAGTTGAACAGGAAGGTCTGCTGCGAGAGCCCGTCCTGCTGCTCGAGGCCCAGCTGGACGTTGGCGATGTGCTCCGACTGGCCCGTGAGCGGCGCGCCGTCGCGGAAGTAGTCGAGCGCATTGTTGGTCGAGGCACCGTACACCGCCGTCGTGTCGCCCTGCTTCACGCTGAGCTTGGACTTGGTGTAGGTGTAGTTCGCGGCCAGCAGCACACGGCGGTCGGCGAAGACGTCGAAGTACTTCTGCAGTTCGACTTCAGCGCCGTAGAGGTTGGCCGAAGGCGCGTTGGCATACGTCGTCACGAAGTCGTTGCCCGGGCGGACCAGGAACGTTTCGATCGGGTTTTCCAGACGCTTGAAGAAGCCGCCGATGGACACCTTGTCCTTCGTGCTCAGATAGTACTCGAAGCGCGCTTCGGCGTTGTAGAGCTGGCTGTCCGTTAGCAGCGGGTTGCCGCGATAGCTGCGGTTGCTGTCGGGGTCGAAGAAGGTTTGATACAGCAGCTCGCGGAACTGCGGGCGTGCGATCGTCTTCGAACCGTTGACGCGCAGCTGCATGCCGGGCTGCAGCTCGTAGGTAAGCGTCAGGGCGGGCAGCCAGTATTCGCGCTCGAGGTTGGTGTCGGGGATGGCCGTGCCGGTGGCGGCGATCGGCACCACGCCCGCGAACTGGGTGGCGTATTCCCAGCGCACGCCGAGGTCGAAGCTGAGGGCGTCGGTGACCTGGCCGTTCAACTTGGCATACCATGCGTGGTTGTTCAGCTTGGCGTCGAACACCGCGCCGGCGTAGTCGATCTCGTTGGTCAGCAGGTGATAATCGACTGCGTTGTCCGTGGCCTGGTCGATATAGAACATGCCGGGCTGGAACAGGACGTCCGGCCGCAGCAGGCCGAAGGTGCTGATCAGGCGGGTATCGCCCTGCGCACGGATCTGGAACGCGCGGCGCGAGGTGCGGCGATCGTTGAGCTGGTAGGCATAGCCCACCGTGCCCTGCCAGCCCGCACCAAACGTGTGCGACAAGTCCGCACCGGCCGACCAGACGTCCTCGTCCAGGTTGGAGAAGTCGACCGTGGCGTCGCCCTGGTTGCCGCCGTCGAGGCGATTGATGAACTGGTCGCCGTTAGCACCGCTGTTCAGGCGGACGTACTGCAGCGAGATTTCGTAAGGCGCCTTGCGCTTGGAGTTGGCGTAGCCGCCGCGCACGTCCAGCTCGGTGTCGCTGCCCAGCTTGAACTCGCCGACCAGCTGGGTGTCCATCAGCTGACGCTCGTACCAGCCGGTGTCCTGGTACATGTAGTCGATCGTCGGGGTCGCGTTCTGGTAGCCCAGCGAAAGCGAGGCGCGCTTGACCGTGTCGTGGATGTACACGTTGGTCCAGCGGATCTTGTTCTCACCCCACTCGAGGCCGAGGCCGAGCATCGCGTTCGCGACGATGCGGTTCTCGGTGACGACCTGCTGGAAGTCCTGCTCGCGCGTGTCGTAGTCGAGACCGGCGATGCGCTGCGTGGTGATGTCCTTGGTCTGCAGCTTGTTCGAGTAGCTGGCCGCCGCGATCACGCCGAGGCGCACTTCGCCGATGTCGGCATACGTACCGGCCGAAAGGCTGCCCGAGAAGTTGACCGGAAGGTGCTCGTCCTTCTGGACCACGGCGTTGCGGCCGTTGATCAGCGTGCTGCCGATGGCGCGCGCCTCATCGCTGGTGCCGTCGAGCAGGGTGCCGCTGCTCAGGTAGTCCTTCATCTCGACGGACTTGTTGCGGTTGCCGTTGTCGTAGCCCGTCCAGTCGGTCTTGCTGCCGTAGTAGGTGTAGCCGAGCTTGTTGGTGGTTTCCGTATCCCACGAGGCGCCGCCGCCGATCGTCAGGAACGGCTTGTCGGGCACGGCGCGGGTGGTCAGGTTGATGACGCCGCCGCCGAATTCGCCGGGGAAGTTCGCCGAGTAGCTCTTCTGGACGAGCGAGGAGGCGATGATGCTGGTGGGGAACAGGTCCAGCGGGACGACGCGCTTGAGCGGCTCGGGGCTGGGCAGGGGCGAGCCGTTGAGCAGGGCCAGCGAGTAGCGATCGCCGAGGCCGCGCACGTAGACGTAGCCGTTGCCGACCACCGAAAGGCCGGTCACGCGGCCGAGGGCGCCGGCGATGTCGCCTTCGCCGGTACGCGCGATTTCCTCGTTCGACAGGACCGAGACGACCTGCGGGGCATAACGCTGCACATTGCGCGAGCGCTGGCCGGTGACGAGGATCTCGCCGCCCGGGATCGACACGTCGGGTGCTTCCGCTTCCTCGGCTTCCTGCCCGGTGGGCGGCGTACCGGCGTCGGCGGGAGAAGTGCTGTCGGTCGTGGTGCTGTCCTGCGCCCATGCCATCGTCGGCATGGTCATCGCGCTGGAAAGCAGCAGCGCCGCTACGAGCCGCGGCTTGGTCATTTGGTGTCCCCCTGGAACAGAGAATTGGATGCAAATGAGGGGACGGCCTTCGCGGACCGCCCCCCCTTTCGTTCGACTAAGGGCGGTTGCCTCAGGTGACCGGCAGGGCCGTGCAGGCGCTGTTCGAACCGAAGTTCGCGGTCGCGGTGTCGCAGGTCCAGCCACGATACCAGGTGTCGGCAGCGTCCTTGACGGCGCCGACATAGGTTACGGCGTCGAAGTAGCTCGAGAGCGACTTGATGTTGGCATAGGCCACCACACCGGCTTCGTTGGCGCCGTTGACGAACGTGCTCGCCAGCGTCGAGGTGAAGGCGGCGTTGTTGTTCGAACCGGCGTTGAACGCGGCCTGGACGTCGGCGTTGGCATAGCTGCCGGTGCCGAGGAACGCGCCCGAGCTGGCGCAGGTCATGACGACCGACTGCGCGGTCAGCGTCGCACGGGTGGCGGTGGTGCCGGTGCCGTTGACGCGGATGCACTCGTCCTGCGGCGCGTAGACCACGCCGTTGACCAGGGTGAGGTCGGCGTTGCCGCGTGCGAAGATCGCCGCGTTGTTCGAGTTGTTGTTAACGCCGGTCTGGATGGCGGTGAAGTTGGCCACGACGCTGCGCTGGCGCGGGGTCTGGTCTTCGTTGTTGTTGCTGTCGACTTCCATCAGCGAGTCGCCGTCGGCAGCGCGCTGCGCGATGATGACGTACTGGAAGTTGCCCTGCAGGCCGGTGTCGATGTCGAGGCTGTCGTCGTCGGCGTTGACGGCGATGTAGTGCTTCATGTTGACCGCGCCGCCGAAGAATTCAGCGCCGTCGTCCGAGCTGTTCACGCTCTGGATGTATTCCAGCGTGGTGCCGGTGCCGACGCCTTCGCCGGTCAGGGCCTGCAGCTCGGTGTTCGAGCCGAGCACATAGCCCGAGAAGCGGATCTGGACATACTTCATGATGCCGGCGTTGTAGGCGTTGTCCTTGCCGCCGAAGACCGCCGGGTTGGCCGAACCTTCGGTGTCGCGCTCGCAGGTCTGGTCAGCGGTCGAACCACCGGCGGTGCAGTCGGTGGTGATGCCGCGGCCCATCAGCACGACGCCGCCCCAGCGACCGTCGGTCGCTTCGGTCGCGGTGCCGCGCACGTTCTCGTACGTCGTGAAGATGATCGGCTGGGCGAGGGTGCCCTCGGCGTTGATCTTGTTGCCGCGGTTGACCGCGAGCCATGCCGGATCGGCGCCGTTCTGGCCGTAGACGATCACGCCCGGCTCGATGGTGAGCGTAACGTTGGTGTCGGCGGTCAGCGAGCGGCCACCGCAGCTCAGCGTCGTGGTGGAGAACGGAGCGGCGGTGGTCGGAGCGGTCAGGCCGCCGTCGCAGCCGACGTCGACGCGGCCGTTCATGCGGTAGAGCACGCCATCGACCTTGGGCAGCGTGGTGCTGGCGTCGATCAGCGAGGGCAGGGTGCAGACGCGCCAGGTGCCTTCCGGACCGCTGACGGTGCCGCTGTTGGTCAGGCCGCCGGTCGCGCCGATCGCGGGGCAGTCGGTCGCCGCTTCGACCAGGCCGGTGCCCGGGGTCGGGGTGGGGGTCGGCGTCGGGTTGGTGATGTCGACATCGATCGAGCCGGCGCCCGGCGAGGAGATGTCGTCGGCGCCGCAGCCGGCGAGAGCGAGTGCGCTGCAGCCCATGAGCAGCAGACCGGAAATTTTCTTCACGATGAATCCCCCGTGTGTTCAGGCGTGTTCAGGTCGAACAGATCGAACGGGGGCGATCACGATTCCGCCCCTCGCTGATCGAGGCCTCTAGGCCGCGCGAGTGACGCTTTGTTGGCATTACAATGACACTAATATGCACTTACACGACGGTTATGTGACGTTGCGAATTAGCCGCAGGTTAGCTACCCATCGAGTCGGCGGTGGCTTTGGCGATCACAGGTTGATTGCAGTTTTATGACACTGACGTCATTTTGTTGATGGGCGGCGATTTCCGGCAGACGATGACGGGGTATCGACATAGTCCACGGGAGAAATCGCAATGTCCCTTACCGCACTCGCCGCCGCCGTTCTGATGGGTCAGTCAGCGTTTTCGCTCGTCGTAGAGCGGCCGGCATCGCAGGCTCATGACGTCGCCTATGCGGAACTCGCCGCGGGCCGCACGCAGCAGGCGATCACCAAGCTCGAGGCCGACGGCGGCGCCAAGTCGGATGATCCGGCGACGCTCATCAACCTCGGGGCCGCCTATGCCCGCACCGGAATGAGCGGCAAGGCGCTGTCCGCCTTCCGCGCGGCGGTATCGACGCCGGTGCGCTACGATCTCGAACTGGCTGACGGAACCTGGGTCGATTCGCGCTTCGCGGCGCGGCGTGCGCTCAGCGGCCTGCTGGCGGCGAACCGTATGGCCTCACGCTGAAATCCGGTTTCCGGCGGGGATGAGGGGGTGTTCCGAAAGGGGCGCCCCTTTTTCTCGCCCTCTCCCGATCATTGTCTCGACGATCCTCGGTGCACAAGCCGGGTCCTTCGAGGTCGCAGCAGCCACGAAGGCGTCCTCATATATATAAAGCCAGTCGCCGCGTGGCTGCCCTGAAATAAAACCGTCATCCGTTCATCATCTGCGACGAGATTTGCGACGGCTTGGCAGCACTGTCGTCACACACCTGTCATCCTGCTAGCGCACTGCGCGCTCATACGGAGGGTATGGTGATTCGATACGCACATCTTCGCAGCCGTTTCGCGCGCTGCTTCTACGCAGTTTCGGCCGTGGTCGCGGCCCAGCTTTCGCCTTCGCTGGCCCATGCTCAGGCCGTCGCGGCCGATCCTGCCGGTTCCGGCCCCATCGTCGCGGCGCTCGGCTGGCTGCAGGGTACGCTGCTCGGCAACGTGGCGACCGCGGTTGCCGTCATGGCGGTGGCGGCCGTCGGTTTCATGATGCTCACCGGCCGGATGAACTGGCGCTTCGGCGCGACCGTGATCATCGGCGTGTTCATCCTGTTCGGCGCGGGCGCGATCGTCACCGGCATCCAGTCGGCAGCGGTGGGTTAAGCGCATGAGTCTCGCCCGCTATCCCGTCCATCGCGCGTTGACCCGGCCGCAGATGTTTGCGGGCGTGACTTACAGCTTCTTCATCATCAACTTCGCTCTGGTGACCGAGATTTTCCTCATCACCAAGAGCTTCTGGACGCTGCCGGTCATGCTGGTGATCCACGGCATCGGCTATCTCGCGTGCCTGCGCGAGCCGCGGGTGTTCGATCTGTGGATCGCCAAGGTCAGCAAGTGCCCCCGCGTCGCCAACTGGCAGCGCTGGGGCTGCAACAGCTACGCGCCGTAAGCGACTGCGCGCGCGGGGGACGACAGTTTTATGGCCAAGAGCTTCAAATCGCCGTTGAAGGCCTGGGGAGCCAAGGAAGTGCTCGCCGGTGACCGGCTGCCTTACGCCGGGCTCGTTGACGACAATGTCGTGCGCCTGCGCGACGGTTCGGTCATGCTCTCGCTCATGGTGCCCGGCCTCGCGTTCGAGACCGCCGACAGCGACGAACTCAACGCCCACGTCGCCACGCGCGAAGTGTTGCTGCGCTCCTCGCTCGATGCGCGCTTCGTGCTGTACCACCACGTCATTCGCCGCCGCGTCGAGATCGAGATGGCGGCGCAGTTCGACGATCCGCTCGCCGCGCATATCGATGCGCGCTGGCGGGCGCGTACGGGTTCGGGCGCGCTGTTCGTCAACGACCAGTTTATTACTCTGGTGCGCCGTCCGGCACGCGGCAAGGCGGGCTGGGCGGACAAGCTCAGCCGCTTTATGAAGAACAAGAGTGCCGATAACGCCGAGGTCGATCCCGGCGATATCCGCGCGCTCAAGGCGGCTGCATCGGCGATGGTAGCCTCGCTCGGCGCTTACGGTGCGCGCCTGCTGGGCGACTACGACGCGCCTGCGGGTCGCTGCTCGGAAGTGCTCGAACTGCTTTCCGCGCTCTACAACGGCGAGATGCGGCCGGTGCGCCGTCCCTCGGACGAGACCGACATCGGCCACATGCTGCCTTACCGCCGCGTCAGCTTCGGCATGGACGCGCTGGAACTGCGCGGCGCGACCGGCGGCACCTTCGGCTCGATCGTGAGCCTCAAGGACTACCCCGATTCGACCGCACCGGGCCTCACCGACGCGCTGCTGCGCCTGCCCTGCGAACTGGTGCTGACCGAGACGTATGCTCCGGCCGACCGTCAGATCGCGCGCGAACGCATCGACCTCTCGATCCGCCGCCTGCGCAGCGCCGACGAGGAAGCCGTGGCCGAGCGCCGCGAAATGTCCGCCGCGCGCGATGCGCTGGGCACCGGTTCGGTCGGTTTCGGCGATCACCACCTCTCGGTTCTGGTCCGCGCCGATTCGCTCGATGCACTGGACGAGGTTACCGCCATGTGCGCCGCCTCGCTGGCCGACGCGGGCGCGGTGGCGGTGCGCGAGGAAGTGAATCTCGAACCCGCGTTCTGGGGCCAGCTTCCCGGCAACGAGAGCTTCATCGTGCGCCGCGCGCTGATTTCCAGCGCCAATATGGCCTGCTTCGGAAGCCTGCACGGTTTCGCAATGGGACAGGCGAGCGGCAATCACTGGGGCGACGCAGTCACGCTGCTGTCCACCACCAGTTCGACGCCGTTCTTCTTCAACTTCCACCAGGGCGACCTCGGTAACTTCACCGTCATCGGTCCGTCGGGTTCGGGTAAGACGGTGGTCATGAACTTCCTCGCCGCGCAGGCGCAGAAGTTCGCGCCCCGCACGATCCTGTTCGACAAGGATCGCGGCGCCGAAGTGTTCCTGCGCGGTATCGGCGGTACGTACAGCCGCGTCGCGGCGGGCCATCCGACCGGCTTCAACCCGCTGGCGCTGCCCGACACCGCCCACAACCGCGCTTTTCTGCGCGACTGGCTTGGTGTGCTGCTTGCGGCGAAGGGGCCGGAGGAACTTTCGACGATCGCCAGCGCGGTCGACGCGGCCTATCACAACGACCCGTCGCTGCGCCGTCTCTCGCATTTCCGCGAACTGCTGGCGGGCGCGCGTCGTCCGGAGCCGGGCGACCTCGCCTCGCGCCTCGACGCATGGCTGCAGGGCGGCGAGCATGGCTGGCTGTTCGACAACCAGCACGACCGCCTCGACCTGAACCAGCGCGTGCTCGGTTTCGACATGACCGCGCTGCTGGAAAGCCCGCGCCTGCGCACGCCGGTCATGATGTACCTGTTCCACCGCATCGACGAGCGCCTCGACGGCGAGCCGACGATGATCCTGATCGACGAGGGCTGGAAGGCACTCGACGACGAGGTCTTCGCCGCGCGCATCCGCGACTGGCTCAAGACGCTGCGCAAGCGCAACGCTCTGGTCGGTTTCGCGACCCAGTCGGCGCGCGACGCGCTGGATTCGAAGATCGCCACCGCGCTGGTCGAGCAGACCGCGACGATGGTGTTCATGCCCAATTCGCGCGCGCGGCCCGAGGATTACTGCGAGGGCTTCGGCCTGTCGCAGCACGAACTCGACGTCATCCGCACGCTGCCCGCGCATTCGCGCTGCTTCCTGATCCGTCAGTCGGATTCGTCGGTCGTGGTGCGCCTCGACCTTTCGGGCATGCCCGAGGTGCTCACCGTCCTGTCGGGCCGCGAGAGCACCGTGCGCAAGCTCGACACCCTGCGCGAACGCTACGGCGATGCGCCGGAAAGCTGGTATCCGGTTCTCACCGGCATGCAGTGGCCGGGTGAGCTGGATGAAGACGCCCCCTGGACGGCGGCGGCGGAGTAAGCCTCATGGCGAACGCCTGCGAACAGCTTACCGAATACGCCTCCGCCGGGGTCGCCCCGGCGCTGCGCGCGGTTGATTGCGTCGCGAACGAGATGGCCGCGGGCGCCTTCGGGCGGCTGTTCGGGGCAGGGGGCGCGATGGCCCCGGTGCTCACGATCGTCCTGACGCTCTACATCGCGTTCTTCGCGTTCTCGCTGCTGACCGGGCGTTCCAGCCTCGGCATCTCGGCGCTGAGCCCGCGCATGCTGCGCCTCGGCGTGGTGCTGACCTTCGCGACGAGCTGGGTCGCCTATCAGGGCGTGGTCTGGAATCTCGCGATCGGCGGGCCGGACTGGATCGCCGGTATGCTGATGGGCGCCAAGGGCTCGGCGACGCAGCTGTTCGGCGACCGTATCGACATCGTCTTCTCGGCGATCAACCAGATTTCCGAAGCGACCTCGCAAGGCGCGCAGGCGGCCAAGGAAGGCGGCGAAGCCGCTGGCGGAGCCGCAGGCGCGGCCATCGCCGCCAAGGGCGCGGGCGGGCTGTTCACGCCCGAAAGCGTCATGTGGATGGGCGCGCTGCTGCTGCTGCTCGGCACCGTGGGCGTTCTGCTGACGGCGCGTATCGCGCTGGCGGTGCTGCTCGCGCTCGGGCCGATCTTCGTGGTCATGGCGCTGTTCGGCGGCACGCGCGGCCTTACCGCAGGCTGGCTGCGCGGGGTCGTGCTGACCGCGATCACGCCGCTTTTCGTCGTGCTTGGCGGCGGGATCACGCTGGAATTGCTGGTGCCGATCATCTCGGGCCTCGTCGAAGGCGCCAATGCGGGCGAGATCGACGGGCGCGGCGCGATGGCGTTCTTCCTCGTCGCCTCGGTCCATGTCGCGCTGATGGTCATGGTGGTGAAGGTTGCCGCGACGATGGTGAGCGGCTGGCAGGTCTTCGGCCTCGGTGCTTCCGAGCGGGATCGCGATGCGCCGCAGGGCCACGCCGCCGCTGCGGCTCCGGTCGCCGCGCCCGCGCCTTCAGTATCCGCCTACAAGAGCCGTACCTCGACGGTATCTGCCGCTGCCGCGGCGGCGGCGGGTGCTTCGGTGACGGGTGGCGAGAGTGCAGCACGTTCAAGCGACCGGCGAACCGTGGTAACCCAAGTCGTGGGCGGGGGAATCGAACCTCTGCGTCAGGGCGATTCGGCCACGCGCGCCAAGGGGATCGGCAGCCGGTTCCGCAGTGCCTCGAACGACACCGGCAAGTTGCCGAAGGAGAAGACACGATGACCCGCGCAACGCTGCGCAAGACCGTCCTTGCGGGCAGCCTGATGGCGCTCGCGCTGGCGGCTCCCGCCCGGGCGGACGACCGCCTGCTCGCCCACGCCTACAGCGAGAGCGAAGTCGTGCGCATCGACGGCAAGGCCGGCGTGCAGGCGACCATCGCCTTCGGCGAGGGCGAGGCGATCGAGAACGTCGCGGTCGGCGATTCGCAGGCCTGGCAGATCACGCCGAACAAGCGCGCCGACCTGCTCTTCGTGAAGCCGCTCGAAGCCACCGCGCGCACCAACATGACGGTGGTGACCAACCGCCACACCTATTTCTTCGATCTCGTCGCCTCGACCAAGGCGAGGCCGCTCTACATGCTGCGCTTCACCTACAAGGACGAGCCCAAGCCGCAGGCTGCTTCGGCTGCCGGGCTGGATGCATCCGAGGCCGCGCTGGCGCTTGGCGATCCTTCCGCCGTGCCTGCCGATCCGGCTGCGCTCAACTTCGCGTGGAAGCGCGTCGGTTCGGAAAAGCTGCTGCCCTCGCGCATCTATGACGACGGCCAGTCCACTTATCTGCTCTGGCCCGAGCAGACTGCGGTGCCCGCGATCCTCGTCACCAACGAGAAGGGCGACGAAGGCCCGGTCAACTACGCGGTACGCGGCGCGACGATCGTGATCGACGACGTGCCGAACACGCTGATCCTGCGTTCGGGCAAGACCAAGGCGGAACTGGTGAACACGCTGCCGCTCGCCTCGCGTCCGGCCAAGCCTCTGAGCCAGCCTGCGTCGGTTGCTCCAACAGCGGCGCCGACTGTCGCGGCGAATTCACCTGCACCGCAAGCTGCGCCGACTGTCGCTCCCACTGCCCCCGCCACTGCACCCACGTCACAGGGAAACTGATCCATGGCGCCGAATTCCTCGTCCAACTCGGCCTTTCGTGAGCGCTTCTCCGGCGATGCGGCCAGCGACCCGCGTGAGGGCGAAGGTGCGCGGGTCATCGATCTGGCGACGCGCAACGTCCTGCCGCAAGTCACCCAACGCAAGAAGGCCGACGGCCTCGGCCTTGCCGCCGGTGTGCTGATCGCGGCGGCGCTCGGCGGCCTGACGCTGTGGTCGATGGACTCTGCGCGCAACGGCACTGCCGACCTCAAGCCCGCCGTGCCTGCACCGCAGCCCGCCGCGCCCGTCGCCGCCGTGCCCGCAGCCGTGACCCCCGCCGCTCCTGCCCCGATGCCCGCGCCGCTTCCGGCCCCTGCGCCCGCACCGGTGCTAGCAGCCGCGCCGGGGACCGAGATCGCGCCCCAGGCCAACCGCTTCGCCAGCCCGACCGTCGTGTTTGACGCGGGCACCGGCGCCGCCGTGCCCGTCGCGGGTGTTGCCGGAGAAGTCGCCAAGGCAGGCGGCGGGACCGCCAACGACGACTTCGCCGCGCGTATCGGCGGCCCCGGCTCGACCGCCTCGGCCGCGCGCTCGTTCGATCCGGCCACCACGGTCACGCAGGGCACCCTGATCCCGGCCGTGCTGGAAACCGCGATCGATACCGACGTGCCCGGCTACGTGCGCGCCATCGTCTCGACCGACGTGCGCAGCTTCGATGGCAAGCGCGTGCTCGTCCCGCGCTCCTCGCGCCTGATCGGCCAGTACAAGAGCGGGCTGACGGCGGGCCAGAAGCGCGCCTACGTGATCTGGAGCCGCCTGATCCGCCCGGACGGCGTCTCGGTGAACCTCGGCTCGCCCGCGATCGCCTTTGGCGGCGAGACCGGCTTGCCGGGCAAGGTCAACACCCACTTCTTCGAACGGTTCGGCTCGGCCATGCTGCTCTCGGTGGTCGGCGGGCTGACGACGCTGGCGTCGAGCGGTTCCAACGTCGTCATCGGCGGCGGCACTTCGGCGGCCTCGGCGGCGGTGCAAAGCGGTTCGAGCATCGGCCCTACCATCCGCGTGCGCCAGGGCGAGCCGATCCGCGTGTTCACCGCCAAGGACCTGGACTTCAGCGCGGTTCAGTGAGCGATCATGGCCGACGTCCTCACCCTGCAGCCTGCAACGGGGCATGTTCCCATGGCTGACACGCCCGTCCATGCCGAGCCGCGCAGCGTCTATCTCGACGCCTACCTCGCGCCGCTGCGTCCGTGGCTCGACAAGGAGACGGTGACCGAAATCCTCGTCAACCGCCCCGGCGAGATCTGGGTGGAGGACGCGGCGCTCTCGGGCATGCAGCGCATCGATCTGCCGCAGATGGACAACCGCCTGCTACAGCGCCTTGCCGAGCAGGTCGCGCGGATCAGCCATCAGGGCATCAACCGCGAGCACCCGCTGCTTTCGGCGACGCTTCCGGCTTATGGCGGGCACTCGGGCGCGCGCATCCAGCTGGTCGGGCCGCCCGCCACGCGCGCGAACTGGGCGCTGGCGATCCGCCGGCATCGGCTGCTGGAACTGCCGCTCGACGCCTACGATCGCGGCCCGATCCCGCCGCATATCGAGGAGCCCGCGCCCGATGCCATGCTGGAGCCGATCGCGTTTCTGCGCGACGCGATCCGGCGGCGGCGCACGATCCTGATCTCGGGCGGTACGTCGACCGGCAAGACCACGTTCCTCAACGCGATGCTGTCCGAAATCCCGGAGCATGAGCGCGTGGTGCTGGTGGAGGATACCGCCGAACTGCGCCTGCCGGGCGCGAACGGCGTCGGCCTCATCGCGGTGAAGGGCGAACTGGGCGAGGCCAAGGTCTCGGCCAACGACCTGCTGCAGGCGGCGCTGCGCCTGCGTCCCGACCGCATCGTGCTGGGCGAGCTGCGCGGCACCGAGACGGTCAGCTTCCTGCGCGCCATCAACACCGGCCATCCGGGCTCGTTCTCGACCGTGCACGCCAATACTCCGCGCGGCGCGCTGGAGCAGATCGCGCTGATGTCGATGCAAACCGGGATCGGCCTGACGCGGGCAGAGACGCTGGAATATGCGGCTTCGGTGATCGACATCGTGGTGCAGCTTGACCGCAGCGGCGGCAAGCGCGGTATCTCGGCGATCGCGGAGAGCCGGACGCTGGTGTGATGGAAGGGGGGAGGCGGCGGCCCATCCCTCCTCTTTGTCACCCTGAACTTGTTTCAGGGTCCATCGTGCGGTTGGTGCCGGAAGGTCGTTTCACCAAACGCGCTTGTGGTTCGCTGTTCGCAGCGCAGGGCTTTCGGCAAAATGGACCCTGAAACAAGTTCAGGGTGACGGGGGTGCGGCGGATAGCGGTGTTGCCGCGATCACGCCTCGATCGCAGACCCTTGCGCATCCTGCACCCGGCATCCCAGCCCCAGCCAGTCGGCCAGCGCCTTGAGGTCCTTGCCGTTGCCTGCGCCGTAGAGCGGCCGCACGGCATCCTGCACCGTCAGCACCAGCGTGCCACCCTCCACCGCCAGCGAGGTTGCTGCAAGGCCGCCCGCGACGCCGCCGGTCAGGCGGCGGCACAGGCGCACCGCGAGGCCCCAGCCGATGGCGCGGCGCAAGTCCTCGGCGCTTGCCAGCTTGGTGAACTGCGGCGGCACCTCGGTCTCGCCCGAGTTGGCGAAGACGGTCATCGCCATCATTCCGCGCCCGCGCATGTCGAGCCCGATCCAGCGCTTGCGCAGTGCCCATGTCAGGGCTTCCTCGGTGCGCATGTTCGGCTCGGTGCGCATCGCGGCAAGGGCGAGCAGGCTGGCGGCCTTGCGCAAGTCGGCGTCGGCTCTGGCCTGCGTGCAGGCGGGGGCGGTCCACTCGGCGATGCGCACGGCGTCATCGGCGCTGACGCGGGCGGTCTGGGCGAAGTCGGCGACGCTTGCCAGCATCGGGCTTTCCTGCCGGATGCTCTCGGGGAGCTGCATGTGCAGCAGCCCTTCGCGCAGGCCCCATGAGGAGAAGATCAGCCGCGAGGGGTGCAGTTGTCCCACCATCTGCGCCATCAGCGCCGCCGCGTCGGGCAGGGTGGCGAGGCGCGAGGCGGAGATACGCGGGTCCGAGTTCTCCAGTTTCCCCTTGGCGAAGATGCGGGCGAGGTGTATCGCCTCCGAAGGGGCGAGTTCGAAGCCGTGCGGGTCGTCCACCGGCCAGTCGAGCGCGCGCATCGCCTGCAGCGCCAGAGCGCGCCACGATCCGCCGACGATGTAGAGCGGCATGCCGCGTCCGCCGTGGTGGCCGTTTACGCCCCAACCTCGGGCCGAGAGGCCGTCGCGAACGGCGGCGGCGAACTTTTGCTGGCCGAGGGCGCGCAGGTCCGGCAGGCGCAGGGTGCCAAAGGGCAGGGTGATGCCGCCGGGGGCAATGCCGCCCGGCGCAGAGGCGTCGATTTCCACAAGTTCGAGGCTGCCGCCGCCGAGGTCCGCCGCGATGCCGCGTGCGCCGGGGAAGGCGGCGATGACGCCGGTGGCGCTGGCGCGGGCCTCTTCCTCGCCCGAGAGCAGGCGGGGGGAGAGGCCGAAACCGCGCACCGCTTCGAGGAATTCAGGGCCGTTGGAGGCGTCGCGCGCAGCGGCGGTGGCGACGCATTCGATGTCATCGATCCCCTGCAGCCGCAGCAGCGTGGCGAAGCGAGCGAGGGCAGCGAGCGCCGTGCGCATCGACTTCTCGCCGATCGCGCCGGTACGGCCCAGATCCTTGCCGAGCCGGGCGTTGACCTTCTCGTTGAGCACGACGACCGGCGCACGCGGCGGCCCGTTGTAAACGACGAGGCGCACCGTGTTCGACCCGATGTCGATGATGGCGCGCTTGGCGCTGGACTGGCTGATGCCGATCATTCTGGTCAATACGTACCACAAGGGGGGATGGTTGCGACCCGCTCTTTAGAGCGGCGCACGCCCGAGGTGAAGTGTGCGGGGCCATAGTTGTCCCCTCATTTACGGGAGAAGTCTCGAACCTCCCGTCGTCATTGCGAGCGAAGCGAAGCAATCCAGGGCGGTTTACGCGGCCCTAGATTGCTTCGCTTCGCTCGCAATGACGAGGAGCTTGGGCATCCTCAGATGTTCCCGCGCCTCAGCGAGAGCTTGGGCACCTTGCGCCCGCTGTCCAGAGCCGCGCCGCGTCCGGAAAGCGACGGGTTGGTCATGAAATAGCGGTGAAGATTGAAGGGGTTCTCCACTTCGCCAACGCGGTCGTAAGTGCCGTCCGGCGCCAGATCCCACGACTGTTCGCTGTCAAGCAGGTTCGCCAGCATGACCTGGTCGAGCACCTGGTCGTGTACCGTCTTGTTCCGGATCGGCAGCAGCACTTCGACGCGGCGGTCGAGATTGCGGCTCATGCCGTCGGCCGAGGTGATGAACAGCTTGGCGCGGCGGTTGGGCAGATAGGCGCCGTTGGCGAAGGCCCAGATGCGCGCGTGTTCGAGGAAGCGGCCGATCACTGACTTTACCGCGATGTTCTCCGACAGCCCCGGCACGCCCGGACGCAGGCAGCAGATGCCGCGCACGACGAGGTCGATGTCCACGCCCGCGCGGCTGGCGGCATAGAGGCGGTCGATCAGGTCCGGATCGGTCAGCGAGTTGAGCTTGGCCCAGATCGCCGCGGGCTTGCCGGCTTCGGCGTTGGCGATCTCGGCGTCGATGCATTCGTTGAGGGTCGAACGCAGCGAGATCGGCGAGATCGAGAGCATTTCGAGGCTCTTGGGCTCGACATAGCCGGTGATGAAGTTGAACAGGCGCACCACGTCGCGGCCCGCTGCCGGTTCGGCGGTGAAGTACGACAGGTCGGTGTACACGCGCGCGGTGATCGGGTGGTAGTTGCCGGTGCCGAAGTGGCAGTAGGTGCGGTACGAACCGCCCTCGCGCCGGACCACGGCCGAAACCTTGGCGTGGGTCTTCCAGTCGACGAAGCCGTAGATCACCTGAACGCCCGCGCGCTCCAGCTGGCTGGCCCAGAGCAGGTTCTGCTCCTCGTCGAAGCGGGCTTTGAGTTCGACCACGGCGGTCACCGACTTGCCCTGCTCGGCCGCCTGGATCAGCGCCGAGATGATCGCCGACTGCTTGCCCGCGCGGTAGAGCGTCTGCTTGATCGCCACCACGTCCGGGTCGAGCGCGGCCTGGCGCAGGAAGTCGATGACGACCTCGAAGCTCTCGTAAGGATGCTGGACGACGATGTCCTTCTCGCGGATCGCCGCGAAGATGTCGCCGTCATGCTCGAGGATACGCTCGGGGTAGCGCGGGGTATAGGGTTCGAACTTGAGTTCGGGGCGGTCCTCGTCGCAGATGGCGGAGAGGCCGGAGAAGCCGATGATGCCGTCGGTCTTCATGATGAGGGCCTTGTCGAGGCCCAGCTGCGTGCGCAGGATTTCCTCGGCGGCCGGGTCGAACTTGCCCTGCAACTGCAGCACGATGACGAGACCGCGGCGGCGGCGCTGGATCGCGGTGCGGAAGTAGCGCACGAGGTCCTCGGCGTCTTCCTCGACCTCGAGGTCGCTGTCGCGCAGGATGCGGAACACGCCGTGGCCATTGAAGCGGAAGCCGGGGAACAGTTCCTCTGTGTTGCGGCAGATCAGGTCCTCGATCGAGATCCAGGATGCCTCGGCGCCCGGAATGCGCACGAAGCGCGGAAGCGGCGAGGGGATCAGCACCATCTCCATCACCGACGCCTCGTCCGCCTCTCGCGTCAGCGAGAACAGTACGCCGATGCCCTGGTTGGCGACGAAGGGGAAGGGGTGCGCCGGGTCGATCGCCTGCGGGGTGATCACCGGCATGACCTGCTCGATGAAGTATTCGCGCAGCCACTTCTCGCGCTCGCGGTCGAGCTTGTCATCCTCGCCGACGACGGTGATGCCTGCTTCGCCGAGCTGGGTCTTGAGGGTGGACCAGGTTTCCTGCTGGATTCGCTCCAGCTCCATCACCTTTTCGTGCGTGACCGCGATCGCCTGCGACGGGGTGAGGCCGTCCATCGAGATTTCCTCGATCTGGCGGCGCACCTGCGCGTGGAAGCCGGCGACGCGCACCATCAGGAACTCGTCGATGTTGTTGCCCGAGATCGACAGGAAGCGCAGCCGTTCCAGCAGTGGATAGTTCGGGTTGCAGGCTTCGGCCAGCACGCGCTCGTTGAAGGCGAGCCAGCTCAGTTCGCGGTTGAAGTACCGCGAAGGCAGGGTGGCGAGGTCTTCGGTTTCCTCCACGTCCTGCGCGGGTTCGTTGGCGGTCAGCATGTCCATGGTAGTCACGAGAAACCCTTTCGCATGCCAGAATGACACAAGTGCGACGGTGTGGGGAAGGTTTTGCGCCCACCATTGAACAATCGTTGCAGCGCAGCATTGAATCGCGCACACTCCGTTTCGATGATCAAGGCAGCCCTGCACCATCTCACCCGCTACCGCTATTCGCGGCGCATCCGTCTCGGCCCTCAGGTCATCCGGCTTCGCCCGGCGCCGCACAGTCGGACGGAGGTGCCCAACTACTCGCTGAAGATCAGCCCGCCCGAGCATTTCCTGAACTGGCAGCAGGACCCGCACGGCAACTGGCTGGCGCGCGTGGTGTTTCCCGATCCGGTCGATCATTTATCGATCGAGGTCGATTTGCTGGCGGAACTGGCCGTCATCAACCCGTTCGACTTCTTCGTGGAGCCGGAGGCGGAGGAGTATCCCTTCGCCTATTCGGAAGGCATGAAGGCGGACCTTTCGGCTTATTTCGAGGTCGAGGAGCAGGGGCCGTTGTTCGAGGCGCTGGTCGCCGAACATGCCGACTACGAGGGCCGCACGGTCGATTTCCTCGTCGACATCAACAGCCGCCTGCAGCAGCGCATCGATTACGTGATCCGCATGGAGCAGGGCGTGATGACGCCTGAGGAGACGCTGAAGGTCGGCATCGGTTCGTGCCGCGATTCGGCGTGGCTGCTGGTGCAGCTGCTGCGCCGCCTCGGCTTCGCGGCGCGGTTCGTGTCCGGCTATTCGATCCAGCTGGTCGCCGACGTGCTGCCCAAGGAAGGGCCGGTCGGCGTGCTGGAGGACGTCACCGACCTCCACGCCTGGGCCGAGGCCTATGTCCCCGGCGCGGGCTGGATCGCGCTCGACGCCACCTCGGGCATGTTCGCCGGCGAGGGGCACATTCCCTTGTGCGCTGCGCCGCATTACCGCTCCGCCACCCCGATCGAGGGCATGGCCGAGCCGGCCGAGGTCGATTTCGACTTCAAGATGAACGTCAGCCGCATCGCCGAAGCGGTGCGCATCACCAAGCCTTTCACCGACGAGCGCTGGGATGGCCTGCTGGCGCTGGGCGACAAGGTGGACGCGGACCTCACCGCCTGGGGCGTAAACCTGACGATGGGCGGCGAGCCGACCTTCATCGCCGCCACCGACTTCGAGGCGCCCGAGTGGAACAGCGCCGCCGTCGGCCCCACCAAGGCTGCCTATGCGGACAAGCTGATCCGCCTGCTGCGCGCGAAGTTCGCGCCGGGATCGCTGCTCCACCACGGGCAGGGCAAGTGGTATCCCGGAGAGACGCTGCCGCGCTGGGGCTACTCGATCTACTGGCGCAAGGACGGCGTGCCGATCTGGCATGACGACAGCCTGATCGCCGGGGAGAAGCCGCTGGAGAAGGGCGGCGATCCCGATCCGGTGCCCAGCATCGACGTGCTCGCCGCCGCCAACCTGCTGGCCGGCGCGGCGCAGGGGCTGGGGCTGGAGCGCGGCTACGTCCAGCCGGTGTTCGAGGATCGCGGCGTCTGGATGCTGCGCGAGGACGAACTGCCGGTGAACACCACGCCGATGGACCCGGCGATCGAGGACGAGGAACTGGCTCGCCGCTTCCGCCGCACCTACCGGCGCGGGGTGGAGCAGCCGGTCGGCGTCGTCCTGCCGGTGCAGCGCTGGAACGCGAAGGACAAGTCCGCGCCGCGTTGGAAGAGCGAATACTGGCGCGTGCGCAAGGGCGTGCTGACGGCGGTTCCGGGCGATTCCGCGCTGGGTTATCGCCTGCCGCTGGGCTCGCTGCCCTATGTGGCGCCGGCCGACTTTCCCTACATCCACCCGCGCGACACGGCAGAGCCGCGCCAACCCCTCGCCGATTTCCGCCTCCAGGCGATCGAGCGCGGCAATCAGGGGCGCGAAGTCGGCACGGCGCAGCGTTCCCAGGCGGTGCCCGAGCCGCACACCTTTACCGGTCCGGCGGTCGATCAGGACATCATCGAGGGCGCCGTGCGCACGGCCGTGACGGTCGAGCCTCGCGGCGATTACCTGGCCGTGTTCATTCCCCCGGTTGAGGCGCTGGAGGACTACCTCGAACTCGTCGCCGCGATCGAGGCGGTGGCCGAGGTGCAGAAGCTGCCGATCCGGATAGAGGGCTATGCGCCGCCGCCGGACCCGCGCCTGATGGTGCTCAAGGTCACGCCCGATCCCGGCGTGATCGAGGTCAACATCCATCCTTCCGCCAGCTGGCGCGAGACGGTGGAGATCACCGAGACGCTCTACGACTGCGCGCGAGAGATCGGGTTGACCGCCGACAAGTTCATGGTCGACGGCCGCTCGATCGGCACCGGCGGCGGCAATCACATCGTGCTGGGCGGGCCGACCTTGCTCGACAGCCCGTTCATCCGCCGCCCGGACCTGCTCAAGAGCTTCGTCACTTACTGGCAGCGGCATCCCTCGCTCAGCTACCTGTTCTCCGGCCTGTTCATCGGCCCGACGAGCCAGGCGCCGCGCATCGACGAGGCACGGCACGACGCGCTCTACGAGCTGGAAATCGCGCTCTCGCAGGTGCCCGGTCCGCACATGCAGCAGCCCGCGCCGTGGGTGGTGGACCGCCTGTTCCGCAACCTTCTGGTGGATGTGACCGGCAACACCCACCGCACAGAGATCTGCATCGACAAGCTGTTCTCGCCCGATGGCCCGACCGGCCGCCTCGGCCTCGTCGAGTTCCGGGGCTTCGAGATGCCGCCCGAGGGCCGCATGTCCTGCGCCCAGCAGCTGCTTCTGCGCGCGCTGACGGCGTGGTTCTGGCGCGAGCCGGTGGAAGGCCCGCTGGTGCGCTGGGGCACGCAGTTGCATGACCGCTTCATGCTCGGCCATTACGTATGGGCCGATTTCCTCGACGTGCTGGATGACCTGCGCCGTGCGGGTTACGACTTCGACCCGTCGTGGTTCGAGGCGCAGCGCATGTTCCGCTTCCCCGTCCATGGCGAGGTCGAGGGCGGCGGCGTATCGCTGGAGATCAGCCACGCGCTCGAACCTTGGAACGTGCTGGGCGAAACCGGGGCGATCGGCGGCACCGTGCGCTACGTGGACAGCTCCACCGAGCGTCTGCAGGTCAAGGCCACGGGTCTGGTCGAAGGCCGTCACGTCATCACCTGCAACGGCCGCCGCGTGCCGCTGACCAAGGTGGCGCACGGGGAAGGCGTGGGCGGCGTGCGCTACAAGGCGTGGTGGCCGTCGGAGAGCATGCATCCGATGCTGCCGCCGCATGCGCCGCTGACGTTCGACATCTACGACTTGTGGAACGGCCGCTCGCTGGGCGGCTGCGTCTATCAGGTCGCGCATCCGGGCGGGCGCAGCTACGACACGGTGCCGGTCAACGACTACGAGGCCGAGGCCCGGCGCAAGGCGCGGTTCCAGGATCACGGCCACTCTCCGGGGCCGCTGCCGGTGCCTGCGGAGGAACTGCCGAGTGAATTTCCCTACACTCTCGACCTCAGGCGGCCCTCGCGGCTAATGTAGGGGCATGTTCGAGGGGATTTCCGGCCAGATCGCGACGAGGGGACCACGCACGTTTGCGTGTACCTCACTTCGTCACCCCGAACTTGTGTCAGGGACCATCGGGCGGTTTGTGCCGGAGCGTCGTTTCATTGCGCCGCACTCTCTGTTTGCGGTTTACAGCGCCGGGTGTGCGGCTCCATGGACCCTGAAACGAGTTCAAGGTGACGGGGCTTGGGAGTGCAAGGTCGGGAGGCGATCGTGGTAACCCGTCCTGACCCCGGCCCCGATCTCGCTCCTGCCGCCAGCTGGCTCGACGGCTATGTCGCCGAAGCCTCGCGCGGGGATTTGTTCGGCGATGCCAGCCGCCCGGTCGCGGAAGTATGGCACAAGGTCGCGAGCGGGCTTTCGGCCGCGACCGACGGCGACCCTTCCGCGCTGCAGGAAGCGACCGCACGCCACGCGGCTGACCTCGGCCTTGCCTTTCGCCTGACCGGGGATGAGGACGAGCGTTCGTGGCCGCTCAACGCCATGCCGCTGATCGTCGGCGCGCAGGAGTGGGCACAAGTCGAACGCGGCCTGATCCAGCGCGCGGAACTGCTGGAGACGATCGCCGCCGACATCTACGGTGAGCAGAAGCTGGTGGCGGACGGCCATCTCCCCGCCGCCGTGGTCGCGGGAAGCCCGTTCTTCGCGCGGCGAATGATCGGCAAGACGCCCCATGAAGGCCGCTTCCTGCACGTCTACGCCGCCGACCTCGCCCGTGGGCCGCGCGGACAGTGGCGCGTCCTGCAGGACCGGGTGCGCGTGGCGGGCGGCATCGGCTATGCGCTGGAGAACCGCCTCGCCATGTCGCGCGCGATCGGCAACCTGCTGGCCGACGCCCATGCGCGCCGCCTGTCGGAGTTCTTCGCGCGCATGGTGGAGGGCATGACCGCTGCCTGCCGCCGCGAGAATCCGCGTATCGCGTTGATGACGCCGGGCCGCTTTAACCAGACTTACGCCGAGCAGGCGCACCTCGCGCGCTATCTCGGCCTTCCGCTGGTCGAGGGGCGCGACCTGACCGTGCTCGACGAGAAACTCTACGTCGGCACCATCGCCGGGCCGAAGCGCGTCGATGCGGTGTGGCGCTGGATCGACACCACCGCGCTCGATCCGCTCTCGTTCGACGCGAAATCGCAGCTTGGCGTGCCCAACCTGTTCGACGCCTGGGCGGGCGGCGGCGTGGAGATGGTCAACTGGCCAGGCGTCGAGGTGCTCGAATCCGCCGCATTCGCCGCCTTCATGCCCCGCCTGTGCAGGGTCATGCTGGGCGAGGCGCCGATCCTTCCCAACGTCGCGACATGGTGGTGCGGGCAGGCGGTGGAGAGCTCCACCGTCGCGGCTCGGATGGATGAACTGGCGCTGCTGCCTGCCTTCGGTCAGCCGGTCGAGGCGCTGGACAGCCGCAATCCGATCGCCGGAGCCGGGCTCGACGGCAAGTCGCGCGTGGCGCTGATCGATGCCCTGTGGCGGCGGCCGATGGACTATTGCGGGCAGGAGATCGTCCACCTCTCCACCACGCCTGCCATCATCGACGGACAGATCGTGCCGAGGCCGTTCACCGTCCGCGCCTTCGTTGCGCGCACGGCGGACGGCGGCTGGACGGTGATGCCCGGCGGCTTCGCGCGCCTGTCCTCCAACACCGCGTTGCCGACCTCGCTGATGGGCGACGGTGACTTGTCCGCGGACTTGTGGGTCGTCGACGACAAGCCGGCCGCCGCGCATCTCGGCAGCCGCGTGGCCGGAGAACCGCCGATCTCGCGCGGGGGCGGCATCCTCGCCAGTCAGGCGGCCGACAACCTTTTCTGGTTCGGCCGCTACAACGAGCGCGCCGAATCGATGGTGCGGGTGGTCCGCGCGATCCTTGCCAATCCGGCCGACAGCGACGGCAACGTCGATGCGGAAGGGGCCGCGCTGCCGCGACTTGCCGCGCTGCTGGTGGAAGGCGGGGCGATCGAGCCGGAAACCGCGAAGCTGTCGGTCGCGAGGATCTGCGCACGGGCGCTCACCGAAACGCGGCTGTCCGGCGGCATCGCTACCCTGATGCGCCGCCGCCAGCAGGTCGGCATGGCCCTTCGCGAACGCTTCGCGCGCGATTTCTGGCGTATCGTCAGCCGCCCGATGCCCTCGATCAATGTCGATCGCCCGCAGTCGATGCTGAGCAGCGCACGCTGGCTGACCGAGCATTTCAGCGCGCTTGCGGGCCTGATCTCGGAAAACATGGTGCGCTCGGCTGCGTGGCGCTTCCTCGAGATCGGGCAGCGGCTGGAGCGTGCGCAGGCGATCTGCCGCATGACGCGGCAGCTCACGAAAGACGGCGACGTCACGTCTCTCGGCCTCCTGCTCGACTTGTGCGACAGCCAGATCATCTACCGCAGCCGCTATCTTACAGGACCTTCACTCAACCCGGTGCGCGATCTCGTGCTGCTCGATCCGGACAATCCGCGAGCGTTGGTGTTCCAGGTGGCGCAGGTCGTGGCCCACCTTTCCGCGCTGCCGTCTTCACGCGATGACAACATTCCCGAACCGCCCCTGCGCGCGGCGCGCGCGCTGCTGGGTGAGTTGCAGGCGGTGCTGGCCCCCGACATGACGCCCGAGCGTCTGGAGGCGATGGAAGCGCAACTGCTCGAACTGTCCGACGCGATTTCGCTGCGCTATTTCCTGCAACTCGACAACGAGGACGCCGAAAGGCGCACGACGCTGCTGTGATGCGCTATTCCGTAAGCCATATCACGACGCTCAAGTACGCCGAGGCCGTCAGCATGGCGCAGTTCAACGTGCGCCTGAAGCCGGCCGCGTGGAACGGGCAGGTGGTCAGCGACTACAAGCTGACGCTCGATCCGGCACCGGCGCAAGTGGTTGAGAGGCTCGGCGGCTACCACGTCAACGAAGCCCGCTTCGCCCTGCGCGAGGTGACCTCGCAGGTCCAGATCGAGAGCCGCTTCACGGTCGAGGTGGAGCCGTTGCCGTTCTTCGTGGAGGACGCCGCCGGGCCGGGGCTTGCCGAACTGCGCGAGCGGGCGATGAAGAAGCCCGACCTCTCCGATCTGGCCCCGGCATCGTACATCTTCGCCTCGCCGATCGCGCAGCCCCAGCGCGAGATCGCGCGCTGGGCCGGCTCGCTGCTCGACGAGGCGATGCCGGTGATGGAGGCGGGGCGGGCGCTGATGTCGGCGATCCATTCCGAGTTCACCTTCGACGCCGAAGCGACCGAGACGGATACGCCGCCGATCGAGGCATTCAACCGGCGGCACGGCGTTTGCCAGGACTTCAGCCACATCATGATCATAGCCGCGCGCGCGCACGGCATTCCGGCAGCCTATGTCAGCGGCTACCTGCGCACGCTGCCGCCGCCGGGGCAGGAACGGCTGGTCGGCGCCGACGCCATGCACGCCTGGGTCAACCTGTGGTGCGGCGAGGAGCTGGGCTGGGTCGGCTTCGACCCCACCAACGACAAGCTGGCGGACACCGATCACATCTTCCTCGGCATGGGGCGCGACTATTCGGACGTGGCCCCGCTCGACGGACGGTTCCGGGGCGCGGGGAACCAGGCGATGTACGCTTCGGTGGATGTCGCGCCGCTGGATTGACACTTCGACAAGTTCAGGGTGATCCTTCGACAGGCTCAGGATGAGCGGGGGTGGTGCCTCCGCTTGCGTCACTCCCTTCGTCACCCTGAACTTGTTTCAGGGTCCATCGTGCCGGAACCCGGGGCTGTGAACAGCAGGCCGCGAGGGCCTTTGGTGACACGACCTTCCGGCACCAACCGCCCGATGGACCCTGAAACAAGTTCAGGGTGACGGAAAGAAAGGAAGGCCCGCCCCCCCGGCCCCGCCCTCCTTCGACGGGCTCAGGACGAGGGGCAGGGGCAGGCGCCGTATCCGCGCAGGAGAGAAGCCGGGCCGCGTCAGCGCCTATCTAGCACGGCCCGACTCCACTCCTGCGCGAGCGGGTCAGTGGCTGCGGGGGGTATTGGTGACGGGTTCGCCGGGAAATATTCCCGCGATGGCGAGCGCCGCGCCGATCTTCGACAGCGCCTCCAGCATGTCGCCCACGCTCTCCTCGGTCACCACCAGGTCGAGCGTCTCGCGAGTCGCGGCCGGGCCACGGTCGCGCAGCGAGGTGATGAGTTCGAGAATCACCGCCTCGTGCTCGGATACGTGGCTGCAGCCCATCGGGCAGAACGCCAGGGTGTCGAGCGCATCGCGGTTGAGCAGCACCATCGCGCGGTGGAAGGGCTGAAGGCCGCCGATCATGCGCCAGCGTGCGAAAGCCGGGGCCAGAAGCTGGGCCGGGCAGCGCTTGTGGCCGATCGCGGTGACCCACGCGCGCATCGACCAGACGAGGAACCGGCAACCTTCGTCGAGGGTGCTGAGCGGGCGATCCACGTATTGATACATGCCGGGTCTCCTTTAGGGCTTGCACATGCGAATGATTATCATTAGCTACTGTTACGCGGCTTGCTCCTCTCGTCAAGCCTGCACCCAAGCCCGGAGGAACGCTTGTCATGGGGCGTTCCTCCCATCCTGTGACCTTGGCCGGGGCGGCTCCTTGCCTTGCCCGCCCCGGCCGTCTTTTCTCCAGGGTCATGGAGGCGGCGAAAAGGCCGGAAATCTGCGAAATTCCGGCAAATGTTCGGCGGAATGGTCCCCAAATACCGTCATCCCGGCGCAGGCCGGGACCGCTGTCGGTCTTCAGGCGCGAACTGTCGCGCAGGGCACTTTTATGCTGGGTGGGCTTGGTGTGGCCGGCGGTCCCGGCCTGTGCCGGGATGACGAATCGATTATGCTCCGATTATCCGACCTTTATCCACAGCATCGCCCACAGGCGAATCAGCGGTAGTCGAAGCCGCCTTTGGGCTGGATCTTCAGCGAATTCTGCTGGAGCGCCGTCATCAGGTAGGACCCGACGAGCAGCGGGAATTCCAGCATCTGCGTCTCGTCCCAGCTTTTCGCCAGCGTGTCCCAGGTCGAATCGCTCATGCAGTGATCGGCGACCAGTTCCTCCACACCGCGCAGGATCGCCGATTCGTGCTCGGTCCAGCCGGGCGCCGCGGAGCCTTCCAGCACGCGCTCGATTTCCTCCGGCGTGAGGCCGAAGGCCTTGCCGATATCGACGTGTTCGCTCCATTCGAACGGCGCGCGGGCAAGCCACGCCAGGCGCAGCACCGCCAGTTCGCGGTCGCGGCCCGGGATCGCGCCTTTCGCCAGCTCGATGCCCAGCACCATCTGGCCCTTGAACATGCCGGGATGGCGCAAGGTGATGAGGCTGACGTCGGGGAAAGGGCGGCTATCCGGGATGGAGAACGCGGCGCGGATGACCTGGACCTGCTCCATGCCTTCGGGGCTGACCTCCTCCAGCCGCAGCGGAGCGTAGCGGGGGCCGTTCGTCACAGTCTGCGCCATGCGCGCGTCAGCGTCGAAATCGTACTTGCCGGTGATCGGTTCGGGCATTCGGGTTCCTCGTATCAAGCGGCCCATCGGCCCATGTGGTCAAGATATTCGGTGAAGCGGGCACGCACGGCCTGCGGGTCGAGGCCGAAGCGCGCGGGGTCGGGTTTGGCCATGCGCTCGGTGGCGGTGTTGCTCCGCCACCATGCGGCCATCGCCTGTTCGAAGGCGGGCGAAACTTCCTCGCCCAGCCAGCCGTAGAGGCGGCGGACCTCACCGAGCGGGTCGGCCTGCATGGCGGTGAAGCCGATGTCGAAGAAGCGATGATCGTTGCCCGCATCCCGGAACGCGATGGCGCGGGTCATCGCTTCCGACCAGCAGCGCACGTTGAGGTCGCCGATGTAGGCATGGTCGACGTGGTCGGTGAACTTGCCGATGATGTCGGCATAGACCGTCGCGACCGAGAGCATCACGTCGGTCGGATCGCGATGCGTCATCACGAAGCGCGCATCGGGATAGGCCGCATCGAGCGCATCGAGGTACAGCATGTGCGTGGGCGCCTTGAGGCGCCATGGTCGAGCGGGTTCACCCCACTGCAGCAGCTTCAATACGCGCTTGTGGTACTGGTAAGTGCCGTTGGGTGCCGTCTCCAGCAGCCATTGCGAGTAGCTGGGCACTTGCGCGAAGGCCTGGAATATCTGGCTGCGGAAATCGAGGGCCATCAGGTCCTGGCACTCCATGGCGCCGTCGATCCCGCTCGGTGTGCGGCTTCCGCCCTTGAGCGTCTCGTCGGCGGCGCTGGCGCTGGCACCCCGGCGCGGGTCAGGGCCATCGACCGTAGACGGCGGCGGGCAGGGCTGGGAACTCTCCCAGACGCGCAGATAGCGAACGCCCGGATCGCTGGAGAGCAGGTAGGATAGCGCCGAGGAGCCCGTGCGCGGCAGGCTCACGCCGAACAGTGGCGCGCGAACGTCCTCCTCCGCGATCTCGGGATGGCGGCGATACCAGTCCTCCACCATCAGCCGCTGGCGCAAGTGCAGGAGGATGCGGTCGCGTAGCGCATGCTCGCCCACCGCATTCAGCCGTGCCTCGGCATTCAGCGCCGTTACCAGCCGTTCGAGACCCTCGCGAAAGCCGTCGTCGCCGAAATCGGAGAGGCCGGTCGCGCTTTGCGCTGCGGCCATGAGGTCGGTAGCTGGTTCCATGGCGCTCTCCCCGTCCGGCGCGGCCGGTTCTTCGGGGACACTATGCGCGGGATGGCGGTAGCGCCAAACGCTGCGGCGATTTCGATGGCGGGATGCCGCCGCCGGGATGGCTCAGCCGCGCGAGGCCCTGACCGCAGCGCCGCCTGCGAAGGGCGCGATGGCGATGAGGACGAGGCTTGCCGCTGCCGTCAGGGCCAGGCCGCTCTCTCCTCCGACACCGAGGCTGCCGGCGCCGAAGATCAGGACCGGCACCGCCATCGGGATCACCAGCAGTCCTGAAAGCGCCGCGCCGCCGCGCAGGCCCGAGGTCAGCGCCGCCACCGTCACGCCCAGCGCGGCGAGGCCCGGTGTGCCGGCGAGCAGTCCGATCTCGACGATGCGCAAGCTATGGCCATCGAGCCCCAGCAGCGCGGCGGCGGGCAGGGTGGCCAGCATTAGCGGCGGTCCGAAACTCAGCCAGTGCGCCGCCACGCGCACCGCGATCACCATTTCCTCCGAGATGCCGCGCAAGGCCCACTGGTCGAACATGCCCTGTTCGATGTCGGGCTCCACCAGCCGGTCTAGCGGCAGGATCGCGGCGAGCAGGGCGGCGACCCAGATCACCCCTCCGCCGGTTCTCGCCAGCAGCGGCGCATCCGGCCCGACCGCGAAGGGATAGAGCATTGCCACCGAAAGGAAAAACAGTACCGGCAGCAGCGCGCCGCCTCCTCGTCCGCCCAGCAAAAGGCGCGCAAGGTCGCGGCGAAGCAGGGCCATGACGCGGCTCATGCGGCGAACTCCGAGAGGTGGAGCGTGCGCAGGGCGGGCAGGCGGAATGGCTGGTGCGAGGCGATCACTGCCACGCCTCCCGCCGCACAATGCTGCGCCGTGATGGCCTCGGCCAGTTCGACGGCATGGCCGTCAAGGCCGTTGAGCGGCTCGTCGAGCAGCCACACTTTCGCACCCTGGCCCAGCAGCCGGGCGAACGCGGCGCGCTTCTTCTGGCCGGTCGAGAGATAGCGCACCGGCACGTCGAGCAGCGCGGCAAGGCCCAGTCGCTTGATGTGGGCTGTGCCGCCCATGTCGCCGTCCGTCCGGTGGTCCGTGCCGTCCAGCCGCTGCCAGAAGTCGAGCGCACGCCCCAGCGGCAACGCAGGATCGAGCGCGGGACGTTCGTCGAGCAGGCCGACGGTGCCTTCCACCGCGATGGTTCCCTCGAACGCGGGGGCCAGCCCGGCGAGAATGCGCAGCAGGCTCGATTTGCCGATGCCGTTGTGACCCGCGACCTGCAGCGCCTCGCCAGCGCCAAGTGCCAGCGAGAGCCCGGCGAACAGCATCCTGTCGCCGCGACGGCACGCGAGATCGGTTGCGCTGACTGCTGCCCCTTGCATGGGCCGGAGCCTTAGGGGAAACGCTGCGGGCTGCCAAGGAGACCGAAATGGCTATAGTCCGCCTCACCGATGCCCAGCGCGATGCTGCGCTTGCCGAACTGCCGCGCTGGAGCCTGCGGGCCGACGGACGGGCCTTCGAGGCCGAATTGAAGTTCGCCGATTTCAACGAGGCCTTCGGCTTCATGACCCGCGTCGCACTTTATGCAGACAAGGCGGACCACCATCCCGAATGGTTCAACGTCTACTCTACGGTGCGCGTGACGCTGACGACTCACGACGTCGACGGCCTGAGCGAGCGGGACGTCGCAATGGCGCGCTTCATCGAGAGCATTGCGTGAACACGCGAGGGCGTTTCCCTTGCATCAGGCTGCCCCGCATATCGGGCAGCTGAGCATCAATGCTGTCGATTTTGTATGCAGGACCAGACGATGCTGCACTATTCGTGAAAATCCAAAAGGTTGCGTGATGAAGAAAAAAATATAATGGTGAGCAGGTTCGTTACTCGCGGAATCGGCGGGCGAACCCATGAAGCAACGGCTGCCGGATATAGTAGCCGATAGTCCGCAGGCACGATCGGATGCTTGTTTGGGCAAGTCGACAACGGTTCGTCGCACGATGCTCTCCAATTACCGGCCTCGCGCTGCTGTTGCGGCGCGCGTTCATCTGCCCGCAAGGTGAATCTGAACACGCAGGTGGTCCATGGTGTTCAGGTGCAGCTCCGCCGCACATCTTACGAAGCTTAATGGACGGGTTCGGGCAACCCGACGCGCCTTCAAGCGCTTGGCTGCCAGACGAAAAAGCTGCGACCCCGCAGGCCCGAATGGTCGTGTTTGAAGGAGTAACGCAATGAGTGTCATTTCCAAGAGCCCCCGAGTTCTCCTGATGGCTGCCCTGGTGGGCGGCGCAGCGTCGGTCAGCGTTTCGGCGCAGAGCCAGAGCGGGCAGGATTCCGATCTCGCGGTGCAGGTTACCGACACGAGCCCCGAAATGATCAAGGGGCCGCAAGTAAAGGGCATCATTTCCGCACGTAGCGGTGACCGTATGCAGATCACCTCGGACGACGGCACCAAGACGGTTGTGACCATCAACGACGCCACAAAGATCAAGGCCAGCAGCGGCTTCCTGGGTCTGGGCGGCAGCCGCATCGCCGCGACTTCGCTGCTCAACGGCATTCCGGTCGAGGTGGAGACGCTGCAGGGTGGCGGTACGTTGCTCGCCAGCAAGATCGATCTGAAGGGCAAGGACTTCAAGACCGCCAAGATGATCCACAACGGCACCGACCAGCGCTTCGCTTCTAACGAAGCCGCTACTGAAGGTCTGAAGGCCCGCATGGGCGACATCGACAAGTACAACATCAAGGGCACGACGAACGTGAACTTCGATACCGGCAAGTCGAAGCTGTCGCCGGAAGCCAAGGCCAACCTTTGCCAGGCAGCGACCCAGGCCGAAGGCATGGACAATGCGCTGCTGCTGGTCGTCGGGTACACGGACTCGACCGGTCCCGAGGAAGTCAACCAGGTGCTCAGCGAGAAGCGCGCCAGCGCGGTCGTGAACTACCTGCAGCAGGCTTGCCACTGGAAGCCCTACCGCATGCTGACGCCGACCGGCATGTCGATGGCCGATCCGGTCGCCGACAACACCACCGAAGAAGGCAAGGCGCAGAACCGCCGCGTTGCCGTGAACATCATGGTCAGCAAGGCCGTCGACGGCATCTGACGGTGTGCGGGGCGGGCAGTGCGATGCCCGCCCCGCTTCGTTCGAGCTTACGGCGTCACAGCGCCGGATTGTTGTAGCAGTGCCAGGTGAAGATCGCCGCCGCGCCGCGATGCGGCCGCCAGCTTTCGGCGAGTTCCCGGGTCTGCTTTTCGCTGGGTCGATCCTCCAGACCAAGCAGCTTCCCCAGCCCCACCTGCACCGCGAGATCGCCAGCCGGCCATATGTCGGGGCGACCTTCGGCGAACAGCAGGTAGATTTCCGCCGACCATCGCCCGATGCCCTTGATCTGGACGAGCAGTGCGATCGCCTCCTCGTCGTCCGCAGGCAGGTTGTCGAAGTCGAGGCATCCGGCGATGACCAGTTCACACAGCGAGCGCGCGTAGCCCTGCTTCTGGCGCGACAGGCCGCAGCCGCGCAGCGCGTCGAATTCCGCTGCGAGCAGCGCTTCGGGCGCCATCGTCTCACCCAGGAGAGCCTCCAGCCGGTTCCAGACCGACGCGGCTGCGGCGACGCTCACCTGCTGGCCGACGATCGTGCGCAGCAGCGTCGCGTATCCCGTCGCGCGGATGCGCGGTTCGGGGTAGCCTGCTATTTCGATCGCGCGGGCGATAGCCGGCTCTTTCCGGGCGATGGCATCGAGGCCAAAGCATAGTTCGTCTGCCGTCAAACCCATGATTTACGCTACCTTGCAAAAGAGGGTTGCAGCCTTTAGCAGCCTGCGGCAAGTGCGCATACCAAGACAATTACGATACAGGGTGTATCACAAGAGGAATCGAGAGCCATGCCGCAGATCATCGTCGTCAATCATGCTGGTGAAGAGAAGTCCGTTGACGCTGCCGAGGGCCGCACCCTCATGGAAGTGATCCGCGACGATGGTTTCGACGAACTCCTCGCCCTGTGCGGCGGCTGCTGCTCGTGCGCGACCTGCCATGTCTTCATCGACCCTGCCTTCGCCGACAAACTGCCGGCCATGAGCGAGGACGAGAACGACCTGCTCGATAGCTCCGACCACCGCAACGAAACCTCGCGCCTGTCGTGCCAGGTTCCGGTGACGGCGGAACTCGAAGGCCTGCGCGTCACCATCGCACCTGAAGACTGAGGGTAAATTGCGGGGCATGGGCGCAAAACATTTGCGCCCGCCGCTTCGGCTTCCTAACTGTCGCGCCATGACCGCGACACTGCCCACTGCCCCGCAACCCCGTTCATCCACGCTCGACCTGATCGGCAATACTCCGCTGGTGCTCCTCGAAGGGCCGAGCGAGGCTGCCGGCTGCGAAATCTGGGGCAAGTGCGAATTCGCCAACCCCGGTGCCTCGGTGAAGGATCGCGCGGCCCTGTGGATCGTGCGCGATGCCGAGGAAAAGGGCCTGCTCCAGCCGGGCGGCACCATCGTCGAAGGTACGGCGGGCAATACCGGCATCGGTCTTGCGCTGGTCGCCAATGCGCTCGGTTACCGGACGGTCATCGTCATGCCCGAGACGCAATCGCGCGAGAAGATGGACACCCTGCGTGCGCTTGGCGCCGAACTGGTGCTGGTCCCCGCCGCGCCGTTCTCGAACCCCGGTCACTTCGTCCACACCTCGCGCCGTCTGGCCGAGGAGACCGAAGGCGCGATCTGGGCCAACCAGTTCGACAACATCGCCAACCGCAAGGCCCACATCGAATCGACGGCGCCGGAAATCTGGGAGCAGATGGGAGGCCGGATCGACGGCTTCACGTGCGCGGCGGGCACCGGCGGCACCATCGCCGGGACCGGCATGGGCCTGAAGGCCTTCGACGAGAACATCGTCGTCGCCCTCACCGACCCGCACGGTGCGGCGCTCTACAACTACTACGCCAACGGCGAGCTCAAGGCGGAAGGCAATTCCGTCGCCGAGGGCATCGGCCAGGGTCGCATCACCGCCAACCTCGAAGGCGCGCCGATCGACACCCAGTTCCGCATCTCCGACGAGGAAGGCCTTGAATGGGTCCGTCGCCTGCTGAGCGAGGAAGGGCTGTGCCTCGGCTTGTCATCGGGCATCAACGTGGCGGGCGCAGTGGCGCTTGGCCGCAAGCTGGTCGAGGAGGGGCGAGAGGACCCGCGTGTCGCGACGATCCTGTGCGATACGGGCTTTCGCTACCTGTCCTCTCTGTACAACGCGGAATGGCTGGAATCGAAAAGCCTGCCGGTCTTCCCTTGGCTGGCGAGGTGATGTAAACCTGTCACACACGGCAGGAAATCGTCCGCCTATATGATCGAGTCGCATACAATTCTGGAACCTTTGCAGACGGCGCAGCACTTCGCGCCGCCCACCGCGCGTGAACTGAGGTCGCAGGCCGTCTACCGGCTGCAGATCGGCCTGTTCGGGCTGTGCGCGATGCTGTTGATCGTCGGTCTAGCCAATGTCATTCGCGACCGGATCCGGCTGACCGACTCGGCCGATCCGATTCAGGAAGTGGTTGTCGTCGATGCCAAGCCGACCAAGACAGCCAGCGACCCGCTTGCCGACATCGGCGTGGTCCCCGCAGCGGATCCCAGCCCGACACCGACCCCCACCGCGTCGACTTCTCCCACTCCTGGCATGGAGATGACCGGTGATCCCTCGGCGCAGACCGCGCCCTGAGATATCGGTTTTATCGTCGTCACGAGCGTAGCGAAGCAGTCAAGGGCCGCGTAAGCCGCCCCGGGTTGCTTCGCTACGCTCGTGACGACGAGAGGGTTTTCGGTTGATGGGATGGCGGACAGCAACCTCGTTCGCGGTTTCGCTGCTCGTGGGCGCCTGTGGTCAGGGCGGCGCCGGCGCTCCGCCGGGGCAGGAGATCATCGGTCTCTATTCGAGCCTGCCGATCGCCTGGGGCGAGAGCGAGGACATTCGCGGCTTCCTTGCCGACGATGCCGCGCCGCACTGGGTGCTCGAGGCGTTGCGCGCGCAGGGGCGCGTCGTGCCGCTCGATACTCTCGCGAACGCGCAAGGCGTCCTGCCCCTTCCGTCTAATGGGGTGGTTGTCCTTGCCCAACCGCGTCCGCTGACCGCGCAGGAGAACGTCGCGCTCGATGCCTGGGTGCGCGGGGGAGGGCGGGTGCTGCTTTTCGCGGACCCCATGCTTACTGCTCATTCCCTGTTCGGCCCCGGCGATCCCCGTCGGCCGCAGGACATGGCGATGCTCTCGCCTATCCTCGGACGGTGGGGTCTGGAACTCCTGTTCGACGACACGCAGGACGCCGGCGAGCGGTGGGAGAACGGTATCCCCGTCAACCTGCCGGGGCGCTTTCAGGTTTTGGGGAAATCCGGGGCCGGGAAATCCGGGGGCGCCGTGGGGAAAGCCGGGGATGTGGCCGCCAACTGCCGAATCGAGAGTCGGGATCTCATCGCAGACTGCACATCCGGGAAAGGCCGCATTCTCGCTCTGGCTGATGCGGCATTGCTCGATAACCCTGAGAAATCGGCCGATCTGGCGCAACGGCGCCGGATTTTGAGCGGCCTTTTGCAGCGATTGCTCAAGTAAGCTTCCAGCGGGAAGTCCGGGGATGGTGTGCGAAAAGTCGGGGATCATGCGGGAAAGGCGAAAAATCACTACATAATCGCTGATTTATAACGATATTTATCGTACTGCGAGCAAGGATTTCCTTGGTATCCTCGGTCACAATTCACCGCAAATCCCGCGTTCCGGCGCAAAAGTGCCCCCTGATCCCCACATTTCCCTTTAATCCCCGACATTCCCGATATAGAACCACTGTCAATCGGAAAGGCTGATTCCTGCCGTGCCCGCCTTGGGTCACGGAAACCGGCGCGCATGCGTCGCCGGGTGAGGGGGTCTTCATGTTCCGGGACGGCAACTTTGGGGCGATTTCGGACAGTCATGGCGGGGCAGCCATACATTTACAGCGGACCGGGCTTCTCGCTTCTGCGCGACAAGAACCGCTTCGTGCTGCCCAAGGAGCTTCGCTCGCCGGTCCGGGATTCAAGCGGCAAGGACGTGCTGTGCCTTGCCAAGCACGCCGAATGGAAGTGCCTTGTCGGCTTCGGCCTGTCCCGCATGGATGATTTCGAAGCGCAGCTGGATGCCGAGCAGGCGCGTGCAGACGCCGCCGGCAAGCCGTTCAACCGCGATAGCCGCGCGATGCAGCTCTACAACTTCCAGCAGGTGCCGTTCGACGGCAGCGGCCGTTTCACGATGCCTGAAGCGCTTGCCGGGCTTGCGGCGGTGGGCGACCAGCTGTTCTTCCAGGGCATCGGCCGTGGCGGCATCCTGATCTGGAACCCCGAGGAACTCTACAAGCACGCCGAAGACCCCGCTTTCGAGGCCGTCATCGCCACCTGCCGTTCGCTGCAGGAAGCCGAAACCGCGAAGGCAAAGAAATCGTGAGCAGTCCTGACCAGCCCCATATCCCCGTGCTCCTTGAGGAGGTGGTCGCCGCCCTGAACCCCCGGGGCGGCGACCTCATCGTTGACGCGACGCTGGGTGCCGGTGGCTATACCCGCCGCCTGCTCGACGAAGGCGCAATCGTCCATGCATTCGACCGTGATCCCGATGCGATCGCCGCTGTGCAAAACGATCCGGGGAAATGGCCCGAACTCGCCAGCAATCCGCCGCGCCTCGTGTTGCACGCCCGCCGCTTCTCCGAAATGGTCGAAGGCCTTGGAGATGTGGGGGTCGACAAGGTTGACGGCGTGGTGATGGACATCGGCGTGTCCTCGATGCAGCTCGATCAGGCGGGGCGCGGGTTCGCGTTCGGTTCTGACGGCCCGCTCGACATGCGCATGAGCCAGGACGGCATGTCTGCCGCCGACTTCGTCAACGAAGCGGACGAGGCGCAGATCGCCGACGTGCTCTACCTCTACGGTGAGGAACGCCAGTCGCGCCGTCTCGCCCGCGCCATCGTCGCCGCGCGGCCGCTGGAGACGACCGGTGACCTCGCCCGCGTGGTGCGCAAGGCACTGGGCTATAACCCTGCCTACAAGGGCAGCAATGCGCCCAAGGACCCGGCGATCCGCACGTTCCAGGCGATCCGCATCCACGTCAACGGCGAACTGGACGAACTGGACGCGGCGCTGGAAGCGTCCGAGACGCTGCTGCAGGGCGGCGGGCGGCTGGCGGTGGTGACGTTCCACAGCCTCGAGGACCGCAAGGTGAAGCGTTTCCTGCGCGATGCCAGCAGCGTGTCCCAGTCCATTTCGCGCCACCTGCCTCAGGCCGTCAGCGCGCCCGCCCCTTTCGCAAAGGTGTCGAAGGGCGTGCGTCCAAGCGAGGCAGAGCTCGAAATCAACCCGCGGTCGCGCTCCGCCACGCTGCGCAGCGCCGTCCGCACCGACAGCCCCCCCAGGCATCCCAACTCACCCGAGCCTTATGGCGCCCCCGGCCGAAGGAAAGTCGCATGAACCTCACCAGTGATCGGATCCGATCGATCGGCTGGGTCTCCGTACTCGTTGTCTGCGGCGCGATGACCGTGGGCCTGACGCTGCGCGTCAATGCGGTGAAGAGCCAGGTCCACGATACCGACAAGAAGATCGTCTGGGTCAAGCGTGACATCGACTTCCTCCAGACCGAGTTCCAGACCCGCTCCAACCAGCAGGCGCTGCGTGACCTGAACGACCTGGAGTTCGGCTACAAGGCACCGACTGCCGGGCAGTACATCGAGGGCGAGCGCCAGCTTGCCGCGCTCGGCGTTCCGGCAGGCCCGGGCGCGCCCGCGCCGATCCGCTATGCCAATGCCGAAATGCCCAATGGCGGCTCGGGAGAGGGCAAAGTGGCAAATGGCGGGGAAAGCGGTTCCCTGCTTGCGATGGTTTCGCCTGTCGCGGGGGCGACGGCGGCTGCCATTACCGAAGCGCCGAAGGCAGGAACCGGATCTCGCGACCCGGAACGCGAGGCCATTGCGCGTGACGCAGCCGCGTTGGGCAAGCGCCTTGCCCGTATCGAGGTCGCGGAGGCTGCCCAGCAGTGAACGCCCCGGCGTTTCCCCTCGGGACGATCCCCACTACCGTTTCCGTCGGCCGTCGCCGTCTGGTGAACGTTCGCCAGCGCTCGCTGCTGGTGGCGAAGATGCGCAGCCTGTGGATTCTTGGCGTCTTCGTGCTGGTGACGGTACTGGCGATCTTCCGCATCGTCTATCTCGGCTTTACCGGCGTGACGCCCCGGCAGGGTGATCTTGCCGACATTCTGATCCCGGCGCGCGGCGACATCGTCGATCGCAACGGGGTGCCGCTGGCCCGCGATTTCCGTGTCTATTCGCTCTGGTACAACCCCAAGGCCATGACCGAAGGGTCGGCACTGATCCACTCGCCCGAGGAAGTGACGGCCGGTCTCCTGCGCATCTTCCCCGATCTCGACCGCGACGAAATCCTCGCCAAACTGCGGGCGGGCAAGCCCGCCTATCTGCGCAAGTCGCTGATGCCCGAGGACGCCAACAAGGTGCACGCACTGGGCGAGCCTGCGCTGGAATTCCCGCTGGAGGCGACGCGCTTCTATCCGCAGGGATCGATGGCGGCGCACGTGCTCGGCTATGTCGACAGCTACGGCAAGGGCAAGGTCGGCATGGAGGAGGCCTTCAACGACCAGCTCATCAGCCATGAAGGCCGCACCGGCCACGCGACGCTGTCGATCGACTTCCGCGTGCAGAGCGCACTCGAGGACGAATTGGCCCGCGCGATGCAACTCAGCGCCGCCAAGGGCGCAGCGGGCGTGGTGCTGGATGTGGACAGCGGCGAAATCCTCGCGCTGGCCTCGCTGCCCTCGTTCGACCCGAACCACGTGAAGCCGACCGACATGGTCATCTCCGCCGAGGAAGCGCGCAACGGCGATGTGCCGCACGGCTTCAACCGCGTGACCAACCAGGTCTACGAACTGGGTTCCACCTTCAAGCCGATCACCGTCGCCGCCGCGCTCGACGCGGGCGTCGTGACCGATATGGGCAAGCAGTGGCCCGCGACGCCGCTGCACGTCGGCCGCTTCACGATCCACGACCTGCACAACTACGGCGCCTCGCTGAACGTGCCGGAAACGCTGATCCATTCGTCCAACACCGTCACCGCGCGCATCGCCGACGAACTGGGCGGCGTGCGTCTCAAGAAGACGATGGAAGCGCTGGGCATGAACCAGCGGCCTTACGTGGAACTGCCCGCGAAGGGCTTCCCGATTTGGCCGCGCGGTGAGTGGCCGCGTTTGCGCACGATGACGGTGGCCTACGGCCACGGCATCGCGGTGACGCCGCTCCATCTGGCCTCGGCCTATGCAGCGCTGGTCAACGGCGGTGTGTGGCGCCCGGCCACTCTGAAGAAGCTGGCGCCTTCCGACATTCCCGCCGGTCGCCGCGTATTCACCGCCGCCACCAGCGCCCGTGTACGCCAGTTGCTACGCATGATCGTGCAGTACGGCACCGGCCGCAAGGCGGACGCCCCGGGCTTCCGCGTCGGCGGCAAGACCGGATCGGCCGAGAAGCCGGGCGTGGGCGGCTATCGCCACCACTCGCTGATCGCGACGTTCGCCTCGGCCTTCCCGATGGACAAGCCGCGCTACGTCGTCATCGCCATGATGGACGAGCCGCAGGGCACTGCCGCCACCTCGTACCAGCGCACGGCTGCTTGGAACGCCGCTCCGGTGATCCAGCGCGTGGTGCCGCGCATCGGGCCTTTGCTGGGCGTCATGCCCGACGAGACCCGCGATATCGACACTACCGATCTGCGGCCGCTGGTGCCGCAGGGGAGCGACGGAGAATGAAGCTCTCGACCCTTTGTGCTGCAGCCGGACTGCCTGTGATTGACGGCGACGCCAACGTCACCGGCTTCGCGATCGACAGCCGCAAGGTCGCACCGGGCACCGTGTTCGGCGCATTTCGCGGCACCAAGTTCAACGGCGAGGACTTCATCGACGCCGCCGTGAAGGCGGGCGCGGTGGCGATCGTCGCACATCCCGACGCCGTGGTCGAAGGCGCGATCCATTTCGCTGCCGAGGAACCGCGCCGCCTCTTCGCGCAGCTGGCCGCGCCGTTCTTCGCGCCGGTGCCCGAAACGCTGGTGGCGGTGACCGGCACCAACGGCAAGACCTCCACCGTCGAACTGACGCGCCAGCTCTGGCGCATGGCGGGCGAACGCGCCGCCTCGATCGGCACGTTGGGTGTGACAACGGGGGACGAAACCGTCTCCACCGGCCTGACCACGCCTGACATCGCGACATTCCTCGCCAACCTTTCTGGTCTGGCGCGCGAGGGCGTCACGCATGTCGCTTACGAGGCGTCGAGCCACGGCCTGTCGCAGTTCCGCATCGAGGGGCCGCGCGTCGTGGCGGGCGCCTTCACCAATCTCAGCCGCGATCACCTCGACTATCATGCGACGATGGACGAGTACTTCGCCGCGAAGATGCGTCTGTTCGACGAAGTCGTGGTTGACGGCGGCACGGCGGTCGTCTGGGCCGACGATGTGTGGTCAGACAAGGCGATCGAGCATGCGAAGGCGCGCGGCCTCACGCTATTCACCGTGGGCGAGAAGGGTGAAGCGATCCGCCTCGTCAAGCGCACGCCTACGAGCCTGGGCCAGACGCTGCAGATCGAATATGCGGGCAAGGTCCGCAAGATCGACCTGCCGCTGATCGGCGCTTATCAGGCCGCCAACTCGCTTGTCGCTGCAGGTCTGGTGATCGCCAGCGGCGGCGATGCCGACGCGACGTTCGATGCGATGAAGCGCCTCGTCACCGTGCGTGGGCGGATCGAGCGGGCGGGCCTGAACACGAACGGCGCGCCGATCTACGTCGATTACGCGCATACGCCCGACGCGCTGGAAGCCGCCATCGCGGCGCTGCGGCCGCATGTGACTGGCAGGCTCATCGCCGTGTTCGGCGCGGGCGGCGATCGGGATCAGGGCAAGCGCCCGGAAATGGGCAAAGTGGCGAGCGCGGGGGCAGACCTCGCCATCGTCACCGACGACAATCCGCGCGGGGAAGACCCGGCGACCATCCGGGCGATGATCCTCACCGGAATGGAAGAGGGTGCGCGGGAAGTGGGCGACAGGCGCGAGGCGATTCGTCTTGCCGTCGCCGAGGCCGGTGCGGGGGACGTCGTCCTCATCGCCGGCAAGGGGCACGAACAGGGGCAGATCATCGGCAGCGGGGACAATGTCCGCGTCCTGCCATTCGACGACGTCACCGTGGCCAGGGAAATGGCCGGTTCACTGGGAAGGTAGGACATGAACGCCATCACCCGGATCCTCGACTGGCCCGCCGCGCCGCTGGAGGACAACCCGCTGGTCCTGTGGGACGCAGACGCCATCGCGCGCGCGGTGAAGGGGGAGGCGAGCAGCGACTTCACCGTCTCCGGCGTCGAGATCGACAGCCGCGACGTCCAGCCCGGCGACCTGTTCTTCGCGCTCAAGGGCGAGGCGATGGACGGCCACCGCTTCGTCGAGGCCGCGTTTGCGAAAGGTGCAGCCGCCGTGGTGGTGGACCGCCCGGTCGATGGCCCGCATATCCTTGTAGAGGACACGATGGAGGCGCTCGAACGTCTCGGCGCCGCAGCCCGGCTGCGCGCGCGTGGTCCGATCATCGGCGTCACCGGCTCGGTCGGCAAGACGGGCGTGAAGGAGATGATCTTCGCCGCGCTCGACCGCTCCAGCCGAGGTGACGCGCACCGTTCGGTCAAGAGCTACAACAACCATGTCGGGGTTCCGCTAAGCCTTGCCCGCATGCCCAGCCGCGCGCGCTACGGCATCTTCGAGATGGGCATGAACCACGCGGGCGAGATCGCCGCGTTGACCCGGCAGGTGCGTCCCAACGTCGCGCTCATCACCACGATCGCCCCCGCGCACATCGAGATGCTCGGCTCCGAAGAGGCCATCGCCGACGCGAAGGCGGAAATCTTCGAGGGACTGGAAGAAGGCGGCACCGCCGTCATCCCCGCAGACAGCCCGCACTTCCTGCGCCTGCGCGATGCGGCGCTGGCCTTGGGGGCGAAGGTCGTGTCGTTTGGCAAGGCGGCGGACGCGGACGTGCGGCTGCTCGATGCGGTGCCGGCGATCGGCGGCGGCTCGCTCGTCACCATCGACATGGGTGACCGGCGCGTGTGCTACACCGTCGGCGCGCCCGGAGAGCATCAGGCGATCAACTCGCTGGCGGTCATGGCTGCGGTACGTGCCGTTAAGGGCGACCTGGGTGCCGCTGGGGTCGCGCTCGCCGAGATGGGCGGGCTGGCCGGTCGCGGCGCGCGGATGGAGATCGATGTAGAGGGCGGCAAGGCGCTGCTCATCGACGAAAGCTATAACGCCAACCCGGCTTCGATGCGGGCCACGCTGGCGCAATTGGGCCGCACGCCTGCCAAGCGCCGGATCGCCGTTCTCGGTTCGATGAAGGAACTCGGCAGTCACGGTCCCGACTACCACGCCGGCCTTGCCGAACCGATCCGCGAGGCGGGTGTCGACTACGTCGTTCTCGTCGGCGACGAGATGACCGCTTTAGCGGTGGAACTGGGGAAATCCGGGGCTTCCGGCCTTGGCAAACCTTTGCCTTTCGCCCATTGCGCAACTGTGCGGGAAGCTGCCGAAAACTTGCGCGCATTCGGCCTCGAACGGGATGACGCCATCCTCGTCAAGGGCTCGAATTCGGTGGGTCTGGCAGCGCTCGTGGCGACGCTTAGCAAGACGGAAGGGTAGGGGCGAAAGCCCGCAAGATGCTGTATCTCATCGCAGAATGGTTCCACTACGAGGGACTGTCCAACCTCTTCCGCTACCAGACGTTCCGTTCGGGCGCGGCCTTCATGACGGCGCTGTTCCTCGGCCTGCTGATCGGGCCGAAGTTCATCAACATGCTGCGCGTCCGCCAGGGCAAGGGCCAGCCGATCCGCGAGGACGGCCCCCAGAGCCACCTCGCCAAGCGCGGCACGCCCACCATGGGCGGGTTGATGATCCTGACCGCGCTGATCGGTTCGATGATCCTGTTCATGGACGTGACCAACCCGTTCGTCTGGGCCTGCGTGGCGGTGACGGTGGGCTTCGGTGCGATCGGCTTCCTTGACGACTACGACAAGGTAACCAAGCGCCACCACGCCGGATTGTCGAGCAAGATCAGGCTGCTGCTGGAATTCGTGGTGGCGGGAATCGCCGCCTACATCATCGTCAGCCAGCTCAATACCAACCTCTACGTGCCGTTCCTGTCGGGCCGCTACATTCCGCTCGGCCCGTTCTACTACGTCTTCGCCGCCGTGGTGATCGTGGGTGCGGGCAACGCGGTGAACCTGACCGACGGCCTCGACGGCCTCGCGACGATGCCGGTCATCATCGCGGCGGGCACCTTCGCGATCATCTGCTACCTTGCGGGCCGCGTCGACTACGCCACCTACCTTGGCATTCCGCATGTTCCGCGCGCGGGCGAACTGGCGATCTTCTGCGCCGGGATCATGGGGGCGGGCCTTGCCTTCCTGTGGTTCAACGCGCCGCCTGCGGCCGTATTCATGGGCGACACCGGCAGCCTCGCCCTCGGCGGCGCGCTGGGCTGCATCGCCGTCGCCGCGCATCACGAGATCGTGCTGGCGGTCGTCGGCGGGCTGTTCGTGCTGGAAGCGGCTTCGGTCATCATCCAGGTCTTCTGGTTCAAGCGCACCGGCCGCCGCGTGTTCCGCATGGCGCCGATCCACCACCATTTCGAGCAGAAAGGCTGGAAGGAATCGACCGTCGTGATCCGCTTCTGGATCATCTCGATCGTCCTTGCGGTGCTGGGCCTCGCCACTCTGAAACTGCGTTGAGGAGAGCGGTCGGGTGATCGTCTCCTCCATCTTCGCCGGCAAGCGCTACGCGGTCCTCGGCCTCGCGCGTTCGGGCCTCACCGCCGTCGCCACGCTGGTCGAGAGCGGGGCGCACGTCATGGCCTGGGACAGCCGCGACGAAGCGCGCCAGCAGCTGTGCGAGTGGACCGACTGCGGCAAGGTGGAACTGGCCGACCCGGTCAGCGCCGACATCACCGGCTATGACGGCGTCGTCGTCTCGCCCGGCGTACCGCTGAACCGCCACCCCATCGCCGAAGCTGCCGAGCGTGCGGGTGTGCCGGTGATCGGCGACATCGAACTCTTCGCGCTGGCCAGGCAGAGCTTGCCCGCGCACCGCGTGGTCGGCATCACCGGCACGAACGGCAAGTCCACCACAACCTCGCTGGTCCACCACCTGCTCGACGTGGCGGGCGTGCCCGCGCGCGTGGGCGGCAACATCGGCGTGCCGGTGCTGGGGCCTGAGCCTCTTCCCGAGGGCGGCGTCTACGTGCTTGAACTGTCGAGCTATCAGATCGACATCACCCGCAGCCTCGATTGCGATGTGGCGGCGCTCCTCAACATCACCCCCGATCACCTTGACCGCTACGATGGGTTCGAGGCTTACGCCGCCTCCAAGGGGCGCCTTTTCTCCATGCAGGGGCGTGAGCGCCAGGCGGTGTTCGGCGTCGGCGACAAGGAGACGCGGTCGATCGCTCATATCGAGGCCGCGCGCCGCGCGCCCGGTCTTGTGCGGTTCGCTGACGGCGCCGATCTTGTCGAGATCCAAAAGGAATGGCCCTCCCTGCAGGGGCCGCACAACCTCCAGAACGCCGCTGTGGCCGTCGCCATCGTCGAGGCCCTGGGGGTGAAGAAGGCGCAGTGGCGCAAGGGTCTGCGCACCTTCAGCGGCCTGCCGCACCGCATGGAGCGCGTCGCGGTGGCGAACGGCGTCACCTACATCAACGATTCCAAGGCAACCAATCCGGCCTCCACTGCACCCGCGATCGCCGCCTTCCCACCCGATCCTGAGCCGCGTATTCACTGGATTCTTGGAGGTCTGCCCAAGGGCGACAACCTCGATGAGTGCGTGCCCTTCTTTGGCAACATCGCCGCCGCTTATACCATCGGTGACGCCGGACCGCTGTTCGCCGAGATTCTTGCACCTTATACACAGGTCCACCGCTCGGAGATGATGGCGGAAGCCATCCGCCAGGCGATGATAGCGGCAAAGCCCGGCGATGTCGTGATGCTGTCTCCGGCCTGCGCCAGCTTCGACCAGTTCCGCGACTACGAAGCGCGTGGATTAGCCTTTCGCCAGATTGTCGAAGCGCTTTTGGAGGAACAGGGCTGATGGCCACTCTCGCGCCCACTCCGAGCGCGCAGCGCTATAATCGCAACCGCCGCAGCCAGCTTGCTATCTGGTGGCAGGAGATCGACCGGCCCACGCTGGTGCTGGTCCTGATCCTGATGGCTATCGGGGCGGTGGCGGTTGCTGCTGGCTCTCCGGCCAGCGCCAGGCGATTGTCAACCTCGGTCGAGAAGCTACGCTCGCTGCACTTCTTCTACCTGCACATGCGCTGGCAATTGGTCGGGCTCTTCGCGATGTTCTGGGCCTCCAGCCTCTCGCGCGAGAATGCGCGCCGTTTCGGCATCCTGCTGGCGGGCGCGATGCTCTTTGCGCTGGTACTGGTGCCGGTGGTCGGTTCGGAAGTGAACGGTGCCAAGCGCTGGCTGCGTTTCGGCATCTCGCTCCAGCCGTCCGAATTCCTCAAGTGCGGCTGGCCGATCCTGCTTGCGTGGATCGTGTCGTGGCGTGCGCGTGATCCGAATATCCCGGTTGTCGGTATCTGCTTCGCACTGATGGGCCTGCTCGGCGCGCTGCTGATGCTGCAGCCCGACTTCGGCTCGACGATGCTGTTTTCCGGCGCCTTTCTGGTGCTGATTCTGCTTTCGGGCATCGACGTGAAGCGCATCGGCATGTTTGCGGGGGCAGGCGTCCTCGGTCTTGTCCTTATGTATTTCACCTATGACAACGGCCGCAATCGCATCGACAATTTCCTGTTCGGGGGCTCGGCCTTCGACCAGGTCGATCTGGCCCAGCGCACCATCCTCAACGGTGGGTGGACCGGGCTCGGCTTCTGGATGGGCACGCGCAAGATGGCGCTGCCCGAGGCGCATACCGACTACATCTTTTCCGTCATTGGCGAGGAGTTCGGGCTGCTTGCCTGCATGGTGATCGTGGTGCTCTACCTCGCCATCCTGACGCGGGTGATCCTGCGACTGGTGGACGAGGAGGACCTGTTCACGGTGCTGGCCGCATCGGGCTTCGCCGCGCAGTTCGGCGGGCAGGCCTTCATCAACATCCTCGTCAACCTGCAGCTGTTCCCGTCCAAGGGCATGACCCTGCCGCTTATCAGCTATGGTGGTTCGTCCACCGTGGCGATGTGCCTGAGCATGGGGCTGCTGCTGGCGGTTACGCGGCGCAACCCGTTCATCCAGCGCGAGAAGTTCAGCCTGCGCGCCATCGGAGATATGTCATGAGTTCGGTTTCGCGCCACTATGTGCTTGCGGCCGGCGGCACTGGCGGACACCTGATCCCCGCCTTCGCGCTCGCCGCCGAACTGCACGCGCGCGGCCACCACGTCGCGTTGGTGACCGACGAGCGCGGCGCCGCGATCCCCGGCAAGCCTGACTACTTGACCACCCACGTCCTGCCGCAGGGCCGCATCGCGGGGAAGAACCCCCTCGGCTGGCTCAAGGGCGCGAAGGGCGTGCTGGCCGGTCGCCGCATGGCGTTGCGCCTGTTCGAGAGCTTCGAACCGACCGCCGTGGTCGGCTTCGGCGGCTATCCGGCGATGCCGACGATGCTGGCCGCGCGCGCCGCGAAGCTGCCGATCGTGCTGCACGAGCAGAACTCGGTGCTGGGCCGCGTGAACCGCTGGTTCGCCAAGAAGGTGGACGCCATAGCCACCTCGGCCGAGAAGACCGAGAAGCTGGACCCGGCGCTGGCTGGCAAGGTCACCGTCGTCGGCAACCCGGTGCGCGAGGACGTGCTGCGCCTGCGCGAACAGCCGTTCCCCGAGTTCACCGAAGACAGCCTGTTCCGCATCCTCGTCACCGGCGGCAGCCAGGGTGCGCGGGTGCTGTCGGACGTCGTGCCCGAGGGGCTGGCGATGCTGCCCCCGGCGCTGCGTTCGCGCCTGCAGGTGATCCAGCAGGCCCGCGCCGAAGACATCGAGCGGGTGCGCGAGCGCTACGCTGCGCATGGCATCCCTGCCGAACTCGCGACCTATTTCGAGAACATGGCCGAGCGGCTTGCCGGTGCGCACCTGTTCATCGGCCGCTCGGGCGCCTCGACAATTGCGGAACTGACCGCCGTGGGCCGTCCGGCGATCCTGATCCCGCTGCCTTACGCGATGGACGACCACCAGAGCGTCAACGCGCGCGAGATGGTCGCGGGCGGCGGCGCGCGGGTGATCCGCCAGCCGGCGGTAACCACCGAGAATCCTGACGCTTGCAAGGGCGACAAGCGCAATGCGCTGCTCAGCGAACAGGCCGAGGTCCATCAAAAGATGGCCAAGGACTTGTGCCTGCAGATTCAGGCGATCGCCCAGCATCCCGAGACGCTGGCGAATGCGGCGCATGCCTCGTGGAACTGCGGCTATCCCAATGCCGCGCGTGATCTGGCCGACCTCGTCGAGAGCTTCGGCGCGGCGCCGATCATGGACGTCATCAGAATGGAAAAGGCTTCTGCGCCGCAAGGTGGCGAGGCGCTTGCCCGTGAGGTGGCGCCGTGATCCTTCGACAAGCTCAGGATGAGCGGAACTTTGTGTATTTGGCGGATATGAATATCATCCACGTTCTCTCCACCCCGCTCATGCTGAGCTTGTCGAAGCACCGTCGGCAAGGCGCCCCCGCATGAAGGGCGTCGGCACTGAAATCGGGACCATCCATTTCGTCGGGATCGGCGGCATCGGCATGTCGGGCATCGCCGAGGTCATGCACAACCTCGGCTACTCGGTGCAGGGCAGCGACATTGCCGAGGGTTATGTCGTCGAGGGCCTGCGCGCGCGCGGGATCAAGGTCTCGATCGGCCACGCTGCCGAAAACGTCGAAGGTGCGGCGGTGGTCGTCACCTCCACGGCGGTGAAGCGTGAGAATCCCGAGGTCGTCTACGCCCTCGAACACCGCATCCCGGTGGTGCGCCGCGCGGAAATGCTGGCCGAACTGATGCGCCTCAAGAACACCGTTGCGGTGGCGGGCACGCACGGCAAGACCACGACGACCTCGATGGTCGCGGCGCTGCTCGATGCGGGCGGCGTGGACCCGACCGTCATCAACGGCGGCATCATCAATTCCTACGGATCAAATGCGCGTCTCGGCGCGTCGGACTGGATGGTGGTGGAGGCCGACGAGAGCGACGGCTCGTTCCTGCGCCTCGACGGTACGATCGCGATCGTCACCAACATCGATCCCGAGCACCTCGATCACTACGGCTCTTTCGAGAGGATCAAGGAATCGTTCGTCGAGTTCATCGAGAACGTGCCGTTCTACGGCGCGGCGATGCTGTGCATCGATCACCCCGAAGTTCAGGCGATCATCCCCAAGGTGCGCGACCGCCGCGTGGTGACCTATGGCTTCTCCGCCCAGGCCGACATTCGCGGCGAGAACGTGACGCCGATCCCCGGCGGCAACCGCTTCGACGTGGCGCTGCGCCAGCGTGACGGCTCGTTCCGCCGGATCGAGGGCATCGAGTTGCCGATGCCGGGCCGCCACAACGTCCAGAACGCGCTCGCGGCGGTGGGCGTGGCGGTGGAGATGGGCTGCTCGGACGCCTGCATCCAGACCGGCTTCTCCAAGTTCGGCGGCGTCAAGCGGCGCTTTACCAAGGTCGGCGAAGTGGAACTGGACGGCGGTTCGGTCACTGTGATCGACGATTACGGCCACCACCCCGTCGAGATCCGCGCCGTGCTGGCCGCCGCGCGTGAGGGCGTGAAGAACCGCGTCATCGCCGTGGTGCAGCCGCACCGCTTCACCCGCCTGCGCGATCACATGGAGGACTTCGAAAGCGCCTTCAACGATGCCGACGTGGTCTATGCTGCCCCCGTCTACGCGGCGGGCGAGCAGCCGATCGAGGGCGTGGACAGCGCCGCGATGGTCTCGGGCATGAAGGCGCGCGGGCATCGCTCGGCGCAGGGCATCGCCGGGCCGGACGCGCTGGCCGATGCGCTGGCGGGCTCGATCCAGCCGGGCGACATGATCGTGTGCCTCGGCGCGGGCGACATCACCAAGTGGGCCGCCGGCCTTGCCGACAGCATTCGCGTGCGGAGGGCGGGGTGACACTGACGCTCGATCAGACGGCGGTTCGGGGCAAGCTGACGGCGAATGCGCCGCTGGCCCCGCTCGTCTGGTTCAAGGCGGGTGGCCATGCCGAATGGCTGTTCGAGCCCAAGGATCTGGCCGACCTGCAGGACTTCCTGCGCGCTCTGGACCCGGCGGTGCCGCTGATGGCGCTGGGCCTCGGCTCCAACATGATCGTGCGCGACGGCGGCGTTCCCGGCGTGGTGATCCGGCTGGGCAAGGCCTTCGCCAAGGTCACCAAGCTTGATGACGTCACGCTCGATTGCGGCGGCGGGGCGAGCGGCATCCTCGTCTCCTCGACCGCGCGCGACGCGGGGATTGCGGGCGTCGAGTTCCTGCGCTCGATCCCCGGCACCGTGGGCGGTTTCGTGCGGATGAACGGCGGCGCCTATGGCGGCGAGGTGAAGGACATCCTGATCGACTGCGACGTGGTGCTGCGTTCGGGCGAACTGGTGACGCTGGGCAACGCCGATCTCGGCTATACCTACCGGCATTCCGAGCTGCCCGAAGGCGCGGTGGTCGTCTCCGCGCGCTTCAGGGGGCGCCCCGGCGAACCGGCCGCGATCCAGGCCGAGATGGACCGCATCTCCGCCGCGCGCGAGGCGTCGCAACCGCTGCGTTCGAAGACCGGCGGCTCCACCTTCAAGAACCCCGAAGGCCACGCCGCGTGGAAGCTGGTGGAAGAGGCAGGCTGTCGCGGTCTCTCGCTCGGTGGCGCGCAGGTCAGCGAGAAGCACACCAACTTTCTGCTCAACACTGGCGAGGCCACCAGCGAGGACATCGAGAACCTCGGCGACGAAGTGCGCCGCCGGGTGAAGGACAAGTCCGGCGTCGATCTCGAATGGGAAATTCAACGGGTAGGAACCCGCCCATGAGAGATGATCGCCTGTCCCGCCACGAACAGCAGATTCTCGACAACATCGAGGAATTCGGCTGCCACATCACCGTCGTCACCCCGCCCGAAGAGCCGGACGAGGACGATGAGGAAGATGGCGAAGAGCAGTTCGCCTACTCGGTCGGCTTTCGCACCACCGTCAGCCAGCCCGAGGTGATCGTGTTCGGCTTCTCGACCGAACTGTCCGCCGCCGTCATCAACGGCGTGCTCGACATGTGCCGCGAGGGGCTGGTGCTGGAGGACTGGAAAGAGATCGACGGTCTCCTCAAGGGCCACCGCTGCATGATCCGTGAGGTCGAGCCCGAATGCCTGATCCCGCACTACTTCAACTCGGCGATGTGGTACGCCGAGCATGAGGGCGAGGAGATGTCCCGCGCGATGCAGATCGTCTGGCCGGGCGTGGACGACGGCCTCTTCCCCTGGGACAAGGGCTGCTCCGAAGCTGTCCGCGACCTTCAAACCCCGCTTTACCGAACGAGTCTGAATTCATGAGCCTGAATCTCTTGCATGTCGCAGTCCTGATGGGCGGTTGGTCGAGCGAACGCCCGGTCTCGCTGATGAGCGGCGAGGGCGTGGCCAAGGCTCTGGAATCGAAGGGCCACACCGTCACCCGCATCGACATGGACCGCGACGTCGCGCTGCGGCTGGCCGAGGCGAAACCCGATGTCGTGTTCAACGCCCTCCACGGCGCGCCGGGCGAGGACGGCACAGTGCAGGGCATGATGGACCTGATGGGCCTGACTTACACGCATTCGGGCCTCGCGACATCGGTGATCGCGATCGACAAGGAACTGACCAAGCAGGCGCTGGTCCCGCACGGCGTGCCGATGCCGGGTGGCCGCGTGGTCAAGTCCGCCGACATTCACCTCGCCGATCCGCTGCCGCGCCCCTACGTGCTCAAGCCGGTGAACGAGGGTTCGTCGGTCGGCGTCGCCATCGTCACGGCAGAGGGCAATTACGGCAACCCCATCGCGAAGGACGTGACGGGGCCGTGGCAGGAATTCGCCGAACTGCTGGCAGAGCCCTACATCCGTGGCCGCGAACTGACGACCGCCGTGATCGGCGACCGCGCGCTGCTGGTGACCGAACTCAAGCCCAAGTCGGGCTTCTACGACTTCGATTCCAAGTACACCGACGGCATGACCGAGCACGTCTGCCCGGCGGACATTCCCGACGAGATCACGCAGGCCTGCAAGGACATCGCCTTGCGCTCCCATCAGTTGCTCGGCTGCAAGGGCACCAGTCGTTCCGACTTCCGCTGGGACGATACGCAGGGGATCGAGGGGCTGTTCCTGCTCGAAGTGAACACCCAGCCCGGCATGACTCCCTTGAGCCTCGTGCCCGAGCAGGCGCGCGCCTGCGGCATGGACTATCCCGAACTCGTCGAGGCGATCATCGCCGAGGCGCTAAGCGACAAAGCAAAGGCCAAATGAGCCAGACCATCCGGCGCAAGGGCACGACCGCCCGCAAGGCCGCCGCGCAGGCAGGCGCGCAGCGCAAGGTGCGCGTCGCCAAGGCGCGGACCGGATCGGCGCTCGATTCCGTCATGGCGTGGCTGCCATTCTCCGAAGGGCAGCTCCACAAGATCTTCCTCGTCGCCATCCTCGGCGGCGCGGCGGCGCTCGTCTGCGTGGTGGCCAGCTTTGCCGGGCTGCCGGGGCTGGCCGGGCACCAGATGGCGCTCGTCGCGGGGCAGACCGGATTCGAGGTGAAGCGCGTCGAAGTGCGCGGCGTCAAGAACATCAACGAACTCAAGGTCTACGAGAAGGCGCTGGCCGAGCGTGATCGCGCAATGCCGCTGGTCGATATCGAGGCGCTGCGGCAGGACCTGCTGACGCTGTCGTGGGTCAAGGACGCGCGCGTCTCGCGCCAGTTGCCTGATACCCTTGTCATCGACATCGTCGAGCGCGAGCCGCATGCGGTGCTGCGCAAGGCCGACCGCTTCGTGCTGATCGACGAGACGGGGCATGAACTGGAAGCCATCAGCCGCAAGGATGCGGGCGGCAAGCTGATCGTCTCCGGCCCCGGCGCGGGGCAGCAGGTGATCGCGCTCGGACACTTGCTGGAGGCTGCGCCCGCGATGAAGCCGCGCGTGTCCGAGGCGGAATGGATCGGCAATCGCCGCTGGAACCTGACGTTCCAGTCGGGGCAGGTGCTTGCGCTGCCCGAGGGAGATCGCGAGTCCGCCGGGGCGCTGGTCACGTTCGCGCGGCTCGACGGCACCAACCGACTGCTCGGTGGCAAGGTGACGGCGTTCGACATGCGCGCCAAGGACCGCATCTACATGCGCGTGCCGGAGCAGGACGGGCAGGAACTGGCCTTGAAGGCGGGCTCGGTTCCGCACACCGGCGCCACCGAAACGACGGCGGGGGAAGAACAGTAATGGCTAACCAGCGCATCACCCGCGTGTTCGGCGCGGTCAACATCGGCTCCTTCCGGATTTCCGCGATCGTTGCGGGGATCAACGAGGTCGGCGACATGGTCGTGCTCGGCTCGGGCCACCGCGCCAGCCAGGGCATCAAGCGCGGCTTCGTCACCGACATGGCCGCAGCGACCTATGCCGTGCGCGACGCCATCGACCGGGCCGAGAAGATGGCCGACACCGCCGTCCAGAAGGTCTGGATCGGCTGCTCGGGGGCAGGGCTCGCCAGCCGTATCGACCAGTTCGACGCCGAAATCGGCGGCCGCCGCATCGAGCAGGAGGATATCGACCAGCTGCTCATCTCCGCCAAGGACGTGATCCAGCCGGACGGGCGCATGGTGTTGCATGCGCAGCCCGCGCAGTACAGGCTAGACGGCGCGCACGGGGTGATCGACCCCAAGGGCCTGCACGCAGAGCGCCTCGGCGTCGACATCCACATCATGCTCGCGGACGGCGCGCCGATCCGCAACCTGACCGAAGCCGTGCAGTCCGCGCACCTCGAAGTCGAGGCCGTCGTCGGCTCGCCGATCGCGGCGGGGCAGGCGTGCCTTTCGCCCGAGGAGCGCGATCTTGGCGTCGCCCTCGTCGAGTTCGGCGGCGAGGTCACGAACGTCGCGATCTACGAGCAAGGGATGCTCAAGGACATGATGTCGATCCCGATGGGCTCGGCGGACATCACCGACGCCATCGCCTCGGCCTTCGGCATCCGCCGCTTCCAGGCCGAGCGGCTGAAGTGCGTCAACGGCTCGGCCATCGCCAGCCCGCACGATCACCGCGAGATGATCCCGGTCAACGCGCCGGGCGAGGAAGGCACCGGCCCGATCGCCCGTCATGCCGACGACAAGAACCGCATCCCGCGCGCCGAACTGATCGGCGTCATCACCGGCCAGCTTGGCATGTTGATGGAAGAGGTAAACAAGGCGCTCAAGACGATGCGCTTCACCGGCCAGCGCGGCAAGCAGGTGGTCTTCACCGGCGGCGGCGCGGAACTGGTGGGGCTGGCCGACTATGCACAGGCCGCGATCGGCAAGCCGGTCCGCATCGGCAGGGTCGCGCACCTCTCGGGGCTGGCCGAGGCGCATGTGAAGCCGGGCTTCTCGACGCTGGCAGGGCTGGTGCTCTACGCCGCTGCCGACCCGCAGGACATCCGCTCACTGGGGCGCAGCCACCAGAGCACTGTCCGCCTCGGCAAGCTGGGCATGGTGGGCCGTGTCTATCAGGCTTTGCGCGAATACTTTTGACCGTTTCGAAGGCCTTGAAGACCAGCCGTGCAAACCGGACGACAAACGCGGAGGAAATGGCGGAATTGGCGGCTTTGGCTGTGGACAAAGGTTTATGGTCCTTTGCCTAGACGAATCGAAGCGTGCAATCAGAGTGGTCAAGGAATTTTCTTCGCGCGACGTGCCTGCAGGAGAGCGAAATGAGCATTAACATCGGACCGCCGGCTATCGAGGAGCTTCGTCCTCGCATTCTCGTCATCGGCGTCGGCGGTGCGGGCGGAAACGCGATCGCCAACATGATCGGCGCCCAGATCGAGGGCGTGGACTTCGTGGTGGCCAACACCGACGCACAAGCGCTGAACAACTCGATCGCGGAAACGCGCATCCAGCTCGGCCCCGAGATCACCCAGGGCCTCGGCGCCGGTGCGCGCCCCGAAGTGGGCCGTGCGGCGGCAGAGGAAACCCGTGAGGAGCTGGAGCGCCTGCTCGACGGCGTCCACATGGTCTTCATCGCAGCCGGCATGGGCGGCGGCACCGGCACGGGTGCGGCCCCGATCATCGCGCAGGCCGCGCGCGAGAAGGGCGTCCTCACCGTGGGCGTCGTCTCCAAGCCGTTCATGTTCGAAGGCACGCGCCGCATGCGCGCTGCGGACTCGGGCATCGAGGAACTGCAGAAGCACGTCGATACGCTGATCGTCATCCCCAACCAGAACCTGTTCCTGGTGGCGAAGGCGGAAACGACCTTCAAGGAAGCCTTCACGCTCGCCGACGAAGTGCTCCAGCAGGGTGTGCGCTCGATCACCGACCTGATGATCATGCCGGGCCTCATCAACCTCGACTTCGCGGACGTCCGCTCGGTCATGGGCGAAATGGGCAAGGCGATGATGGGCACCGGCGAGGGTGAAGGCCCCAACCGCGCCCTCGAAGCCGCCGAACGCGCCATTGCCAACCCGCTGCTCGACGGCGTGTCGATGCAGGGCGCTAAGGGTGTGATCATCTCGATCATCGGCGGCGACGACATGAAGCTGCTCGAAGTCGACGAGGCTGCCAACCACATCCGCGAACTGGTCGATCCCGACGCGAACATCATCTGGGGTTCGGCGTTCAACCCGGACCTGCAGGGCAAGATCCGCGTTTCGGTGGTCGCCACCGGCATCGAGCAGACCACGGAAATGGCCGAGATCGCCTCACGCCCGCTGAACCTGGGTGCCTCGCGCGGGCTCGCCCGTCCGGCACTGCAGACACCGCCTGCGGCGCCGACCTATCAGGCGCCGGTTACGCCGCCAACCGCTCCGGTCGCGGCGCCCGTGGCGCAGCAGTCGGCCCCGGCACCTGAACCCGCGCCGTTCGTCGCTCCGTCGACCGAACTCGAACTCGGTGCCGAGGACGAGGCACAGCCCACTTACGCTCCCGCAGCGACGCCGAGCTTTGCCGGTCTGCGTGGAATCCAGAAAGAGCCGCTGGATCTCAGCTTCGAAGCTCCGGCAGAGCCTGTCCCGGCACCCCGGCGGACGCAGGACGAACTGCTGCTCGACGGCGGTCAGGCCGCTCAGGCTCCCGCTGCGGCGGCACCGCGCGTCAAGCCCGCCAGTGGCGGCAGCACCCTGTTCGAGCGCATGACGAGCCTGTCGCGCCCGCGCGCGGGTGCAGAGCCGGCTTCGGAAGAGGAAGATGCAGGATCGATCAGCATCCCGCGTTTCCTCGGGCGCCAGAATAACCAGTAAATCGTGAGAGGCGGGGGTGCCCCGCCTCTCGCTCCTTCGGGTCGCAATCCATCGAAGGGGACGCCCAGGAAGCCGGCGCATTCGTTTTAGGTTCATCTGCGTGGGTCCATGGCCGCAAGGCGTGCAGGCTGGCGCCTTTTGGATTCACGTGGCGTCCGGGCCTGCGGTGCGACCGTCTGGGACATGAAGCGTTGGTGGCCATCGTGCGGAAGGCTGCCTGCCTGGTTTCCAGTGGCTGGTTCATGAATGACAGAGGACTTGCGGGTGGATCACTTGGTTTCGCGGTTGCTCGGCGGCGCAGCGCTGGTGAGCGCGCTCGCGAGCTTTCCGGCTTTGGCGCAAGGTGCTCCGGCCGTCTCGCATCCCGTGGTCCAGGCCGTTCCAGGCGAGAACAACAAGAAACTCAGCGCCGCCCTCGCGCGGCTCGGCCGCGATGCCCGTGACGTCGCCGCGCTGATAGACGCGGGGGACGCGGCCCGCGCCTTGCAGGACAATGCCGCCGCGATAGGCTTCTACCGCCGCGCAGACGAAGTCAGCCCGGGTAATCCGCGCGTGCAGGCCGGGCTGGGCAGCGCCTTCGTCCACAATGGTGATCCGGTGAGCGCGATTCCGTGCTTCGATGCCGCCGAAAAGGCCGGCGCGACGCCTGCACTGATCGCGGCCGACCGTGGCCTGGCCTTCGACCTCGTCGGCGACAATACGCTTGCACAGCGCTATTATGCGTCAGCGATGACGAGCGTGTCCGGCGACAAGGCGGATGAACTACGCAGCCGGCTGGCCGTCAGCCAGGCGATCAACGGCGATCTCGACGCGGCCTACACGACGCTGCTGCCGCTGCTGAACAAGCAGGACAAACCGGGCTGGCGTACCCGCGCGTTCACTCTTGCCATCGCGGGCAATCCCGACAAGGCGGTCGAGATCACCAATACGATCCTGCCCGGCCAGCTGGCGCAAAGCATCGCCCCGTACTTGCGCTACATGCCGCGCCTGACCAGGGCGCAGCAGGCGGCGGCGGCGAACCTCGGCCGGTTTCCGCGTGCTTCCGAGATAGGGCGTGACGATGCCCGTATCGCTGCTTACGCCCCGCCGCGCAGTACGGCGGCCGGCGCGGGGCTGATCCCCAAGGGAGAGCCGCTTGGCGGCGCGGGCGGCACGAAGCTGGCGAAGGCCGCCAAGCCCTCCCGTACCCGGGCGCAGCGCCCGGAACTGGCCCAGGCAGGGCGTCAGTCGGCTACCGCCGCGAAGGCGACGAGCCTTGCCTCCATTGACCCGGACCGCGTGGCGCCGCCCGAGCCGAAGCCCGCGATCGAGCGTGACACCGGCGAGTTGCCGCCGGTCGGGCGGAGCACGGAAATGCCTAAGGTCGCGGCGCCGTTGACGTCCGCTCCGGTCCCGGCTGCGGCTTCCGCTTCCGTCTCTGCCCCCGTGCAGTCCACGCCCCCGGCTCCGACGCGAGTTGCGCAGGCGACGGCTCCTGTAGCGTCTGCGGCGACGCCGGGCTTCGATCTCCGGCGCCTGCCGGCCTCGCAGGCGCCTGTCTCGACGCCGCCCGCCGAACCTGCGGTATCGGCGCCCGCGAGCCCGCCCCCGGTGCCGGGACCGAACCAGCTTTCGCTTTCCGAGATATTCGCCGACATCGGCAAGCCGACCGTCGATGTCATGCCGACGTCGGGGGCGGTCGACATCCGGCTGATCACCCCGGCCGCCCCGCCGCCGCCGCCGCCGCCGCCGCCGTCTCCGCGCGTGCAGTTGCCAAAGGTGGAAGATGCCAAACCGGTCGAAACCAAGGCTGCGGAGCCACCGGCCGCCGAGGTCAAGGATGCCAAGGTGACCAAGGCCAGGACCGCCGCGGCCAAGGCCGCCGAGGCGAAAGCGAAGGCCAAGGCGGACGCAGAGGCCAAGGCAAAGGCCGAGGCTGCGGAAAAGGCCAAGAAGCCGTCGCACCCCAGCCGCATCTGGGTGCAGATCGGCGTGGGCCGGGACAAGAGCGCCATCGCCTTCGACTGGCGCCGCTACACGCGCGAGAATGCGGTGCTGCTCAAGGGGCATAGCCCTTACGTCAGCGAGATGGGGCGTACCAACCGCGTCCTGATTGGTCCTTTCGCGACGCAGAAGGCCGCGAATGCGTTCCTCGTCGATGCCAAGAAGCAGGGCTTCTCCGATGCGCTGCCCTGGACCAGTCCGGCGGGGCAAGTCGTGGATCCGCTTTCCGCCAAGTAATTCTGCGGGTTTTCTGCCTTCGGAACGCCGCCCGGTCGCCTTGTGTTAACACGCATTCATATTTATCCACACGCTGTGAACAGGCTTGTGCAGTTATGCGCAGGCGATGTCGGGCAGGTGGATTGTGCTTCCCCACCCGCAGGCAGCATCCATGCACCCGTATTCTCGGAGGGCTGATGTCGCAGATTATGAGGACCGTTCAGGACGATATCGACCGGGACGACGAGGCTGCCCCCGTGGAAATGCTCGCCTCGCTGTTCGAGGCGCGCGACTGGCCCTTCGAATATGCCGGAGAGGACGAGATCTCTGCCGAGATCAAGGGCGCCTGGGCGACTTACCAGTTACAGGCTATCTGGCGTCCGGAGGATCGGGTGCTGCAGCTGCTGTGCCTTCCCGACATCCGCGTTGCCGACGCGAAGCGCGCCGCCGTGTTCGAGGCGCTGGCGCTCATCAACGAGCAGGTCTGGCTCGGCCACTTCGACATGTGGTCGAACGGCGGCGTCGTGCTCTATCGCCACGGCCTTATGCTCGGCCCGGACGGGTTGCTGGGGCCGGGTCAGGCGCAGATGGTGGTAGAGGCCGCGATCGAGGAATGCGACCGCTTCTACCCGGTCTTCCAGTTCATCCTGTGGGGCGACAAGACACCCTCGGAAGCGCTTGCAGCCGCCCTAGTGGACGCTGCCGGAGAAGCATGAGGCTGCCTAGCGGCTGACCGGCATCGCTTTTGGTGCCGGACTCTTGTCGCCTGCGATCCGCTCGCCTAAGTCGCAGCCCGATCCAGTTTCGAGGGAAAGTGCGCATGGACCGGTTTCAGAACATCCTGCTCGTGGGCTGCGGTAACATGGCCGGGGCCATGCTGGCGGGCTGGCTGGCCGGCGGCATTTCTGCCGCGCGCTTCACTGTCGTCGATCCGCACCGCGACAGCGTTCCCGAAGGCGTTACGCTGCTTTCCGAGCTGCCTGCCGAGGGGCGTTTCGATGCCGTGCTTCTGGGTGTCAAGCCGCAGGGGCTCGACGCCGTTGCGCCGGCCCTGAGCCCGCTTGTCGGGCGCGGGACGGTGCTGTTCTCGATCCTGGCGGGTGTCGAGTTCGACAGCCTTGCCGCGCGCTTCCCGCAGGCGGGGGCGCTGGTCCGGATCATGCCGAACCTCGCCGCCGCCATCGGCAAGTCGCCGATCGCGCTCGACGCGCGCGGCCTCGACGAGACGGGGCGCGCCGCCGTGACCGTCCTGATGGACCCGCTCGGCACGCCTGAGTGGCTGGCGGGCGAGCACCTGTTCGACGCCGTCACCGCGCTTGCGGGTTGCGGCCCGGCTTTCGTCTATCGCTTCATCGATGCCCTCGCCGGGGGGGCAGTCGCGCTAGGGATGGACGAGGGACAGTCGCAGCGTCTCGCCCTGGCGATGGTCGAGGGGGCGGCGCTGCTCGCCGGAGCGTCCGAGTTTTTGCCGGGCGAACTGGCCGACAAGGTCGCGAGCCCTGGCGGTTCGACCCGCGCCGGGATGAACGTGCTCGATGCGGACGGCGCTTTGGCCGGTGTGGTGGCCGAAGCAATGACTGCTTCGCGCGATCGCAACGCCGAAATGGCTGCCGAAGCTCGCCGGAGCTGATCCGGACGAGATTGATCCGTTTTACACTTTGTCACAAATGACGCGGACCGGTTCTTCTTGAAACTTTTCGGCGCGAGCGCGATATTCACTCCTGAGCGGGACCGCATTGTGCTGGCTTTCCGCTAAAGGGAGTTTGAAATGGCGAATTGGAACGACCCCCAGCCCCGTCAGGGCTTCGGTGCGTCTCCGAGCCTCGACGGACGTTCCGCCGGCCGGACTGCGTACGATGCGGGCCTGCGTCGGCACATGCTGTCGATCTACAACTACATGGCCTCGGGCGTGCTGCTTTCGGGCATCGTCGCGCTGCTCTTCGCGCCTTACGCGGTGCAGATGATGCAGTCGCCGATCAAGTGGCTGGTCATGCTGGCCCCGCTCGGCTTCGTCTTCGCGATCAGCGGCGGCGCGGCGCGCTTCAGCGAGGGTACGCTCAAGGTGCTGTATTGGGCCTTCGCGGCGGTGATGGGCGTGTCGCTCTCGACGATTTTCGTGATCTACACGGCGACTTCGATCGCGACGACGTTCTTCGCCACGGCGGCGGCTTTCGCGGGCCTCAGCCTCTACGGCTACACGACGAAGAAGGATCTGTCGGGCTTCGGCACCTTCCTGATCATGGGCCTCGTCGGCATCCTGATCGCCTCGCTCGTGAACATCTTCGTGGGTTCGAGCATGTTGCAGCTGGTGATTTCGATCCTTGGCGTGCTGATCTTCGCGGGCCTTACCGCCTACGACACGCAGATGCTGAAGAATCAGTACTATCACCTGCGCGGCACCGATTTCGTCGGCAAGGCGGTCGTGCTCGGGGCGCTGAGCCTCTATCTGGACTTCATCAACATGTTCCAGTTCCTGCTCAGCTTCCTCGGCCAGAGGGACTAAGAGCGGCACCGGATGAGGCTGATCGCCACCGGAATGGAGATAATTTTCCTCCGAAGCGATTAATCCACAGTGCAGTTTCACCTAAGCATGATGCCCGGTGCGTTTTATCGCACCGGGCATTTGCTTTACGACTCAGCGGGGTTAGACCTCTTGCCCGCGATGGAGAATGATGCGTGTATCGAGGGCTTGAGATGATCGACAACGGGCAGGGGCGTCGACGCCTTTCCTTGCTGGCGGGCTCGGCGGTCGCCGTTACGCTCGCGGCGTTGGCGGGCTGCGCGAAGCCGCCGCCGCCTCCTCCCCCTCCGCCGCCGGTCGTGGTGATCCCGCCGATGCCGACGCCGCCGATGGGTGCGCCGCTCGAAATGCGGATTCCGGCCAAGGCCGAGGATGGTACGCGGCAGACGGTGAATTACGGGATTTCGACGTCGCAGACGATCTGGAACTTCCGTTCGGCTTACAATGTCGCCGCACTGAACTGTGTCGAGATTCAGTTCACCCCGATCCTTGAGGGCTACAAGCGTTTCCTCAAGGTCTACGACAAGTCGCTCGACCGCGCGAGCAAGGAGATCGATGCGAGCTTCCGCACGCAGCACTCCGGCCGTGCGGCGATCGTCGCGCGCGAGACCTACCAGACCCAGGTCTACAACTTCTTCTCGCTGCCGCCGGTGGATTCCAGCTTCTGCCAGGCCGCGATGGAAGTGAGCACCGAATTGAACACGGTCGAACCGAGCCAGTTCGAAAATTGGTCCTACACCGGCCTCGCCAAGCTGGAAGCGCCGTTCAAGGCGTTCTTCGACGCTTACGACCAGTACCGCGCCGACCTTGCCGCATGGCAATCGCGCTATGGATCGAACGGGCTCATCACCGTGCGCCCGAACGCGGAGCAGGTCATGGCCCAGCCGGTCGTCCAGCCGCAGGCGAGCGTACCGCAGGTCCAGTAATGCGGGAAACGGGCGCGAGAATCTTCGTGCTCTCCCATTTTTGCTCTTCCGTGCGGGAGGTCTCTTCGCTAAGGGGACGCTCCCGATGCGGTGACGCCTTCGGATTTGATACTGGAACGGGGCCGTAGCTCAGCTGGGAGAGCGCGTCGTTCGCAATGACGAGGTCAGGGGTTCGATCCCCCTCGGCTCCACCAGTATCGCACATTGCAGTATGCCCGGGTGAGCCGGGCATCACCCGGCCCGAGACACGGCCGGGTTTTTTGTTTATCTGCGGCCAGCGGCGTTCATGACGACCGGGATCCGGTCGCGATGGGGCGCTTGATCAGCGCTGGAAGCGATAGGACCGATGCATTTTCTCGACCAGGCCAAGATTTACGTGCGTGCAGGCGGCGGCGGCCCCGGTGCGGTCAGCTTCCGGCGTGAGAAGTACGTCGAATACGGCGGCCCCAACGGCGGCAACGGCGGCAAGGGCGGCGACATCATCTTCGAGGCCGTCCCAGGCCTCAACACGCTGATCGACTTCCGCTATACCCAGCATTTCAAGGCTCCGCGCGGCGGTCATGGCATGGGCCAGAACCGCAATGGCGCGGCGGGCAAGGACCTCGTAATCAAGGTGCCGATCGGCACCCAGGTCATTGCCGACGACGAAGGGCGCGATACCGTGCTCGTCGATCTCACCGAAGCGGGCCAGCGCGTCACCTTCCTTGAAGGTGGTATGGGCGGGCGCGGCAACGCGAGCTACAAGACCAGCACCAATCGCGCCCCGCGCCAGCACCAGCCCGGTATGCCGCCGACGGAACAGTGGGTGTGGCTGCGCCTCAAGCTGCTGGCCGACGTCGGCCTCGTCGGCATGCCTAATGCGGGCAAGTCCACTTTCATCAATGCGCTGTCGAATGCCAAGGCGAAGGTGGGCGACTATGCCTTCACTACGTTGCGCCCGCAGCTGGGCGTGGTGAACCACAAGCACCGCGAGTTCGTGCTGGCCGACATTCCCGGGCTGATCGCAGGCGCGGCGGACGGCGCCGGCATCGGCGACCGTTTCCTCGGCCATATCGAGCGCTGCCGTGTGCTCGTCCATCTGATCGACATCTCCAACACCGATCCGGTCGAGGCGATGCAGATCGTGGAAGAGGAACTGGAAGCCTATAGCGAGATGCTGGCCGACAAGCCGCGTCTGGTGGCGCTCAACAAGGTCGATCTCGTCGATGATGCGCTGGCGGAGGAATATGCCCGCGAACTGCTCAAGGCGGGCGCGCACGAGGTGTTCCCGATCTCCGGCGCCACCGGCAAGGGAATGCCGCGCCTGCTGGACGCGGTGATCGACTACCTCCCCGCCGCCACCGTGACCGAGCGTCCCGACGGCGAGCGCGAAGAGGCCGACGACACGCCGTGGTCGCCGATCTGAGGTAAGGCTTAAGTGGCGGGGGCTTCGACAAGCTCAGCCGTGACCTTCGACAGGCTCAGGGTGAGCGGAGGTAGATAAATCTCCAACCCGGCTCAGGCTGAGCTTGTTGAAGCCCCCGCCGCATACGCCCGCCCGAGCAACCTTGCGCTTTCCTCAACTGCGCCTTTCCCCTAGAGGCTGGCACGCCCATGCCCATTGCCCGACTCTCTGACCTCGCCGATTCCTCCCTCGCGCCGCGCCTTGTCATCAAGGTGGGGTCCGCCCTGCTCGTGGGGCCAGAGGGTGTGCGCCGCGCGTGGATCACGCAACTGGTGGCCGAGATCGCGGAAGCGCGCGGGCGGGGGCAAGACGTCATCGTCGTATCCTCGGGCGCGATCGCGCTGGGGGCGGCGACGCTGGGGCTGGAGAAGGGCGGGCGCGGCAGTCTGGCGGATGCGCAGGCCAGTGCCGCCGTCGGGCAGATCGCGCTATCGGGGCTGTGGGCGCAGTTGCTCGGCGCGCACGGCATCACCGCTGCGCAGATGCTGCTGACGCTGGAGGATCTGGAGGATCGTCGCCGCTACCTCAACGTCACCGCCACGCTGACCCGCCTGCTGGATGCGGGCGCGGTGCCGGTTATCAACGAGAACGATTCGGTGGCGACGCAGGAAATCCGCTTCGGCGACAACGACCGCCTCGCCGCGCGCGTGGCGCAGGCCGCGCAGGCGAGCGCGGTGGTGCTGCTCTCCGACATCGACGGGCTTTACGATCGCCACCCCAAGCTGCCCGGCGCGAAGATGATCCCGGTGGTCGAGGGCGTCACCGCCGAGGTCCGCGCGATGGCGAGCACCGAATCGAATTCCGGCATGGGCTCGGGCGGCATGGTGTCCAAGCTGCAGGCGGCGGAGATCGCCGAACTGGCGGGCATCTGCCTCGTCATCGGCAACGGCCAGCATGAACGCCCCGTCGCGCGTATCGTCAACGAGGGCGTGGGCACGCTGTTCGTGCCGAAACGCAAGGCCGCCGCGCGCAAAGCATGGCTGGGCGGGCGCCTGCGCCTCAAGGGTGAGATCGTCGTCGATGATGGCGCCGCTGCGGCGCTCGCGCGCGGATCGAGCCTGCTGGCCAAGGGCATCACGGCGGTCGAGGGCGTGTTCTCGCGCGGCGATCCCGTCGCCATCATCGACGCCGCGAGCAAGGTCCTAGCCCACGGCCTGTCCGAATACGACGCCGCCGAATGCGCCGCGATCGTCGGCCTCCATTCGAGCGAGCAGGAACGGGTGCTGGGCTACAGCCCGCGCTCCTCGGTGGTCCACCGCGACCAGATGGTGCTGAAGTGAACCGCCGCTCTCTCATCGACCGTCCCGTCATCGCACTCACCGGCGCTACCGGCTTCGTCGGACAGGCGGTACTGGAAGCCGCCATCGAGGCCGGTTTCGCGGTGCGGGCGCTGACCCGCCGCAGCCAGCCCGAGCGGGCGCATGTCGACTGGGTCGGCGGCGAGCTGGGCAATCCCGCATCGCTGGTCGAACTGGTGCGCGGCGCCGAGGCCGTCATCCACGTCGCGGGCGTCGTCAATGCGCCCGACCCTGTGGGGTTCGAGGCGGGCAACGTCACCGGCACCCTCAATCTCATCGAGGCGACGGTGGGCGAAGGCGTGCGCCGGTTCGTCCACGTATCCTCGCTTTCCGCACGTGAGCCGGAGCTCTCGGCTTATGGCGCCTCCAAGGCGCGGGCCGAGAAGATCGTCATGGCCAGCCCGCTCGACTGGACGATCGTGCGCCCGCCCGCGATCTACGGTCCGCGCGACAAGGAGATGTTCGAACTGTTCCGCGTGGCGCGCTGGGGCTTCATCCCGATGCCGAAGGAGGGTCGCGCCTCGATGGTCCATGTGGAGGATCTGGCGCGGCTGCTCGTCGCGCTGGAGCCGGGCGGACTGTCGGTGACCGGCAAGGTTTTCGAGCCCGACGACGGCAAGCCGCAGGGCTGGGAACATTTCGAGCTCGGCCTCGCGATAGGCTGGGCGCTGGGCAAGCGCCCGCGCGTGATCGGGCTGTCGCCCGCCATGCTTCACCGTGCTGCGCGCATCGACAATTTTTTGCGCGGTCCCCGTGCAAAAATGACGCTCGACCGCGCCGCCTACATCAGCCATCCGGACTGGGTGGTCTCACCGGAGGCCGCGCCGCCGGTTTCGCTCTGGCGCCCGCGTGTGGAGACGCGCGAGGGGCTGAAGGCCACGGCGCAATGGTATCGTGAGCACAAGTGGCTCTGAAGAGGTAACGCCCCGCCCCATGAATCCGCTTAACCGCCTGCTCGCCCGCCTGAACATCGATCCGTTCCTGCTGATGCTGCTGGGCACGGTGGCGCTGGCGACGGTGCTTCCCGCGCAGGGCGTGTGGGCTCGGATTGCGGGCGGAGTGGCTGACGCAGGGATCGCGTTGCTGTTCTTCCTGCACGGCGCCAAGCTTTCTCGCGAGGCGATTCTCGATGGCGCGAAGGCGTGGAAGCTGCACCTGACGGTGGGGGCGACGACCTTCGTACTGTTTCCGATCATCGGCCTTGGCGTGCGGGCGATTCCCGGCATCGAGCCTTCGCTGGCGACGGGCGTGTTGTTCCTGACGATGCTGCCGTCCACCGTGCAGTCCTCGATCGCCTTCACCGCGATCGCCGGGGGCAACGTGGCCGCTGCCGTGGTGAGCGCCTCGTTCTCGAACCTCGCAGGCATCTTCATCACGCCGCTGCTGACGGCGCTGTTCATCACCGGGCAGAGCCAGGGCTTCTCGACTGATCCGATCATCGACATCTCGGTGCAGTTGCTGCTGCCGTTCCTCGCGGGACATTTCCTGCGGCCGTGGATCGGCGGCTTCGTGACGCGCAACAAGAAGGTGCTGGGCTACGTCGATCGCGGCTCGATCCTGCTGGTGGTCTACACCGCGTTCGGCGCGGCGGTGCTCGAAGGGCTGTGGCACAAGGTGACGGTGGGCGAACTGGCGCTGATCGCGGCGATTTCGCTGGGCGTGCTGGCGGTAGTCATGGTGGTGTCGAGCTTCGTCGGCAAGGCCATGGGCTTCTCGCGCGAGGACCGGATCGTGCTGCTGTTCTGCGGTTCCAAGAAGAGCCTCGCGACCGGTGTGCCGCTGGCGGGCGTGCTGTTCCCGGCGGCGCAAGTGGGTGCGATCATTCTGCCGCTGATGTTCTTCCACCAGATTCAGCTGATGGTCTGCGCCGTGCTGGCGCGCCGGTTCGCGGCCTCGGCAGAGAGCGCCTGACTTTCGGGGCCTGATCCCGCTGCCAGGTTCCGGTATTGCCTTTCGTCATTACGAGAGCAGCAAAGCACAATCCGGAGCGGTTTGGGCTGTCCTGGATTGCTTCGCTGCGCTGGCAATGACGAGGCCAGGTATTGCTAGGCCGGCACCGGTTCTGCCCCGGCGTCATCCTCCTGCGGCCCCTTGCGCAGCATGAGCAGCAATAGCGCGCCCGCCACTACGGACGTGCCCACCGTCACCAGGAAGCTGTCGAAGTTGCCAGTGCGCGCCAATGTCCAGCTCAGTAGCGCCGCGCCCGAGGCGGCCGCCAGTGAGCACACGCCCGTCAGCAGGCCGAGCACGCTCGAGTAGATGCCCGTGCGGAAATGCCGGGCGACGAGGAAGGCGAGGATGTCTCCCTCTGCTCCCACCGCGAAGCCGAGGCTGAAGATCGCGGCAGTCACCACCATCGGCGCGTCCCAGCTGCTCGCCAGCACGAACAGCCCGAGCCCCGGCAGCGCCAGCATCACGAACGAAACCATCTGCGGCGCAAGGCGATCAAGCGCCACACCGGTCACGAAGCGGCCCAGCAGCATCCCCACCGCCAGCGCGGTGAACATGATCGAGGCGCCTTCGCCGCTGATCCCCTGGTCGAGCACCAGCATCTTGAGCTGAACGAGGATCAGGGTCAGCGGCAGGTTGCACAGGTACATCGCGCCGAACAGGATCCAGAATGCCCGCTCGCGGAAGATCTCCGGATAGTCGTCGCGGGCGCGGCGCTTGGGCGCGGTGACGAGCGCCGCATGGGGGCGGCTGGACGGTATGAGCAGGAAGACGACGATGCCGGACAGCACCGTGAACAGCGCCAGCGCCCGGTAAGTCGCGGCCCAGCCGTGCGCCTCGACGAATTCGTTGATGACCGGCCCGCCGATCGCGCTGAACAGTGCCGGACCGCAGGCGGCGATCGCCAGGCCGAGACCGCGCGCATTCTCGATGTGCTGCACGACGAGGCGGGTATAGACCGTGGCCGTCGTCGTCACGCAGATGATGCTCTGGAAGATGAAGATCGCGAGGTACGCCTCGAACGAGCCTCCGATGAGGCTGAAACCCAGCATTGTCAGCGGCATGGCGGCGATGCCGACAAGCGCCGTCAGTTTCACGCCGAACAAGTCGGCGAGGCGGCCGATGAAGGGCATCGACAATGCGGTCAGCATTCCCAGCATCCCGGTCATCGCGAACTGGGCCTTGGACCATCCGGCATCGGCCACCAGCGAAGGCGCGATGGCGCTGGTGACGGTGCCGATGATCGACATGCCGGTCCCCATGCCCAGCGTCGCCGCCAGCAGCGGGCGCCACGCGGCAGCGATTTCCGATAGATAGCGCAAGGTCAGGTCTCTCCGGGGCGGTTCTCGTTATGCGCGGCAGCTTGCCACCGGACCGGCCGGGGCAAAAGCGCGCGACCGCCGGACACGGGCGATTTCCCGCCAGGGCAATTGGAAATCGCCGGAGCGTTGGTTGGTCCTTGCAGTCGTCGCCATGAACCGGAGCGCATAAACCAAGCGCTTGCTACAAATATGAGGCTCAGCTATCTCTGGTCGGGCAGGCGAGAGGGAGAAGAGGATGTTCGCGACGCAAGTGTTCAAGGGGGTGCGGGTGCTGGAGCTGGCGCAGTTCGTGTTCGTGCCTGCGGCGGGGGCGGTGCTGGCTGACCTCGGCGCGGACGTCATCAAGATCGAAATGACCGAGGGCGACCCTTATCGGCGGCTCAAGATCACTGACGGGCGGCAGACGGCCTCTGCCAATCTCGCGATGGAACTGAACAACCGGAACAAGCGCTCGGTGGCGATCGACCTCAAGACGGAGGAGGGGCGCGAACTGCTGCTGCGGCTGGTCGAGACGGCCGATGTGTTCCTCACCTCGATCCGTCCTGCGGCGCTGCGGCGGCTGGGGCTGACGCTCGATGTGCTGCGTGCGCGCAATCCGCGCATCGTCTATGCGCATGGCAATGGCCTCGGCTTCCGGGGCGAGCAGGCCGACCGTGCGGGCTACGACGCCTCGTGCTTCTGGGCGCGCGGCGGCTTCGCGCACATGCTCTCGACGCCGGGGCAGCGGCCTACGCGCCCGCGGCCGGCGCTGGGCGATCATGCGGGCGCGATGAATGTCGCCTTCGGGATCGCCAGCGCCCTGTTCCACCGCGAGCGGACGGGCGAGGCGACGACGGTGGAAGTCTCGCTGCTCTCCTCGGCGATGTGGATACTCTCGGCCGACGTGACGATGGGCGCGGCGCTCTCGGACGAGCAGCTTGACCGGTTGGCGAACCCCGGGCGCCATGCCCTGACCAGCGCTTACGAGACTGCGGACGGGCGCTACCTGCAGCTCATGTTCCTCGATCCCGAACGCTACTGGCCCGAGCTATGTCGGCGCATCGGGCGCGAGGGGCTGCTGCAGGACGCGCGCTTCGCCTCGGTCGAGAGCCGGGTCGATCATGGCGAGGGGCTGCTCGAAGCGCTCGACGAGGCCTTCGCCGCGCGCACGCTGGACGAATGGCGCGCGACCTTCGAGGACTGGGATGCCCCCTGGGAAGTCGTCCAGAACCTGCGCGAACTGGTCGACGACCCGCAGGGTGCGGCCAACGATTCGTTGTTCGATGTCGTGGTGGAGGACGGAACGCCGGTCACGATCGTCTCCGGGCCGGTCTCGTTCGGGGGCAGTCCGCTGCCCCCGCGCCCCCGGTGCGCGCCGACGATGGGCCAGGACACGGCCGAGGTCCTCGGCGAACTGGGGCTGGCGGACATGCAGGTGGAAGCCTGGGCACGGCGCGGCGTGGTGGCTGGAGTGAAGGCCGGCGTGGTGGCCGGCGGGGGGTGAGGCTGAAGGCCGGTTTGCCGCCTTACTAGGGATACTACCGGGGAGGGCGTTGGAAGGCTGGGCAACCCTGTCTTGGTAAACGATTGCCATGAGCAACGTTCACCATGCCTGCGGCACGCGCCGCCTTCGCCCGCTTGCCGCAGGAGCCATCCTTGCGGCAGGTTTCGTCCTCGCGCCTCAGGCCGCGTTCGCGGCGACGGTGACCGACACCATCACGGTGACGGCGACCGTGCAGTCAGCCTGTGTCGTCGCCGCCAGCCCGCTGGCCTTCGGCAACTACAACCCGACGTCGTCCTCCAACGTCGATGCGACCACCACCGTCAACGTCACCTGCACGCAGGGCACTCCCTATACGGTCGGCCTGAACGCCGGCACCACCACCGGCGGCACGACCACCGTGCGCAAGCTCAATTCCTCGGGCCACACGCTCAACTACGCGCTTTACCAGGACTCCGGCCGCAGCACGAACTGGGGCAACACCGTTGGCACCGACACCGTCGCGGGCACCGCTGGCACTTCGGCAACCGCCTATACCGTCTACGGCCGTATCCCGGGCAGCCAGAATACCACGGCTGGCGCCTACAGCGACTCGGTCACCGTCACGGTGACCTACTGATGACCGTTCGGCGCGCACCCATGCTGCTGGCGGCCATGCTCGTTGCCATATGGGGCGGTTCGACCGTCCCGGCACGGGCTGGCTCGCTCAGCGTCATGCCGGTGCGCGTCGACGTGGCTTCGGGGCGCCGCTTCTGCTCGTTGACACTGGGCAACGATTCCGACCGGCCGGTGACGGTACAGGTCCGCGGCTTCGCATGGAGCCGGGACGAGGGCGGCGCCGACCTGCTCGATCCCGACGCCGGTTTCGTCGTGAACCCGCCGATCGCGACGATCGCGCCGCACGCCACCCGGTTGGTGCGCTGCAGCCTCCCCGCCGACACCGCAGGGCAAGCCGAGAAGCAATGGCGCCTGATCGTCGATGAACTGCCCGATCCGGCGCAGGCCCGGCCGGGCGTGGTACAGACGCTGCTCCGACTTTCGGTCCCGGTGTTCCGGGGCGGCGAGAACGTAGCGCCGCGGTTTGCGGCATCGTTCAGGGGCAGGGACCTTCGCCTTGCCAATACCGGCAATGGCCATGCCAAGATCATCACCCTGACCCTGAAGGGCACGGGCGAGCCGGTGACACTGGACAAGCCGTTCTACCTGCTTGCGGGAGGGACGCAGCTGATCCCGGCCGAGCGCCTGCCGCACGCCCTGTCGTCCATCCACGTCCGCGCCGAGGAGGGCGAATACACCCTCGCTCTCTCCGCGCCGTGAACTGATGGCCGCCCGAGGTGAAGCACGCCTTCCGCCGCCTTGCGGCAGCCTTTGCGGCTGCCGCTTCTCCCCGTCACGTGGCAGCCCTTGCGGCTGCCGCTACATCCAGCAACGTGGCAGCCCTTGCGGCCGTCCTCGCCCTTTCGCCGCTGATCGGGGTAGGAACTGCCCGCGCGCAGCAGGTGGGCGAGGTCGCACCGATGCCGGTGGGCGTCGTGCTCAACGGGCAGACCATCGCCGAGCCCGGCCTGCTGGTCGTGCGTAACGGACGCCTTCTCGCGCGGCGCAGCGATGTCGAGAGCTGGGGCCTCGCCACCCATTCCATGACCGCCGCCGAGACGCTGGGCGGCGAAAGCTACGTCGCACTGGACCGTGTGAAGGGTCTCGTCGCGCGGCTCGACGCCGACGGGACGACGCTGCTGGTCGACGCCGACGTCAGCCTGTTCCCGCGCTATACTTTCGATCCCGGGCGCCATGTCGTGCCGCTGGCGCAGACGATCCCCGCGCAGTTCCTCGACTACGACCTGACGCTGTCCAACTGGAACGGGCATGCGCGCCTGGGCGGGTTCGTCGATGCGGGCGTGTCGGGGCCGTGGGGCGTCGCGAATTCCAGCTTCCTCGTCGACACAGAACGTGGCGGCCTGGTGCGGCTCGACACCGCGCTGCGACGCGACTTCCCGGACCGGCGCATGCGGCTGGTCGCGGGCGATACGATCGGCACCGGGGCACCGTGGAGCCGGCCGGTACGCTATGGCGGGGTGTTCCTCGGCACCGACTTCTCGCTCGATCCGCAGAGCATCAATTTCCCGCTGCCGGTAATCTCGGGCAGCGCGCTCACCGCCTCGACGGTGGAGTTGATGGCGCAATCCTCCCGTCAGTCGATGAATGTCGGGCCGGGAGCATTCGACCTCACCCTCCAGCCCCGCCTGACCGGCGCCGGGCAAGTGACGATGAGCGTGCGCGATCTGGCGGGCAATACCCGGCAGGTGACGCGCAGCTTCTACGCCAGCCCGAGCCTGCTGCGCCCGGGCCTGTCCGAGTTCGCGATCGAGGCGGGGGCACTGCGCAAGGGTTTCGGCTTCGACAGCTTCGGATACGGGCCGCTGTTCGCGGCCGCCGGGCTGCGCCGCGGGATCACCGGCAAGCTGACCCTTGAGGGGCGCGTCGAGGTCAGCGGGCGAACGCGCATGGCGGGGCTGGGCGGCGCGATGGTACTGGGCGTGGTGGGCGAGGTTTCGGTTGCCGGGGCGGTGTCGCAAGGGGCGGCGGGGACCGGTACGCTGGTGCGCGCGCAAGTGCAGCGCGTCACTCCGGTCTATACGCTGACCGCCAGCTACGAACGCGCCGATGCACGGTTCCGGCAAGTGGGCGAGAGCCGCTTCAACGGCGGTGGGCGCAGCGAGCTGGCGATCGCCGGCGGGATTTCGCTCGGCCGCATCGGCAGTCTCAACGCCAGCTATGCAAGGCTGATGCAGGGCATCGGCGGCGATGCCCCGACGCGCTACGACCTGGCCTCGGCCTACTACACGGCGAACCTTCGCGGCGCCTACCTCTCGGCCGGAGTGCAGCACGCCGCTTATCGCGAAGGGCGGCGCAACGTGGGCCTGTTCGGTTCGCTGACCGTCCCGCTGGGGCCGCGTCGCAATGTGTCCGTGATCGCGGAGCCCGGCCGCGCGGCGGCGACTTTCACCCAGAACCTGCCCGATCGCAGCGGCTTCGGCGCCCGGGCGCTGGCCGGGCGGGAGCGCGGCACGGCGTGGCTGGAGGGCGGGCTCGCCTATCGCAGCGGGGCTGGCGACATCCGCCTCGATGCGGCGCAGCGGCGCGGACAGCAGGGCGTGCAGCTCAATGTGCGTGGCGGCCTGCTGCGGGTGGACGGCACCCTCGTCGCCAGCCAGCACATCGATGACGGCTTCGCACTGGTCGACGTGGCGAGCGACGCGCCGGTCACCGTCACCGTCGAGAACCGCCCGCGCCCGACGAGAGCGGGGCGCGGGCGCGGGGTAATCGTGACGGGCCTGCAGCCTTATGCCGAGAACCGCATCGGCATCGACGCCGCCGAAGTGCCGATCGAGGATGACCTCGACACCGCGCAGCAGGTCGTCGCGCCCGGCTGGCGGCAGGCGGTGCGGGTGCGCTTCGGCACGACGGGCGGGCAGGGCCTGCGCCTGAGAGTGCTGGATACGCAGGGGCTTCCGCTCCCGACCGGATCGAGCGTCGCGTGGGCGGGCGGGGTCGGCGTCGTAGGGTACGACGGCGAAGTCTGGATGGAAGGTTATCGGGGCGCGGCGGGCGTGCTCAGCATCTCGGGTGTGGGCGGCTCCTGCCGCGCCGCGATCCCGGTGCCGGCCGAGGATGCGCGGCTGTCGGCAACCCCCGTTACCTGTGTGCGGGACAACGAAAGGACATGACGATGAAGCACGCCATTCGGTCCGCAGGGGTGCTCGGCGTGATGGCGGGAGGGCTCGTCCCCACGGCGGCAGCGGACGCGGCGGGGTGCCTGGTGTGCATCTGCTCCGTCTCCACCACGAATCTCAGTTTCGGGACCTATAACCCGGCCGGTTCCTCGCCGACCACCGCCACGGCAACGGTGAGTGCGAGCTGCATCTCGGTCAGCATACCGATGAACGCGAGCGTGGACCTTGCGCTCAGTGCCGGGACCTCGGGCAATGCGGCGGCGCGGCAGATGGCCAACGGGACGGCGCGGCTGAACTACAACATCTACCAGGATGCGGGCTATGCGACGGTCTGGGGGAACAACGGCAATGGCGGCTCGTCGCAGTCGATGCTGATCAACAACCTGCTCAACTTCAACGCGACGAAGACCGCCTACGGGCGCATTCCGGCGCATCAGTACGTGAAGACGGGGGCCTATTCTGACTCGATCGTGGTGACCTTCACGTTCTAGTTCAGAAGATCGGCCACGACTTCCAGATGCTGAACACGCTGGTCGCGATCAGCACGACCGAGACGGAGGCCAGCAGCGTGCGCGGCTTGATGCGCTTTGCGAAGAGGGCACCGAAGGGCGCGGCCACGACGCCGCCGATGATCAGACCGACCGTCGCCACCGTGAAGGCCGAGAGCCCGATGGTGGAGATGAAGGCGATCGAGATCGAGGTGGTCAGCAGGAACTCGGCGGTGTTGACGGTGCCGATGGTCTTGGCCGGCTCGCCGCCCTGTACCAGCAGGTTGGAGGTCACCACCGGCCCCCAGCCCCCGCCGCCCGCCGCGTCGAGGAAGCCGCCCGCCAGCGCCAGCGGTGCGGTGTACCTGGGATCCGCGAAGCTCGGCTTGCGCATGCGGATGGCGCGGATCATCAGGTAGATGCCGATGCCGGTAAGGTAGATCATGACGTAGGGCCTGGCCACCGATGCGTCGATGCTCGACAGCAAATAGGCGCCGCAGACCCCGCCGACGATGCCTGTCGGCACCAGTCGCAGGAACAGGCCCCAGTTCACGTTGCGGTGCAGGATATGGCTGATGCCCGAAGTGCCGGTGGTGAACAGCTCTACCAGATGGACGCTGGCCGAAGCGGCAGCCGGGGCGACGCCGACCACGCTGACCAGAAGCGTCTGGGTGATGACCCCGAAGGCCATGCCGAGTGCGCCGTCGACGATCTGCGCGGCGAAACCGATGGCGATGAAAGGGGCGATCTCGGCCAGTGTCGGCAGCGAATCGAGCATTCGTACTCCTCCCGGGGCGGGGTTGGATATGGTCGCGGCCTGTCGGCCCCTGTACCAGCTGAGATGTAATGGCTAGGCTAATGCCGCGCGGATGGGAACCGCGCGGGCAAGATGTCGGAAGGAAGCCGCCCGGTCGTCCGGTGTATTCGGCTTCGCCCGGTCAAGCAGGTCAGTGGTTGAAGCGGCGGCGCTCGGTAACGTCTACCTGCATCAGCTTGCCGTCATGGACCGTCAGCTGGATCACGCCGAAACGCAGACGCTGCAGCGCCTCGATCACGTGCTGGACGCCTTCGTTGAGCAGCGGGTGCTCGGTTGCGGTCGCATCGGCGGGCTTGGCAATTCGCATGCACATCTCCTCTCGCAGCGGGGCGAATGCGAACTTGGTATTCTCTATCTCAAAAGTTGACAATGGGGTTGTGGGAGAAGGTTTGCTTTCAGGCTCCCAAGTTCAACCGACTTCCACGTCCTCGACGGCTTCAAGCCCTTCGGCGGCGGGAACGGGGTCGATCTTGTCCGAAAGCCGCATCCCGTCGAGCAGGCCCGCAGTGGCGTCGCGGACCTGCAGCATAAGAGCGCGGGTGCGGCAGTCCTTTTCCTCGACGCAGTTCTTGCAGGTTTCGTGCGCGAAGCGGCTGGCGCACGGCACCAGCGCGAGCGAGCCGCGCATCACGCGGATGAGATCGCCGTAAGTGATGTCGATCGGCGGCACGCCCAGCCAGTAACCGCCGTCCTTGCCGCGCTGCGAGGCGACGATGCCGTAGCGCGACAGTTCGGACAGGATGACGGTGAGGAACTTGGCCGGGATGTTCTGCGTCTCGGCGATGTCGGTCAGCGGGATCGGCCCCTGGCCGTACTTGTCCGCGAGGTGCTGCATGGCCCGGATCGCATAACGGGTTTTCTGCGAAAGCATCGGTGCAATTCTCGCGAGGACTTCGAAGGGTTCGTTTGCTCCCTTTGACGCAGTCGCGTCAACCCGTAGCGTCCATGTGGGGGATCTGCCGCAGTGGATTACTTCAGCAACGCATGAAGGCCGACCGTGTTCGCCTCGTCACTGCGCTTGCTCGGGCGGGAAGTACCAGCCATGCGTCTCGACCATGATCGAGGCGACCGGCTCCCCGGCCCGGTTGCGGGAGGGCTTGAAGCGGAACCGCTCGGTGATCAGCCGGCACGTCGTCGCGTCCAGTTCCGGACGGCCGCTGGAGGCAAGGATGCGGCAGTCGCTGACCCGTCCGTCGATGCCGATGCGGTACTGCAGCTTGAGTTCGCCGCCGGTCTTGGCTTCGCGCAGGTCCGGGGGAAGGTCGGAGAAGCGCAGGCGTCCCCGGATCTGGAGCGGGCGGGTGAGGGCATCGTCGTCTCCTTCGCCCGCGCCGTCGCCATTGCCTCCGCCGCCGTCACCATCGCCGATACCGCCTGCGCCCTGCCCGGGGCCGAGCCGGTCGGATGCACCGCTCTGAGCGGCGGATCCGATGCCGGCCCTGGGTGCGGTGACGATCGGGGGTGGCACGATCAGCGGCGGCAGCCGGGGCGGCGGGGCCACCACCTGCGTTGCCTTGTTACGCAAGTTGGGGGGCGAGGGGCGGCCCTTCGCCGCCGTGGAATCCGCCTTGGCCGGAATCTCTCTGGGCCGGGGTTTTTCCGGCTCGTCGCGCAGGGGAATGATCGCGGCAAGCGTCTCGCGCCTTTCCCGCGGCGTCATCTGTGCGGCGAGCCCGGCGATCATCGCCACCAGTCCGCCCGCCACGATCAGCAGCGATGCGAGGGCGGACAGCGCGCGGTCCCGGGCCGAAGTATACACGGGCGACATCTCCTTGCAGGCCAGAACCCGGAGCGTGCGGAGTTGGTTGCCGCAAAGTGCAGGTTGCGACGAGACGTTCGTATTGTTGCGGAACCTTGCTCGGCGAGGCCCGTTATTAGGGTCAGCAAACTCAATTCGGAGACAGAAACCATGACCCTCCTGCTCATCCTCCTTGTCGGTGGCATCATCGGCTGGCTCGCTTCGATCCTGATGCGCACCGACGCGCAGCAGGGCATCTTCCTGAACATCGTCGTCGGCGTCGTCGGCGCGGTACTTGCCGGCTTCATCATTACCCCGCTGATCGGCGGTGCGCCTATCACCAGCGGTGCTTTCGACATCATGTCGCTGTTCGCCTCGTTCCTGGGCGCTGTCGTCCTGCTGGCGATCGTGAACCTCTTCCGTCGCGGTTCGGTTCGCTAAGAACCGCGCGGCCGGAGCCCGCTCTGGCGGGTTCCGGAAAAAGGGGGAGGCGGGCGCGTCCTCCCCTGATTCTTGCCAACGCGCCCTATGCCATAAACAGGGAAAAGGATTTCTCGCCATGAAAGCCATTGCCACTTCGCGTCTTGCCATGATCGCCGTTGCCTCTGCCTCGCTGGGCCTTGCGGCCTGCAACAGCCCGCAGCAGGAAGCGACCGAGAAGGCCGCCGACGCCGTGGAGGCTCAGTCCGACGCCGCAGCCGACGCGATCGACGCCCAGGCCGATGCCACCACCGGCGCTGCAGAGGACGCTCTCGAGAACAAGGCCGATGCCGTCGAAAAGGCCGGCGAAGCCAAGTCCGACGCGATGAAGGACTCGGCCGACAAGCAAAACTGACAAACCTAGCGGCCGGACCACACGGCCGAGATGGGTTGGTTCGCCGGCGTCTGCTCCCCTTGCAGGACGACGGCGACCACGGGAGAGGATGGCGGAGACCCCGCCATCCTTTTTCGCATGAGAAATTCAAAATGCCGCGATTGCGCGCTTGAATTGTTGCGCCGCACGTCAGACATAGGCCGCGATCTCTTCAGCGCGTCACGGCTCCCGCCGGGATGCGGCCCAGCTTCAAAACCTGAATAAGGACATGACCATGACCATTGCCCTGATGCCGCTGCCCTACGCGCAGGACGCGCTTGAACCGCACATCTCGAGCAAGACGCTGGAGATCCACCACGGCGCCCACCACAAGACTTACGTGGACAAGCTGAACGCCGCGATCGCCGGCACCGAGAACGAAGGCAAGTCGGTCGAAGAGATCGCCAAGTCGGCTTCCGGCCCGCTGTTCAACAACTCGGCCCAGACCTGGAACCACGGCTTCTACTGGCACTCGCTGAGCCCTGAGAAGACCGCTCCCAGCGAGAGCCTGGCGGCTGCCATCACCGCCGACTTCGGCTCGCTCGACGCGCTGCTCGAAGCGCTCTCGAACGAGGCCGTCAACCACTTCTCGAACGGCTGGGCCTGGCTCGTCGTCGAGGGCGGCAAGCTCAAGGTGATCTCGACGCACGACGCCGACAGCGCGCTCGTCAAGGACGTGACCCCGCTGCTCACCGTCGACGTGTGGGAGCACGCCTACTACATCGACCAGATGAACAAGCGCCCGGCCTACGTGAAGGCGGTCCTTGAGAACATCCTCAACTGGAAGTTCGCCTCGGACAACTTCGACCGCGGCACCGCCTGGACCTACCCGGCCTAATCCGGCCGGCGCAGGCCGAACGCCAGACAGGCTTTTCGAAGCCCCCGCTTCCGGCAAGGGAAGCGGGGGCTTTGTTTTTGCAGGTTCGATGACGAACGGGGCGCATCGAACGCAGGCCTCGCCTTGCGTTGCCGTTGGTCCCCTGCGACAACCCCTTGGGGCCAGCGGAAAGGCGGGGGCGGGCAATCTCGTGAAGCGTGCGTGGATCACACTGGGGCTGGTGGTCGGCGGAACCATCGTCGGCTTGATGGGCACCGATCTGGTGCTGCCCGCCGTGCCGCGCCTGCCCGAAGTGCTGGGAGGCGATCCCGCCCATGCGCAACTGGTGCTCGCGGCCTATGTCGGCGGATCATGCCTCGGCCTGCTCGGCTTCGGCGCGCTTGGCGACCGGGTCGCGACATCGCGGCTGTTCCTCGGCTCGCTGCTGGCGACGGCGCTGGTGTCACTGGCCTGCGCGCTGGCGAGCAGCATCGGCGTGCTGATCGTCCTGCGCGCACTGCAGGGCCTCGTCGCGGCGGGGCCGGCCGTCTTCGCGCCGGGCATCATAAAAGCGATGTTCGACGAGACCCGCGCGGTGCGGGCGATCGGCCTGCTCGGCAGCATCGAATCGCTGGCTCCCGCGCTGGCTCCCATCGCTGGGGCCGGGTTGCTGGCGCTAGGCGGCTGGACCCTCAATTTCGAAGTCATGGCTGCCGTTGCCGCCGTGGTGGCGGTGCTGCTGGCCTCGACCGGCGGGTTGCCGCAAGTGAGCCGACGCGGGCGGGGCAGTTATGCCGAGCTGCTGCGAGACCCCACTTTCCTGCGCTATGCGCTGAGCCAGGCGGCGGTGCTGGGAGGGCTGCTCGTCTTCGTGTTCGGAATGCCCACGGTCTTCGTGCGGGTGCATGGCGGGACGCTCGGGGATTTCATCATGATGCAGCTTTGCGGCATCGCCACGTTCATCCTCGCGGCCAATACCTCATCGCATGTCGGCGCGAGGCTGGGGGCGGAGCGGGTGATCGCGCTGGGCACCTGGCTGGCGGCGGCGGGCGCACTCGGTCAGTTCGCCTATGCGCTTTCGGGCGGGACATCCGCGTTGGTGATCACCGCGCTGTTCGTACCGGTGAACGGCGGCCTCGGCCTGCGGGGGCCTGCGGGCTTCTTCCGGGCGATTCTCGCCAGCCACGGAGACGACGCGCGCGGCAGCGCGCTGGTTGTGCTGTTCATCCTGGGCGCGGCGGCGGTGGGCACCGGACTGATTTCGCCATGGATAGAGCAGGGAACCGTGCCCTTGGCCGGCACGGCCCTCGCATTCCATGGGCTTTCGGTCCTGTGCCTTCTCGCGCTACCGCCGCTGCGGACGGCGGGCTGAGCCGGCGCCGCGAAATTCGCCGTCAGCGAATTTCCAACCAGACCAAGTCTAACCCGCCTTGCGGGTCTTGACCTCGACCTGCTGCGGCTCGTCGCCATCGAGCATCCGCGCAAGGTCCGCGCGGGCGCGGGCGACGCGGCTCTTCATCGTGCCGATCGGGCAGCCAGCGATCTCGGCCGCCTCCTCGTAGCTGAATCCGGAAGCGCCGACGAGCAGCACGGCCTCGCGTCGTTCGGGGGCCAGCTTCTGCAGCGCGGTCTCCATGTCGTCGAGGTGGAGCGGCGCTTCCTGGTCGGGCTCCATCACCAGCATCTTCTCGACGACGCCTTCGTCGAGATCGGTCTGGCGCCTGGAGCGGCGCAGTTCGGACAAGTAGTGGTTGCGCAGGATCGCGAAGGTCCATGCGCGCATGTTGGTGCCCGCCTGATAGCGTTCGCGGGCGGTCCATGCCTTGATCGCGGCTTCCTGCACGAGATCGTCTGCGAAGTCGGAGCGACCGGAAAGACCGCGGGCAAAGGCGCGCAAGTGCGGGAGGACGGCGAGCAATTCCTTGCGGAAACCTTCGTCGGCGGCGCTGGGCGAAATCCGCTCAGACATCGCCGTCGTCGTCCAGCTTCTTCAGGAGATCCTTGAAGCTGTCCGGCAGCGGCTCTTCCACTACGGAGTTGTAGAGCTTCCTCAACCCCCCGGCCCAGCCGGGTTCTCCGTCTCTACGGACTTCGGGCGGCAAGCCGGGCACAGGGCCGGATTCACCACGTCCATTGGGCTGATTCAACACGAACTCCCTTTCACCGAAAGCACACTTGCGGCGAGACCGGGGAACGGTCAAGCCCGGCGCGCAGCCTGATCTCCTTTGGCGCGAACGCTGGCGGGTAGGGGGCGCTGTCTCGGGCATCGTCCGGTCTGCAAGCCGAGCGGACGTCGTTTGCAGATGGAACAATCCACGTCGACCATGGTTCCCCTCGGCGTAAAGTGTTGGCATAGCGCAATGCTTGTGGTCATAACTGATCGCAACGCGACGGAGTTTATGGTGCAGGACGTTGCCGGGTGATTGACCAGGCTCTGCTCGACAGGGTTCAGAAGCAGGCGTGGTTCCACAAGTATCCGCGCGGTTGGCCGTTCCTGCTGTTCATCATCGCCAGCATGACGACGGCGGTGTCGGTCATGGCCATCGAGCGCGCGGACAAACAGACGCGCGCGATCGAGCTTGACCGCCAGCTTACCGAGATTTCCTCCGCGCTCCAGCGTCGCGTGACCGAGAACATCGCGCTCCTGCGTGCCGGCAGCGCCCTGTTCGCGACGCAGGACGTCGTCTCGCCCGAGCAGTTCGCCGAGTTTTCGCGCGATCTGCAGGGCGACGGAACGCTCTACGGCTCGCTCGGCATGGGCTGGGCGCCGCTGATCCCGGTGAACAAGCTGGCCGACTTCGAAGTGGCCACGCAGACCGCCGGGCGTATGGACTTCAGCGTCGATCCCCGTCCCGAAGCCGGGCAGAAGTACGTCGTCCCGGTCTATTATCTCGAGCCGCAGTCGCCAGGCAACAAGCGCGCGATCGCGTTCGACATGTTCTCCGAGCCGGTGCGCCGCCGCACGATGGAACGGGCCATGGCGCGGCGCGGGCCTGCCGCGACGGGCGTGGTCCATCTCGCGCAGGACGGTTTCCGCGCGCCCGGCCGCGACCCGGACGTCGCTGACGCGGCCTTTCTCATTTACATGCCGGTCACCACCGAACGTGGCGGGCGGCGCTGGGTCAAGGGCTTCGTCTATAGCCCGTTCCGCGCGCAGACGTTTCTCGGCTCGGCCAGCGAACTCTATCGCAACGACGCCATCGACATCGCCATCTACGACGATCACGTCGCGCCCGACACGCTTCTGGCCGAGCAGCGCGGTGCCGACGGATTGACTGGCCCCACCATCGAGCGCCGCATCGACGTCGCCGGGCAGGCGTGGATCGTCGAGGTCAGCGACCGCAAGGCCAATGCGCTCTCACCGCTTTCGCGCCTGACGCTGTTCTTCGGGGCACTCGCCTCGCTGATGGTCATGGCGATCGGACGGCTGATCACCAAGCGCGCGGCGGAAGACCGGGTGGTGCTGGAATGGCTGACCAACCAGGCCTCGATCCGCAATTCGCTGACGCGCGAGCTGAACCACCGGGTCAAGAACACGCTGGCCAACGTGCTGTCGATCGCGGCGCTGACGCGGCGGCGCTCGAAGGGCATCGACGATTTCACCGAGAGCCTGACCGCGCGTATCCGGGCGCTGTCGGCGACGCACGACCTGCTCTCGCAGTCCGACTGGGGCCATGCGGCGCTGGGCGACATCGTGCGTTCGGAACTGGCACCTTACATGGAAGGCAACGAGAGCCACGTCGTCATGTCAGGCCCGGCGATCAAGCTGGCGCCCAACGATGCCATGTCCCTCGGGCTCGCCATTCACGAACTGGCGACCAATGCCGCCAAGTATGGCGCCCTCAGTACGATAGAGGGGCGCATCCACGTGCAGTGGACCCTGGCGTCCCCCGACCTTGCCGAGATCCACTGGCGCGAAGAAGGCGGCCCGCCGGTCGCCGAGCCGACCAAGCGCGGCTTCGGGCGCGATCTCATCGAAAAGATCGTCGCGCATGAACTGAAGTCGGAAGTGGATCTGCGGTTCGAGCCGGGCGGCGTCGAGTGCCGCCTCAAGGTGCCGGTGCGCGCCTCGCGCGAGTTCGTGTTGCGGAACGAACGGCGATAATACCCGGGCCGCCTTCGCGCCTGGATCCATTATCGATTACTTAAGCGGTGCCATAGTAATGCCCTGCCGACAACATCGGGGGTAATTGCGATGGAAGCGCGTAACTGGAGCCGTCACATCGTCGAGCAGGACGTCACCTGCCTGGTCGACGGGATGCGGGAGCAGGTCTTTCTCTACGACCTCTCCGTCGGTGGCTGCATGTTCGAGATGACCCGCGACCGCGACATGCGCGAGCGATCGGCGATCCTGGACCTGCAAGGGCAGGGCACCGTGCAGGGTCAGGTGGTCTGGCAGGTCGGTCGCTGCATCGGCATGCGCTTCGATGCGCTGATCCGCGAGACGGTCGTGCGGCGACTGGGCTTCACGCCGCCGGTCGAGGACTTCGCCATCCACGCCGCGCGCGAGCCCAGCGGCCACGCTCCGCTGCCGCCGTTTTGATCCGGCGGCTTTGTAGCGAAGCCCCGGCAGTCATCCCCGCCTTCACGGGGATGACGAGGATGTAAAATTCCTTAGGCCTGCGGGCGCGTCGAGTTGAAGAACAGCGCCTGGCTGATCGTTGCGCGCACGGTGGTTTCCTGGAACGGCTTGGTGACGAGGTAGGTCGGTTCAGGCCGCTCGCCGGTGAGGAGGCGTTCCGGGTAGGCGGTGATGAAGATCACCGGCACTTCGCCGAACTTGAGCAGATCCTCCACCGCATCGATGCCCGAGCTGCCATCGGCCAGCTGGATGTCGGCGAGCACGAGGCCGGCGGGGTGCTTCTCGAAGATCTCGACAGCCTGCTTGTGGGTGGCGGCAGTGCCGACGACGGTGTGGCCGAGATCGTTGACGAGGCCTTCCAGCTGCATCGAGATAAGCGGCTCGTCCTCGATGATGAGCACTTGCGTGGTGCTTTCACCTTCGATCTCGGTGATGGCCTGCGCGACGAGTGCGTCGACTTCCTCCACCTCGAGGCCAAGGATCGTCGCGGTTTCCTCGCGCGTGAATTCCTCCACCGTGGTCAGTAGCAGGGCCTGGCGGTGCGTCGGTGCGACGGCAGACAGGCGTTCCTGCGCAGCCTGTTCGTGCACGCCGCCGACATCGCCTGCGGGTTCCTCGACATGGCCGGTCGACCAGATGCGGGTGAAGGCTTCGTAGAGGGCCGCGCGGCTGCGGGCGATGGCGTCTCGCAGCGAGCGATCCGCAAGCGCCGCCTCCAGCGTCGCGCGGACATAGGCGTCGCCCGAATGCTGCGAGCCGGTAAGGGCGCGCGCATAGCGGCGCAGGTAGGGCAGCTGGATCGCAATCTGATCAGAGACGGACATTCAAGTTCCTCAAGGCCTATGGGGGAAGTCGACTTCCCGATTGCACGTCGATGGGCGCCCTTTGCGCCTGAAGGCCGGTGTCGTTTGTCTGACTCCGCCGGGCGTATAGGGCAACCGGAAAATTTTTTGCGGTGAGACGCTTTTCCGGGAACCAACGAAAGGGCGCTACGTTCCCACAATATCACCACTGGCGGGGGGGGGGGGGGGGGGGGGGGGGGGGGGGGGGGGGGGGGGGGG
>NZ_JBMDIO010000100.1:0-1422 GCF_057808725.1 Novosphingobium sp. FG90
GTTAGCGTCCGCGCTCGTGGTGTAATTTCCGGTGTAGGCGATGGTGTATTCCGGGGTGGGGCATGCCCCACCCCGGAATGCGGCGTCGCTGGTGGCCACCGGGTTCATCGTTATGGTGGAGTTTGCACACTTCAACCGTGACGAAGAGGAGTTCCCGATGACCGAGGACAGATTACTGATCGAAGAGCTTGCTGCGAAGGGCGGCCAACCGGATTTTTTGCGCACCATCGCCGAGAACGTGCTGCAGCTGATCATGGAGGCCGACGTTGATGGCCTGATCGGCGCGGGTCGCCACGAACGCAGCAGCGAGCGCGCGACCTGGCGCAACGGCTATCGCGACCGTTCGCTGGATACCCGGGTAGGCACGCTGAACCTGAAAATCCCCAAGCTGCGTGCTGGGTCCTACTTTCCGGGCTTCCTTGAGCCCCGCAAGATGGTCGAGAAAGCGCTGGTTGCGGTGATCCAGGAAGCGTGGATCGGCGGGGTCAGCACCCGGCGGGTCGATGAACTCGTCCAGGCCATGGGCATGACCGGCATCTCCAAGTCCACCGTCTCCAAGCTTTGCAAGGACATTGACGAGCGCGTCCATGCCTTTCTGAAACGCCCGCTCACCGGCGAATGGCCGTATCTCTGGCTCGATGCCACCTATCTCAAGGTACGCGAAGGCGGGCGGATCATCAGCGTTGCCGCAATAATCGCCATGGCCGTCAACACCGAGGGCCGGCGCGAGATCGTCGGCCTGCATATCGGCCCCTCGGAAGCGGAGGTCTTCTGGTCCGACTTCCTGAAGGACCTTGTTCGGCGCGGTCTTACCGGCGTGAAGCTGGTCATCTCCGATGCTCACGAGGGCCTCAAGGGCGCGATCACCCGCGTCATGGGCGCCACCTGGCAGCGCTGCCGGGTGCACTTCATGCGCAATGCCCTGTCCTATGTGCCCAAGGGCCAGAACACTGTCGTCGCCGCCGCGATCCGCCAGGTCTTCCTGCAGCCCGATCAGAAAAGCGCAACGCAGGTCTGGCGACAGGTCGCCGACCAGTTGCGCACCCGTTGGCCCAAGCTCGGCGCCTGCATGGACGAGGCCGAAACCGACGTGCTCGCCTACACCGGCTTTCCCACCCAGCACCGCACGAAGTTACACTCAACCAATCCGCTCGAGCGGCTCAACAAGGAGGTCAAGCGCCGCGCCGACGTCGTCGGAATCTTCCCGAACGAAGACAGCATCATCCGCCTCGTCGGGGCTGTGCTGATGGAGCAGAACGACGAGTGGCAGCTCCAGCACCGATACATGCAGATCGAAGGCATGGCCGAACTCAACCAACCCATGATCGAGGAGGAAAATCAGCCCCTACACATCACCGCCAAAGCCGCCTGACGATGGCCCACGGCCACAGCCGAAATTACACCACCTTGACGGACGCGACC
>NZ_JBMDIO010000101.1:0-1402 GCF_057808725.1 Novosphingobium sp. FG90
CGAAAGAAGAGCGTTCGGGGAGAAGCCGGGTCATCATCGCGCTCCTCTTGCTCCAGCTTCTCGGCGTTGTCGGCATCATCGCTGCGTTGGCGTTGAATGGCGCCTTCGCTCCATCAAAGGCGGCCAGCCTCGCAGCGGGCAGGGAAGCGGCCGCCTATCTGGATGGGGCGGGAACATAGGGTGGCTGACAGAGGACCAACCGAATCTCAGGAATTGCACCAGATCAAGCAACTCGTGCGCGTGGCGGCCGATGCTCTGACCTTGGCGCAAACCCTTTTGGCTGATCGGATAGAACAGGAAAAAACTGCGGCGCGTCAGAGAAGAAAGCGTCCTCTGGAGGTGCAGCCTTCAGAGGATGTCCTGGCCAATATCCGGAACATCGCGACCGCCTTCGAAGAGCAACTCACGCATCCCGACCGGAAATTCTCGGAATGCTGGCGCGATCTGGTCAAGACGCGCATTCATCACCGCATCCATCGCGCCGGACGGCCGGGTGCCGCCATCCTGCTGCGAATGATCGAGGAACCCGACGTGTTCGTGGATCAGAAGGTTCTCGCTTCGTCGGCGGGCGTTGCGTCGAAATCCCCCAATGTCATCAAGGTCTATGTCTGCCATCTGCGCAACGGGCTGGAGGATCATGGGCTTCCGGCCGACCTCATCGAGACCGGGACACGCAGCTACCGGCTGCGCGCCCACGCCATCCCCAAAATCATGGAACTGGTGACGAGGCCATGAGCGAGGTTTTTCGGGCAGTCAGAGCAGCGGGCCATAGTGCCGGCTTCTGCCTGTCCTGTCGGACTGGAACAGCATAGCGCCTATGCTTCGGATCATCCAGGAAATCGAGGCCGATGGCAAACCTCCGGCCCTGATTGATCCGGTCTCGGTCCGGACAGGCGTCGAGCGAGCACAGATCGAAACGGCACTGGCCGTCGAGTTGCATGGGTCGTTCGGAAAAGCAGCCCGCGCGCTCAATATGCTGCCCAAGACCGTCAACAAGCGCGTGCGGGATCTCGAATTCCAACTGGGATGCCCAGTGTTCGAACGGCAAAGGCGTCGGCTGGTGCCTACGCCCGCTGGCCGCGTATTCCTTCGGCATACCGCAGAGATTCTCCAGGACTTCCATCAACTCGTGGGAGCGGTGCGACGCATCGCAGATGGCAAGGCTGGCCAGATCGCCATCGGCTATCATGGCTCCGTCGCGAACGGGGATTTGCATCGATTGTTATTTGCCGCCGATCCGGCCTATCCGGATATTCAGCATCTCCCCGTCGAACTGTCGCACGATCGGTTGTTCGAGACATTGGCGAGCGGGCGGATCGATCTGGCCATCGTTCGCGGAAATCCCGCCAATTTTCAGGGACTGAGCGCCCCGCTTTGGACGGAACGGATTATTCTGTGCCTG
>NZ_JBMDIO010000102.1:0-1171 GCF_057808725.1 Novosphingobium sp. FG90
TTGAGATAGACTTCCTCATATTTCACCGACCGCCACAGGCCCTCGACCACGACATTGTCGCGCCAGGCGCCCCTGCCGTCCATGCTTATGGCGATCTTCTCGCGCAGCAGCACGCTGGTGAAGGCCATGCTGGTAAATTGGCTGCCCTGATCCGTGTTAAAAATTTCGGGCCTGCCGTAGCGAGCGATCGCTTCCTCCAGCGCCTCGACGCAGAAGTCAGCCTCCATCGTGATCGACACGCGGTGGCTCAGGACCTTGCGGCTGAACCAGTCGACAATGGCCACCAGATAGACGAAGCCTCTGGCCATGGGGATGTAGCTAATGTCGGTTGCCCACACCTGATTGGGCCGCGTGATCGGCAATTTCCGCAGCAAATACGGATAGATCCTGTGCCCAGACGCGGGCTTGGATGTGTTGGGCCGGCGATAGATCGCCTCGATGGCCATCCTCTTCATCAAGGTGGCGACGTGGCAGCGGCCGATGGCAGTGCCCTCCTGCCGCAGCAGGTCGCGTAGCATCCGGCTGCCCGCAAACGGGTGTTCCAGACGCAATCGTCCATGCGTCGCATGATGCTCAGGTCGGTCACGGACACCGGTGCAGGCAGGTAATACACGCTGCTCCGACTGATCCCCAGTTCACGAGCTTGGCGCACCACCGGCAGGCCGTGTGACCGATCGATCATCGCTTTGCGCTCGGCAACAGACCCGCTTTGCCGAGCGCGCCTGCCAAAAAATCATTCACCAGCGTCATTTGGCCGATCTTGGCATGCAGCGTTTTTACATCAACGGCAGGCTCGGCGTTCTCCGCGGCACTCTCGCCACCAAACACGCCCGCTGCCCCTTCCAGCAACTGCGCGCGCCACGTGGTTATCTGGTTGGCATGGACATCAAACTGCTGCGCCAGTTCGGCCAGCGTCTTCTCGCCCTTCACGGCAGCCAAGGCCACCTTCGCCTTGAACGCCGGGCTGTGACGTCTGCTCATCTCTGCTCCTGTCTGGCGGCCACCATGGCCCACGTCAGGCAGAAAATCCAATTATCTCGCTGTCCAGATTCTCCAGGCCACCTCTTTGATCGCTCACCGATTCATTCCTCAGCGGAAATCAATAGCCTTAAGGGATCAGCGGGTGATGGCTGCTCTTTCGAGCAGCGGTTGCCACCAGTCCTCGCGGGCA
>NZ_JBMDIO010000103.1:0-1168 GCF_057808725.1 Novosphingobium sp. FG90
TCGATCGTGGTCGCGTTCGAAACCTCGTTGCCGCGCGCCAGAGCGCGAGCCGAGTTGCTGTCGTTGGCCAACGTCGAGCCGGTCACATTGCCGGTGACAGTGGCCAAATATCCTGCGGTGCCTGCCGCATCATCAACCGAAGCGGTAACGGTCTTGGCGCCAGCGCTGGTAACCGCCAGTTCCTGCTTCGAAGAGGTGGCATAGCCACCAATCGTGGCGCTGCCGCTGCCTGCGCTCGCCTGGCCGGTGCTCTGGCCTGCCAGCGTCACGTTATTCCCGGAAACAGCCTGGCTGTTGGAGCCCGAGTTGGCGACGGCGGTGGCGGCCTGGCTATTGTTGGTCAGATCGACCGTGCTACCCGTGAGCGCCGTGGTCGACGGCCCCGAGCCGGTCGAAAATTTGTCGAGCGAGGACACCGAAGCGGTCAGCGAACCGTTGAGGCTCGACTGCGCTACACCAATGCCGGACGAACCGCTCGTACTGTTGACGCTGGTGTCGAGCGCGGTCACGCCCGAGTTCAGCACGCCCGTCGCGCTCTGGCTGTTGCCGGCGATCTTCGCGGTGCTGCCCGACATGCCGTGATCGATGGTGATGCCCATGTCGGTGCCATCGGCGACCGATGCCGTCGCGCTGCTGTTCTGCTGCGTCAGGGCGATGCCGATGTCGGTAACATCCACAACGGTCGCGCCATTCGTGCCGGCATTGGACGAGGCTGTCTCGCTCGCATAGCCCGAGCCGGTGACATTGTTGAGGTCGCCGTTGACCGTCAGGGTCGCCGTATTGGCGTAACCGGTCGCGGTCGAGGCGTTGCCAGTCGTCGCCGACGAACCTACGGTCACCGTGCTATTTGTCAGCGCATAGGCGGTCGCATCATTGTTGCTGACCGTCGTATTGACCGACCCTTGGGTGTTGCCATTCAGAGCAAGGCTCGGCGAAGACGAGCTGTAGTCATTGAAGCCCTGCTGGACGCTGATTGATTGGGTCGAGGTCGTCGTATCCGACGGCCCTGCCGCCAAGACTTGAGTCCCGCCCAATGTGGCGAGAAGCGCCGTACTTGCGCCGGTCATCAATGCCGAACGCATCCTTCTGGAATGTGTATTCATGGAATACTTCCTTCGAATTGTTAAAGACATGGTTAATTTCGTTAAATGTGCAGGCCCCCTGCCTC
>NZ_JBMDIO010000104.1:0-1165 GCF_057808725.1 Novosphingobium sp. FG90
ATACCAAGACTCTCTGATCATGACCCATGCGCCCACTGGCGCAAGCCGATGGACATGATGCGCCATGGCTGATCGATGAGGCGGTTCCAGGCGTGGCAGCAGTGGTCCACGACGTTGTCGTACGAAGAGAAGATGCGGTTCGACAGCCAATTGTCGCGCATGAACTGCCACACGTTCTCGACCGGATTGAGTTCAGGACATTTGGGTGGCAGCGGCAGGAGGGTGATGTTGGCTGGGATGTCGAGTTTTCCGGACATGTGCCATCCGGCCTGATCAAGCATGAGCACGGCGTGTGCGCCGGGTGCGACCTGGCTGCTGATTTCGGCGAGATGCATGTCCATGGCCTCGCCGTTGCAACGAGGCATGACCAGCGCGGCGCCTTTGCCTTCTGCGGGACAGATCGCCCCAAAGATCCATGCCGAAGCCCGGCGCAGATCACGAGGCGCGACGGGTCTCGTCCCGCGTTTGGCCCAGCGCCGAGTGATCTGCGTTTTCTGCCCGATCCGCGCCTCATCTTGCCACCACAGCTCTATCGGCGTGCCTTTGGGCAGACGCCTTCGGATTTGCGCCAGACGGGCGGGGAAGGCTTTTTAAAAGCGGCAATATCTTCAGGGCGCTGCCCCTGATGGCGTGGCCGGGCCGAGAGCTTGCGATAGCCCATGGTCCGAAGTTCATGTCCCAGCGCCTGCTTGCTGATCGAGATTTCGAACTCCTCCCATAGCCATTGGACGAGGTCGATGATCCGCCAGCGAACCACACCGTGAACAGCAGGAATAGGGCCCGCTTCGATGGTTTCGGCCAGCGCGCGTCGATGGCAGTCGTCAAGGATAGTATCCGGCCCCGGCGCCTTGCGGGTTTCCAGACCATCAGGACCATGCGCGTTGAAGCGCAGCACCCAATCCCTGACAATCTGCAGCGTGACCCCGCCGACCTTGGCTGCGTCGCTTCGGCTTCCGCCGTCGAGGATCGTCGCAATCGCGAGCAGACGACGTACTTGGTCTGCATCCTTGGCGCGGCGAGCGAAGGCTCGAACCTGCCCTGGGCTGAAATCATCTCGAAGTCTGACTGGCGCGGCCATCGCAAAACTCCAACCGTTTGCGATGGTGAATCACGTCAGCGCCAAACCCGATACCCTCGGTGAGTCAGATTCCACAGGTTTTGGTAT
>NZ_JBMDIO010000105.1:0-1123 GCF_057808725.1 Novosphingobium sp. FG90
CTTAGACCCCATGACTGCCAGAGCCTCGGAGGCTCGAATCTGAGATGCTGATGATGGATTTGTCAGCAGCGGAGACGAGTCATGACGGAGACGGTGAAATACGTTGGTCTGGACGTTCATAAGGAAACCATTGCGGTCGCGGTTGCCGATGGGGAACGCGGAGGCGAGGTGCGTTTCGTCGGCACGGTCGCCAACGAGGACGATGCGATCAGGAAGCTGGTCAAGCGGCTGACTGGACCGGGCGTGACGTTGAACGTCTGCTACGAAGCTGGTCCCTGCGGGTATGGCTTGCATCGGCTGCTGACGAAGCTGGGACAGAATTGCATCGTCATCGCCCCCTCGATGATGCCGCGGCGCCCGGGTGACCATGTAAAGACGGACCGGCGTGACGCGATGACCCTGGCGCGGCTGCTACGCGCTGGCGAACTCACCGCAATCTGGATACCGGACGAAGCGCACGAGGCGGTACGCGATCTCATCCGCGCGCGACGCAGCGCGCAAGATGATGCCATCGGAGCCAAGCAGACAGTGCGCAGCTTCCTGTTGCGTCATGATCGTCGTTTCGGCGGCAAGGCGGCCTGGACGAAAATGTACTGGCGGTGGTTGTCCGAGCAGCGGTTCGATTTTCCCCACCAACAGCTGGCATTCGAGGAAATGCAGAAGCGGGTGCTGGAGGCGCAGGCACGGGTTGGGCGCTTAGAAGCGGCGCTGACTGAAGCGGTGGACGCATGGTGTTTTGCGCCGCTGGTCCGCAATCTACAGGTCCTGCGCGGTATCAGGCTGGTCAGCGCTGCGACGCTGGTCGCTGAAGTAGGCGATCTCACCCGCTTCGACAATCCCAAGCAACTGATGGCGTATGTCGGCTTGGTGCCGTCCGAGCACTCCAGCGGCGCTCGGACCAAACGGGGCCGGATCACCCGCGCGGGCAACGCGCAGGCACGAACCATGCTGATTGAGGCGGGCTGGTCGTATCGACTGCCCGCTCGCGAGGAACGACGCTACCGTGAGCGGGTCATCGACTTGTCCGAGGACATCCAGGCGATCGGGTGGAAAGCGCAGGTTCGCCTGTGCCAGCGCTACCGTCGCCTGGCGGCCACGGGCAAGCCTCAGCCCAAGGTGACCA
>NZ_JBMDIO010000106.1:0-1058 GCF_057808725.1 Novosphingobium sp. FG90
TTAGAGCGGTTTTCGACCGCTATGAGTCATTCGGGGATTCCCACCGGGCGTGATTTCTGATTCAGAATCCGTGCTGGTGAAGGAGGCCGGCATGGATGGGCCAACCTCTATCGATGGATTTGCGCAGGCGGCTTCTGGCGGCGATTGATGAGGGGATGAGTTGCCGTGCTGCGGCGGCTCGCTTTGGTGTCGCGCCGTCGACGGCGATCCGCTGGCAGGATCAGCGGCGCAGGACCGGCAGCTTTGCTCCCAAGCCTCAGGGTGGCGACATGCGCTCGCGCCGGATCGAGGAGCGGCGAGCAGATATCCTCGCGGTGTGGGAGGCGCGCAAGGACATCTCGCTTGAGGAACTGCGCCTGGCGCTGATCGAGCTCGGCCTGCACGTCTCGGTGGCCGGGCTTCACCGCTTCTTCGTTCGTCACGCAATGACGCGCAAAAAAAGACTGGCCATGCGATCGAGCAGGACCGCCCCGACGTCTTGAGCCAGCGGCATGAATGGTTCGATGGCCAGCTTGATCTCGATCCCGAGCGGCTCGTGTTCATCGACGAAACCTGGACCGCGACCAATATGACCCGCAGCCATGGCCGCTGCACCAGGGGCCAGCGCCTGCGGATGGGCTTCCCGCACGGTCACCGCAAGACGACCACGCTGGTCGCGGCACTGCGCATGACCGGCATGGTTGCACCGATGGTGCTCGACGGGCCGATCAACGGCGACTGGTTCGAAGCCTATGTCACTCAGGTGCTCGTCCCCGAACTGCGGCCCGGCGATGTCGTCGTCATGGACAATCTGTCGAGCCACAAGCGTGCTTCGGTGCGCGAGTTGATCGAAGCAGCTGGCGCAACCTTGCGCTTCCTCCCGCCCTACAGCCCCGACTTCAACCCCATCGAGAAGGCCTTCTCCAAGCTCAAGGCCATGCTCAGGAAGATCGGTGAGCGGACAGTAAGCGGCCTCTGGGCACTGATCGGCCGGCTCGTCGACATCTTCCAGCCGCGCGAATGCGCCAATTACTTCAAGTCGTGTGGATATGATCCGGACTGATCGAAAACCGCTCTAA
>NZ_JBMDIO010000107.1:0-1045 GCF_057808725.1 Novosphingobium sp. FG90
GGTCCGACTGGCCCTGGTGGTCCGACCGGCCCTGGTGGTCCGACTGGCCCTGGCGGTCCGACCGGCCCTGGTGGTCCGACCGGTCCCACCGGTCCGACCGGCAGCTATACGGGGCCCGTGGCCGGCGTCGGAGTGGGTGGTACGCCTATCCTCGGGCCGAGCGGGCCTGGCACGCTCATTGACGTCAACGTGGCTCCGGATGCCGCTACGGGCAATGGCGGCACCATCGCCGTTGATGTGCTCACCGGCGATGGCCATATCGTCAATGTCGCGCTGCCGACGACCACGCAGCAAACGCAGGAAGCGCTTGCTCCGGTCGGCTCGCTGGCTGGCGCCCTGCTCGGCGAGCAGGTGGGGTCAACCGTCACGCAAATCACCAACGGGCTCTCCCCGACGGTGTCAGCGGTGACCTCGACCGTCAGCCAGGTGACGACGCCGGTGCTCGATACCGTCGATGCAGTGTTGGCCCCGGTCGTGGGGCAAGGTGGTCTCCTTGGCCCTCTCACCGGACAGCTCGGCGGGCTGGTCGATGGCATCACCGGCAACCTGCCCGGCGGCGGGTCCGGCACGGCACCGACTTACACCGGGCCGCTTGTCGGCGTGGACCTTGGCAACAATGTCCTGACCGGGCCGAGCACGAGCGGCACTCTCGCGGGCGTCAACATCCTCTCGGAAAACCCGGGGCTGACATCCGGGCAACTGGTGACGGCTGACGTGCTGGCGGATGGTAACGTCCTCGACGTGACCATCCCGACGACGGCGGCCGGCGTGGCACAGGGGCTTGCTCCGGTGGGCAACCTCGCCGGATCGTTGCTCGGGGCTCAGGTCGGTTCCGGTGTGACGCAGGTGACCAACGGGCTTGCTCCGGTCGTGGCTCCGGTCACGAGCGCGGTCGATGCCGTCGCATCGCCGGTGCTTGACACCTTGAACGGCACGCTTGGCCAGGTCATCGGCGGTGTCGGCTCCGGCCAGACTGGCGGGACGGTGCTCGCTCCCGTGACGGGCGTGGTCGGAGGCCTGCTCGGCGGTGTTACCGGTGGCAGCG
>NZ_JBMDIO010000108.1:0-984 GCF_057808725.1 Novosphingobium sp. FG90
TCGGCCTGGCGATGGATGCGCCGATCTGGGATGTCACGGTCTTCACCAAGAACCGTGAGAGGCTGCTGTCCAGGGACGTTGCCGCCAAGTTCCTGTCCGCCATCATCAACCAGGCACGCGTGCAGGCTCTTCTGTCCGACGATCATTTCTCGGTGGACGGCACGTTGATCGAAGCGTGGGCCAGCGTGAAGAGCTTCAGGCCCAAGGATGAAGGCGGCCCCGGGGATGACGATGACGCCGGTTCAGTCTCCGGCCATGGCGAGCAGAAAATAGCGCCGAGCAATGCCGGACGCGATTTCCGGGGCGAGAAGCGCAGCAATGCGACCCATGCATCAACTACTGACCCCGATGCCCGCCTATTCAAGAAAGCGCGGGGCCAAGCAGCCAAGCTGTGCCATATGGCCCATGTCCTCATGGAGAACCGCAATGGCCTCGTTGTCGATGCGATCCTCACCCACGCGACCGGCACCGCCGAACGCGATGCCGCACTGACCATGCTGGGCCGGATGGAAGGGCGCCATCGGATCACGCTGGGCGCGGACAAGAACTACGACACCGCCGCCTTCGTCGAGGCATTGCGCGAGATGGACGTCACCCCGCATGTGGCTCAGAACAACAGCAACCGGCGCTCGGCAATCGACGGGCGTACGACACGCCATCCCGGCTACGGCCTCTCCCAAAAAATCCGCAAGCGGATCGAGGAAGTGTTCGGATGGGCAAAAACCTGCGGCACCATGCGAAAAACCCGACACCGTGGGCAACATCGCGTCGGATGGTCCTTCACGCTCACCGCTGCCGCCTACAACCTCGTCAGGCTGCCGAAACTGCTGGCCGCGACCTAGGCATGCGCCTCACAGCGCACGAGGCCGATCAAAAACGACCGGCTTCGGGAAGGTCACCTCCCAGAATGACTGACGCCGTGGGCTAGAAAACGGCGAAACCGGGGCCAATGGCGGGCTCTGCCAAGCCTTTTTCCGCAGCCTG
>NZ_JBMDIO010000109.1:0-984 GCF_057808725.1 Novosphingobium sp. FG90
AGCGCGGCGGTGTTGTTGGTGGTGATGTAGCCCGGCGCGATCGCGTTGACCTGCACGCCCCTGGGCGCCAGTTCGTTGGCCATCGCCTTGGTGACGCCGGAAACGCCCGACTTCGCCGCCGCATAGCTCGGCACGCGGATGCCGCCCTGGAAGGTCAGCAGCGAGGCGATGTTGACGATCTTGCCGTAGCCACGTTCGGTCATGCCCTTCGCCGCCGCCTGGCTGAGGAAGAACAAGGTCTTGAGATTGGTGTCGATCACCGCGTCCCAGTCCTCCTCGGAGAACTGCAGCAGGTCATCGCGGCGGATGATCCCTGCGTTGTTGACGAGGATGTCGACCTTGCCGAGACCCGCCACCGCTTCGTCGATGACGCGGCCGACCGGCTTGATGCTGGACAAGTCGGCCTTGATGTTCACCGCCTTGCGGCCCGTCGCGGCGATCAGCGCCAGCGTCTCGGCCGGTTCGGAGCGGCCCGCGACGGCAACGTCGGCGCCCGCCTCGGCCAGCGCGACGGCGATGGCCTGGCCGATTCCGGTGTTGGCGCCGGTGACGAGCGCGGCCTTGCCCGTCAGGTCGAAGGAAATTGCCATGATACCCTCTCTCGTCATTGCGAGCGCAGCGAAGCAACCCAGGGCGGCTGCGACGCTGGCTCGATGGATTGCTTCGTCGCTGCGCTCCTCGCAATGACGAGCGTAGGGGGTAAGCGAAGGCTTACTGGAGCTGGCAGATATCCAGCACGTTCATGTCGGTGTAGTCGAGGTTCTCGCCGCCCATCGCCCAGATGAAGGCGTACTTCTTGGTGCCCGAACCCATGTGGATCGACCACGGCGGGCTGATGACGGCCTCTTCGTTGGCGATGACGATGTGACGCATCTGGTCGGGCTCGCCCATGTAGTGAAAGATGCGGTCGTTCTCTTCGGGCAGCTCGAAGTACAGGTAGATTTCCGAGCGGCGGTCGTGGAGGTGCGGCGGCATCGTGTTCCA
>NZ_JBMDIO010000011.1:0-147266 GCF_057808725.1 Novosphingobium sp. FG90
CATCGGACGCAATCTACCCGTCGCCGAAACGAACATCGCATTGTTCACGGCCGACTCGATCGCTTCAAGTCGCTCAATGACGAGCATGGCCATGTCGCGGGTGACGCGGTGCTTGCCGAGATCGCCCGCCGCCTGCTGCAGTCGGTGCGCGCCGGCGACCTCGTCGCACGGCTGGGCGGGGATGAGTTCGTTGTGCTGCTCGGTGCTGCGGATCCCGGCATGACGCAGGACATCTGCCGCCGCATCGTGGACACGGTGTCGGCGGCCCCGGTCGAACTGCCGATGGGCGGTCATACCGAGGCGAGGATCAGCTGCGGCCTCGTTCATCGTGCGCCGGGGCAGGGCGGCATCGACCTGCTCAACCGCGCGGACATGGCGCTCTACGAAGCGAAGCGTGGTGGCCGCAACCAGATGATCGCGGCTTAGTCATTTTCCCGTTCGTGACTCACACGGCCCAGACGAAGTCGATCCGGACGTCGCCGGTGCGGGCACCGTCGGCATCGAAGCTGCGTTCGACGATCGAGCCTCGGCCCTCGCGGTCGACCGTGATCACCGTGCTGCACCGCGTACCGTAGATCGCATCGCGGATGAACACGGGCGCGAAGCGCGGCTCGGGACCAAGTTCGGGGCCAAGTTCGGGGCGATGGGGCGAGGGTGCCGGCGTCTCGTCCCGCAGGGCGCCGAGCAGCGGTTCCACCTCGGCCGCGCCTCTATCCAGCCATTTCGTGATGGCTTCCCCCACCTGCAGCGTCTTGGGCCAGGGCACGTCGAAACCGCCGTTCGACAATCCGTGGATGCCCGGAGACAGCGGCCGCAGCTCGACCTGCGGGTGATTGGTGAGGAACGAGGCGTCGCCCTTATCGGCCAGGATCAGGTTGAACGGATTCATCTGCGCCATCGCGTCGGTCAGCGTGTCCGGGAGCGCGCCCTCCAGCAGGTCCGTCACCAGCTTCCCGCGCGAGGGGCGGCCGGGCTGCGAGCCCTCCGGCACGCGGTAGTTGGTGACGAGGGCGAAACGGGCTGCCTCTGTAACGCCCAGCCAGGTGCCGCCGCCGGTGAGGTCGGTCCCGGCGATGATGCCGTCCGGCCTGTGCGCGAGCGGCGCGGCGGGACGGGCATGGAACTCGTCGCGGTTGCCTGCCACGACGAGGAGCCAGTCGGGATGGGCATCCCAGGCGACGGCGGCGACGCACATGGTCTCAGATCAGTCCCTTGGCGCGCAGCGAGACGTGACCCTCGCGTCCGATCACCACGTGGTCGTGGACGGAGACGCCGAGCAGGCGCCCGGCCTCGGCGATGCGATTGGTGATGTCGATGTCCGCCCGGCTCGGCTGCGGCGAGCCCGAAGGGTGATTGTGCACGAGGATCAGCGCCGTGGCGCCGAGGTCGAGCGCGCGGCGGATCACCTCGCGCGGGTGGATCGCCGCCTCGTCGATCGAGCCTTCGCCGACGAGATCGTCGAGGATCAGCATGTTGCGCGCGTTGAGATAGAGGACGCGCACCCGCTCGACCGTCAGGTGCGCCATGTCGATCGTCAGGTAGTCGATGAGGGCGTGCCACGAGGACAGCACCGGCGCCTCGCGCACTTTCTGGCGGGCCATGCGGGTGGCGGCGACGGTGACCACGCGAAGCGCGGCGGCGGTTGCGTCGCCCATGCCGGGGTGAGCGGCGAGGGCGCGCGGCTCGGCCTGCAGCACGCCCGCGAGCGAGCCGAAGCGATGGATCAGGCTGCGCGCCAGCGGCTTCATGTCGCGGCGCGGAACGGCCTGCATCAGCAGGAGTTCAATGACCTCATGATCCGCCAGAGCCTCCGCCCCGCCATCGAGCAGCCGCTTGCGCAACCGTGCGCGGTGGCCGCTCGAATCATTGGCAAAATCGCTGCGCGCCTCCTTGAGAGGGGCGGGGCGTTCATCGAAGAGGGGAGGTTGTCCGTCCATGCTGCGTACAAACAATTGCCTTTCCCGTCCGCCCGGCGCAAGTGAACGATCGGATGTCGCAAGAGATCGACCAGACCCCGGACACCGACGAGGCCGCTACCGGGGGCCTTTCTTCGCGTGGGCGCTTTCGGAGCGGCCACAGTTGGCGCAGGCGTTGGGGCGCTCCCGTGCTTGTCGTGGGCGGCCTGCTGGCGGCGGCGCTGGGCGCTGCCTGGCTATCGCGCGAGGAGATCGCGGCGAACCTCATAGAGCGTGAACTCGATTCGCTGGGTCTCGATGCCCGTTACGAGATCGTGCGGATCGGGCCTTCGGAGCAGGTGATTCGCAATCTCGTCATCGGCGATCCGGCGCGGCCGGACCTGACGGTGCAGGAATTGCGGGTGGCGACGCGCCTTTCCTGGGGGCTGCCCGGCATCGGCCGCATCACCGTCGTGAAGCCGCGCCTCTACGGTTCGTGGCGCGGCGGCAAGGCCAGCTTCGGCAGTCTCGACAAGGCGCTGTTCAGCGGCAAGGGCGGACCGTTCGAGATGCCCGACCTCGACCTCGCGGTGGTCGATGGACGCGCCCTGATCGACAGCGACCACGGCCGCATCGGCGTCAAGCTGGCGGGCGAGGGCGAATTGCGCGGCGGCTTCTCCGGCGAACTGGCCGCGCTTTCGCCCGCGCTCACCGGCGGCGGCTGCTCAACCGGGCGGGCCACAGTCTACGGCAAGCTGACGACCTCGACCGCGAAGCCCCGATTCGAGGGGCCGGTGCGGCTGGAGAGCCTGTCGTGCCCGTCGCAGGGATTGCGACTGGCCCGGGCCGGTGTGCAACTGGACGTGACGCTCGACGAGGCGCTCGACGGGGCTTCGGGCAAGCTCGGCCTTTCCGCCGGAGCCGCGCGTTTCGGTGTTCAGAAGCTGGCGGGGGCGAGCGGCTCTGGGCGCTTCACCTATCGCGGCAATGCCTTGAGCGCCACGTATCGGGTGACCGGGCGCGGCCTCGACACACCGCAGGCGCGGATGCGCGAAGTCACCCTCGAAGGGCGAGCGCGCTCGACCGGCGGCCTTGCCCGATTCGACGTGGATGCGGACCTCACCGGCCGGGAACTGGCGCTGGGCAGCACCGTGGACCGCGCACTGCTTGTCGCGCAGCAGGCGGGCGCGGGCACGCTCGGCGCGCCGATCGCGGCGCAAGTGCGTCAGGCGCTCGGCCGCGAGATGCGCGGGAGCACGGTCAATGCGGGCCTCCTTGTGCGCAATTCGCGCGAGGGGCTGAGCGTCGTCGTCACGCGCGGGTCGCTGAAGGGCGGCAGCGGAGAATCGGTGCTCTCGCTCTCGCGCGTGCAGGCGATGTTCGGCCGCAAGGGCGGCGTGCCGCAGGTGAACGGCAACTTCACGACCGGCGGGCGAGGACTTCCGCAGGCGTGGGGGCGGATGGAGACCGGCGACGACGGCCACCTCACCATGCGCGCGACGATGACGGATTACCGCGCCGGATCGGCGATGGTCGGCGTGCCGAGGCTGGCGCTTGAGCAGGCGCCCGATGGCGCGCTTTCGTTCAACGGGCAGGTCACTCTCAGCGGCGATCTTCCGAGCGGCAACACGCGCAACCTGCAGCTTCCGGTCGATGGCCGATGGGGCGCGGACGGCAGGCTCGCCGTGTGGCGCCGCTGCACCGACGTCGCCTTCGATGCCCTCAGCTTCTCCAACCTGACCATCGACAAGCGCAAGCTGACCTTGTGCCCGGCGCGCGGCGGCGCGATCGTGGAAGGGCGCCCCGACAACCTGCTGCTCGCGGCAGGCATGACGGCGCTCGACTTGTCCGGCCACCTTGGGGAGACGCCGATCCGCATCGCCAGCGGGCCGCTCGGTTTCGCGATGGGCGGCGGTAAGCCCGGCGTCCTCAAGGCCAGCGCGATCAACGTGGCGCTTGGCCCGGCGGACACCGCATCGCACTTTACCGTCAGCCATCTCGACGGGCAGATCGGCAAGGACATCGCGGGCACCTTCGACGAGGCCGACATCCGCCTCGCCGCCGTGCCGCTGGATATGCGGCAGGCGGCGGGCCGCTGGCGTTACGCGGGCGGCGTGGCCTCGATCGAGGGTGCGCAGTTCACGCTGGTGGACCGCCAGCAAGTCGCCCGCTTCCAGCCCATGATCGCGCGCGACGCGACGCTGCAACTGGCCGACAACCGCATCACAGCGCAGGCTTTGCTGCGCGAGCCGACCAGCGACCGTGCCGTGGTCCGCGCCGACATCCTCCACGACCTGTCGCGGGCGGACGGCCATGCGAATCTCGCGGCCGAGGGCATCGTCTTCGACGACAAGCTTCAGCCCGACGCGCTCTCGCGGCTGGTGCTGGGCGTGGTATCCGACCTCAAGGGCGTCGTGCGCGGCACCGGGCGGATCGACTGGAACCCGAAGAGCGTGACCAGCCGTGGCCGCTTCTCCACCGACGGCGTCGACTTCGCGGCGGCCTTCGGTCCGGTGCGCGGCCTGTCGGGCGACGTGGTGTTCACCGACCTGCTCGGCATGGTCACCGCGCCCAACCAGAGCGTGCGCATCGCTTCCATGAACCCCGGTGTCGAGGTGACCGACGGCTCGCTTTCCTATGAACTGCGTCCTGGCTACAACCTCATCGTGCACGGCGCTAAGTGGCCGTTCATGAGCGGTACGCTGACGCTCGATCCGGCGAAGATGCAGATCGGTGCGGCGGAGACGCGCTACTACACGCTGCGCGTCTCCGGCCTCGACGCGGCGGACTTCGTGCAGCATCTGGAACTGACGAACATCAACGCCAGCGGCATCTTCGACGGTGAGCTGCCGCTGATCTTTGACGAGAACGGCGGGCGGATCGAGAAAGGCTTCCTGCGCTCTCGCGATCCGGGCGGCAATGTCTCCTACGTCGGCGCGCTGACGTACAAGGACTTGTCGGCGATGGGCAATTACGCCTTCGACGCACTCAAGTCGGTGAACTACCGCAAGATGGAGATCGGGCTGGGCGGTTCGCTCTCCGGTGACATCGTCACGAAGATCAGCTTCGACGGGCTCAGCCAGGGGCAGGGGGCGAGCAAGAACTTCATCACCAAGCAGATCGCCAAGCTGCCGATCCGCTTCATCGTCAACATCAAGGCGCCGTTCTTCAGCCTGTTCGGCTCGATGCGCTCGCTCTACGATCCGACATACGTGACGGATCCGAGGGTGCTCGGCCTGCTCAATACGGACGGGACGCGATCGACCACGGCGCCCGATGCGACGCTCAATCTGGCGCCGCCAAAACCGGCTTCGGCTCAATCCGGCGCTATTCAGCCTCCAGTCAGCGAGAAAGAGCCATGATGCCCTCGGAATTGACCGGAAGCCTTCCGGCTGCGACAAGCCCGGCGATGATCGACGGGTATTCGACAGAGCAGCAGGTGGGCACACGGTCCGGCAGGCGCGCCGTTCGCGCCGCAATGATGGCCGCGACGGTGATGGCGGTCGCTTTCGGTCTCGGAGGCTGCATTCAGGTCGCAGCGCCCGACAAGCCGATCGTGATCGAACTCAACATCAACATCCGGCAGGAAGTCGTCTACCGTCTGGCCGCCGACGCGGCCAAGACGGTGGAGCAGAACGAGGGCATTTTCTGATGACGAGCATTCGTTTCATTGCCGCCGCAGCAGCCACGGTTCTCGCCGTCGCCGGTGCGTCCACGGCTTATGCGCAGCGCTCGCCGGAATACGTCGCGGCGCGCGCGGCCGGGCAGGTCGGCGAGCAGCGCGACGGCTATCTCGGCGTGGTGAGCGGCGGCGGGGACATCTCCGCCATGGTCCGCGACATCAACAACAAGCGCCGCTCGGTCTACACAACGGCCGCGCAGGGCAAGAGCACGATCGAGGAATACGCTTTCACCACCGGCTGCAAGCTGATCCGCGACACCAAGCCCGGCGAGAAGTACCAGGGCCTCGACGGTTCGTGGAAAACGCGCGGTGCCGGTGCGCCGGACCTCGATCCGCGTTGTCCGTAAGGTTCTCCATGAGGCGGTGAAAACGGCGTCCGGCCAAAAGTACTAGGCTGAACCGTTCAACAGTTTCGTTAGCCCACTGACGAATCAAGAAAAGGCCGGAGGCGGGCGCGCTTTTCCGGCCTTTTTCGCGTCCATTCCGGCTCCATCGCCATTGCGGTATTGGGGCGATCGCCGCAGTTCTACTTCACTCAAGCCGCATCCCGGCGCGCGGTCCTGTCAACAACAGGCGCCGCAGAGCCGCCGCCCCGGTTGACTCGGGATAAGCCCCACCCTAAGGGGCCGGTGCTCTTGGCGGGCAGCCGTCGTTTGTGTCTAACGTTCCTGTCATCGTGAGGAGGACGTGACATGACCGACGAGCAACCTGCACGAGACCCTGTTGGCGGGGATGCGCGCATCGATTCGCTCGACGAAAGGCTCAAGGCCCTTCGCGAGCGGGAAGAGGAACGCAACCGACCGAAAGCCGGCGCGGAAACCGATGCGAGCTATCGCATGGGCAACCGGGTCCTTTCGGAACTGCTCGGCGGGGTTGCGGGCGGTCTGTTCCTGGGGTGGCTCATCGGCCATTTCAGCGGATATATGGCCTTGAGTCTGATGGTGATGCTGTTCGTGGGAATTGGTATCGCCTTCAGGAACATACTAAGGATTACGAACCAGCGTCCTGACTGACCCGCGAATTGGGGAGTGGGGCGCTGTAGTTCAATAGGCGACAGGGGTAATCGCGTGGCAGCCGAAGCGAAGCTCGATCCGATGCACCAGTTCCAGCTTGAAAAGCTGGCGGGCGCGGACTGGAACATTGCCGGTTACAATATCGCCTTCACCAACAGTGCGCTGTGGATGGCCATCGCCACCCTCGCGCTGATCGTGTTCGTTGCGGGCGGCATGAAGCGTCAGCTGGTGCCCGGTCGCTGGCAGATGGCGGTGGAGACCTTCACCGGTTTCATCGACGGCATGCTCGCCGCCAACGTCGGCAAGAACGGTAAGAAGTACGTTCCGTACATTTTCTCGCTGTTCATGTTCATCCTCTTCGCGAACTTCCTCGGCCTGATGCCGCTGGGCGTGCTGGGCGTTCATGCCTTCACCTTCACCAGCCACTTCTCGGCCACGGGCGTTCTCGCGGTGCTGTCGTTCTCGATCGTGCTGATCGTCGGCTTCGCCAAGCACAAGCTGCACTTCTTCTCGCTCTTCGTGCCGCACGGTACGCCGGTGGCGATGATCCCGATCATCTTCGTGGTCGAGCTGATCTCGTTCCTGGTGCGCCCGTTCAGCCTCGGCCTGCGACTGTTCGTCGCGATGATGGCCGGCCACGTCCTGCTCGAAGTGCTCTCCAGCTTCGTGATCTCGGGCGGCAACGCCGGTCCCGCGCTCTTCGTGATCGCAGGTCTGCCCAGCTTCGTGCTGATGGTCGGCATCTGCGCGCTGGAACTGCTGGTCGCTGGCATCCAGGCCTACGTCTTCGCTCTTCTCACCTGCGTCTACCTGAACGACGCCGAGAACCTTCACTGATCATCTTTTTTCGCCACATTTGCGGGCACACCAAAGGGAGTTTTTGATATGGACGCAGAAGCTGCAAAGCTGCTCGGAGCCGGTTTCGCTGCAATCGGCGCAGGCCTCGCCTCGATCGGCGTGGGCAACGTTTTCGCCAAGTTCCTCGAAGGCGCGCTGCGCAACCCGGGCGCCGCTGACGCCCAGCAGGGCCGCCTGTTCATCGGCTTCGCCGGTGCAGAGCTTCTCGGCCTGCTCTCGTTCGTCATTGCCGCGCTGCTGATCTTCGCCTGATCGCTCGCGTTTGACCGGATTTCCGGCCGCCCTGACCCTTTGGTGAGGCGGCCGGGATTTCCGGCAAGATTTTTTCCGGCTTCCTTCGAGACAGGGCTGAACCCATGCCTCAGATCGCTCAGCTAGGCGAGTTCTACTCCAGCCAGATCTTCTGGCTGTTGATCTTCTTCGGTATCACCTTCTTCGTCGTTGGACGGGGCATGGTGCCGAAGGTGATGGACACCGTCGCCAGCCGTGACAACCAGATCGCCGCCGACCTCAAGGCAGCCGAAGCCGCTCGTGCCCAGGCCGATGCCGAAGAGGCCGCTTGGCGCACCCGCGAGAACGCCAACCGCGCTTCGGCGCAGGGCACCATCGCCGACGCCCGTGCCAAGGCAGCAGCCGCTGCCGAGCAGCGCCTCGCCGTTGCCCAGGCTTCGATCGACGCCACCCTGGCCGGTGCGGAAACCCGCATCGCCGAGGCTCGCCGAGCCGCTGCCGACGATATCGAGACCGTGGCCGCCGAGGCGACCCGCGACATCGTCAGCCGCATCGCCGGCCTGACGCTGGGCGACGACGCGGTGCGCGGCGCCGTGAAGGAGAACCTGGTCCATGGCTGACGCCAACGCCGCCGTCGAGCATGGCCTCGACCACGAAGCCGCCGAAGTGAGCGGCGCGGAAACGCACGCTTCGACCGAGCATCACGCCGAACCGCTGTTCCTCGGCTTCGCTCCGCCGGTTGCGGTCGTCAGCAGCTCGATGATCGTGCTGCTTGCGATCCTGGCCTGGAAGGGCGTGCCGAAGATGATCGGCAAGGGCCTCGACGCCAAGATCGCCGAGATCAAGTCGCAGCTCGCCGAAGCCAAGTCGCTGCGCGCCGAGGCGGAAGCCCTTCGTTCGGAATATGCGAGCAAGATCGCGAACGCCGAGAAGGACGCCGCCGCGATGCTCGACCATGCCCGTCACGAAGCCGAGGCGATCGTCGCCAAGGCCGAGGCGGACACCACCGAGACCATCGCCCGCCGCGAGAAGATGGCGCAGGACAAGATCACCGCAGCCGAGTTCGCTGCCGTGACCCAGCTGCGCAATCAGGCCGCCGCTGCTGCCGCCGCAGCCGCGAAGGGTCTGATCGCCGCGAACCACTCCGCCGCCGCCGACAAGGCGCTGGTGGATCAGGCTATCGCCGGGATCTGATTTCCTCACCCTTGCTGGTGGGATCAAGAAGCCTCCGTCCTTGGACGGGGGCTTTTTTGTGCGTGCTTGCAAGGTGACAGGTTTACACGGTTTACACGGTCGAGAGGGGGAGGTGTCACCTTGTGGTGTAACCTTGCGGGACACGGGACGATCAGGTTGGGCATAAGCGTAACATATCGTTACCGAGAGCATGTAGGAAAGCGGCCCGTCTGGAAGCGCCCCGTTGCGGACAAAGAGCGAGGTGGTAACCTCTCAACATGTATCTCGGTGCAACCTTGTTCTCCTCGGTGTTTGTCGCGCTTTTCGGCTTCCTTGCGGCTGATGCGCTGCGATCAAGTAAGCTCCGAGGAATCGGGTGGTTTGTTCATCGGGAGCAAGCCCCATTTAGGTATTGGTTCGGCGTCTTTGGCTACAGCCTGAACTTTGCCTTCGCATTGCTCTTTACCATAGCCTTTGCCTCTCTGATCGGCAGGTAACCACCCAAACCCACCGCCACCCTGAACTTGTTTCAGGGTCCATTAGGCCGATAGCGCAGTTTCGTGATCAGCGAGCCGAGATGGCGGTTTGCGAAACAACATACCGGCCCCAACTGCCCGATGGATCCTGAAACAAGTTCAGGATGACGAAGCGCCCTTGGGACAGATCCGCTTTCCACCCTTAGCGGCTATCCCCCGGTTCGTCATTGCGAGCGCAGCGAAGCAATCCAGGGCGGCTCAAGACTGCCCTGGATTGCTTCGCTGCGCTCGCAATGACGAATTTGGTGAATTGGTGGTAGATGGCTGCAACCCACCCAAATTCCCGTCACCCTGAACTTGTTTCAGGGTCCATCAAGCCGATAGCTCAGTTCCGTGATTAGCGAACCGAGATGGCGGTTTACGGCACACCATACCGGCACCGACTGCCCGATGGATCCTGAAACAAGTTCAGGATGACGAAGCCTATTGGGGCGGGGCGGTGCCATTCAGCCCGATCGGCATCCCAGCCTTCGCCGCGACGCCCAAATTGCTCAATCGTGCGGCGGGTTCTCGATCACTTCGTCCTTCGCCGCCTCGCCCATGCCGTGCTTCAGCACCATCGGCAGCTGCGAGAACGTGAACAGGAACGACAGCACGGTGAAGCCCCAGAGCTTGGCCTGCAGCCACGTGTCGAAGCTGACGGTATAGACCAGCACGGTGTTCAGCACCGCCAGCACCAGGAAGAACCACGCCCAGTTGCGCGACAGGATCATCCAGCCGGCGTCGTCCAGCCCCTCGAAGGCGGCCTGCAGCAGGTACTTGAGCATCGCCTTGCCGCGCCACAGCCCGAAGAACAGCACGGCCGAGAACATCAGGTAGACGGCGGTGGGCTTGAGCTGGATGAAGATCGCATTGCGGAACACCACCGTCAGCGCGCCGAAGCCGAGGATCAGCACCGTCGTCAGCCACAGCATCGGCGAGACATGGCCGAGCCGCCACTTCGACACGACCAGCGCCGCCACGGTCGCGACCATGAAGGCGATCGTGCCCTTGATGACGGCGGTGACGGTGGCGATCGAATTGCCGTCACCCTCGGGCGAGAAGTGCCGATAGGCGAGGAAGAATACCAGCAGCGGCCCGAAATCAACGACGAGGTTCAGCCAGCTGGATTTGGGCTTCTTGGCAGCATCGGCGCTCATCACGCGATCCCCGCGATGACCCGCGCGAGCAGGTCGGGGTTGAAGGGCCGCAGGTCGTCGATCTTCTCGCCGACGCCGATGGCATGGATGGGCAACCCGTACTGCTCCGCCGCCGCGACGAGGACGCCGCCGCGTGCGGTGCCGTCCAGCTTGGTCATGATGAGGCCGGAGACGCCCGCCACTTCCTTGAAAATCTCTATCTGCGAGAGCGCGTTCTGGCCGTTGGTGGCATCGAGCACCAAGACCACGTCGTGCGGCGCGGCGGGGTTCAGGCGGCCGAGGACGCGGCGGATCTTGGCCAGTTCGTCCATCAGTTCGCGCTTGTTCTGGAGGCGCCCGGCGGTGTCGACGATCAGCGCGTCGATGCCCTGCTCGGTCGCGGCCTTGAGGCCGTCGAACACGATCGAGGCGGGGTCGCCGCCCTCGGGGCCGGTGACGATCGGGATCGACAGGCGGTCCGCCCAGACCTTGAGCTGGCCGATCGCGGCGGCGCGGAAGGTGTCGCCCGCCGCCAGCATGACCGAATAGTCCTGTTCCTGGAACAGGTGCGCCAGCTTGGCGATCGTGGTGGTCTTGCCCGAACCGTTCACGCCGATGACGAGGATCACCTGCGGGCGCGGGAAGGCGACGATGTCGAGCGGCTTGGCGACCGGGCGCAGGATCTCGGCAATCTCGCGCGCAACGACTTCCATGATGGCGCGTTCGTCGGCGTCGCGCTCGAAGCGTTCCTCGGCCAGCCGGTCGCGGATGCGGGCGGCGGCGCGGGGGCCGAGGTCGGACATGATGAGCGCATCTTCCAGCGCGTCGAGCTGCGCCGGGGTCAGGCGCGAGCCGCCACCGATGCCGGCAAGATTGCCCGCAAGGCGCTGCGAAGTCTGGCGAAAGCCTCCGAAGAGACGGTCGGACCAGTCGCTTGCTGCCCCCTCGTTCTGCTGGGCGTCAGGGGTACTCATGCTTCCAGCATTCCTTCGACTATTCTTGCCGGGATCACCTCCACCAGCGCGCCGGGCGGCGTGCCGGGGGGAACCCGGACGGGCGCGAAGTCGGCCGCGTGGCCGCTCCCGCCCTTTTCGGCGAGCACCCATAGCGGCAAGCCCAGATGCGCGGCAAGCCACGATGCGCGCGTTTCGGCCACCTTTGCGCGTAGCTCTGCAGCGCGGGCGCGGATCGTCGCGTGCTCCACCTGCGGCATGCGCGCGGCAGGCGTGCCGGGGCGCGGCGAGTAGGGGAAGACGTGGCCGTGGACGACGCCCAAGTCGGCGATGATCGACAGGTTTGCGGCGTGGGCCTCGTCGTCCTCGGTGGGGAAACCGGCGATGAGGTCGGCGCCGATGGCGATCTCGGGGCGGCGAGCGCGCAGGGCTGCGACGAGGTCCACCGCGTCGGCGCGCGAATGGCGGCGCTTCATGCGCTTGAGGATCAGGTCGTGGCCGTGCTGCAGCGAGAGGTGGACATGGGGCATCACTCGCGCCTCGGAGGCGAGGAGGTCGAACAACTGGTCGTCCACCTCAGCGCCGTCGATCGAGGAGAGGCGCAGGCGGGGCAGGGCGGGGAAGCGGGCGAGGATAGCCTCCGCCAGCGCGCCGAGGCGCGGCTCTCCGGGCAGGTCGCCGCCCCATGAGGTGAGATCGACGCCGGTGAGGATCACTTCCCGTACCCCTGCGTCGAGGTGGCGGGCGACGTCGTCCAGCACTTGCACCACAGTGCGCGAGCGGCTCGGGCCTCGGCCTTGCGGGATGATGCAGAAGGTGCAGGCGTGGTCGCAGCCGTTCTGGACCTGCATGAAAGCGCGGGTGTGGGTGCGGGTTTCCGGCGCCCGTGCCGCGAGCGGCACGTTCCAGGCGCGCGGATCGAGTTTGGCGGTGTTGGCGATCAGCCCATCCACCTCGGGCATCGCGGCGAGGGCGTCGCGTTCCACTTCAGCGGCGCAGCCGGTGACGAGCAGGCGCGCGTCGGGACGGGCCTTGCGGGCGCGGCGAATGGCCTGGCGGGTCTGGCGCACGGCCTCTGCGGTGACCGCGCAGGAGTTGATGACGACGAGGTTGTCCGCCTCACTCAGCATGCCGCGCAGGGACTCGCTTTCGGCGAGGTTCAGGCGGCAGCCGAGCGAATGGACCTCGACGGTCAAATGGGGATCCTGATGGCAGCCCCGAAATCGGCGGTGTCGAACGAGCCGCGAAACGCCTCGGTCGCCGGGCCGGTCATGACGATCTCGTTGTCCTCGCGCCACTCGATGACGAGCGGGCCGCCGGGCAGCGTCACGGTGACGCGGCGGTCGACGAGGCCGCGCTTCATCGCGCCGATCGCGGTGGCGCAGGCGCCGGTGCCGCAGGCCCGCGTGAGGCCGGCGCCGCGCTCCCACACGCGCAGGGTGATCGCATCGCGCGCGGTGATGCCCGCGACGTTGACGTTGATGCGCTCGGGGAACAGCGGGTCGGTCTCGATCATCGGGCCGATGCGGGCCATGTCGATGGCATAGGGATCGGCGACGAAGAAGATGACGTGCGGGTTGCCGACGTTGACCGCGATCGGGTTCACCAGTTCCTCCCACGCGACGGGCATGGCGTGGGTGTCCATGGCATAGGCGAGGGGGATCGTGTTCCAGTCGAAGCGCGGCTTGCCCATCTGGACGCTGATGCCGCCATCGGTGGGCGTGGAGGTGACGAGGCCGCCGAGTGTCTCGATGCGCGCAGGCTCGCCGTGGAGCAGGCCGACCGCGCGGGTGGCGTTGCCGCAAGCCTCGACCTCGCTGCCGTCGGCGTTGAAGATGCGCATGCGGAAGTCGGCGTCCATCGAGGGTTCGAGGACGATCAGCTGGTCGCACCCGATCCCGGTATGCCGATCCGCCAGCGCCGAGGCGAAGGCGGCGTCCACCGGGGGCAGGGCGTGCGTGCGGCCGTCCAGCACGATGAAGTCGTTGCCCAGGCCGTGCATCTTGGTGAAGTCGATCCGCATGGGCGCGATCTAGGAGTTGCGGGGGCGAAGGTCAATTTCCCCTGCCGTTTTCGTCGTCCCGGACTTGATCCCGGATGACGTCAGGCGCGCTTCACTTCCGGCGCTTCGTCCGGGGCGACCTCGGCCTTCGGTTCCTCGCCCAGCCATTCGCCGAGCTCGGCAGCGGGGCGGGGGCGGCCGTAGAGGTAGCCCTGTCCGGTGATGCCGCCGTACTGTCGCAAGTGGTCGAGCACGTCCTGCGTCTCGATACCTTCGGCGGTGACGGGCATGTGCAGCCCCTCGCCCAGCGTCGCCACGGCGCGCACGATGGCGGCGCTGTCCTCGTCGTCGATCAGGCTGGAGACGAAGCTGCGGTCGATCTTGATGCGGTCGAACGGGAGCTGCTTGAGCTGGCCGATCGAACTGTAGCCGGTGCCGAAGTCGTCGAGGCTGATGCGGATGCCCTGGTTCTTGAGGCTGGTTACCAGCGTGCGGACCTGCCCGAGATTCTGGTGCAGGCAGCTTTCGGTGATCTCGACTTCGAGCCGCTGCGGCGGGAAGTTCGCCTCTACCAGCATGCGCAGCAGCTTCTGGGCGAACCACGGGTCGCGCAGCTGGATGGGTGAGATGTTGACCGCCAGCGTCAGCTTCGGGTCCCACAGCTTCGCATCTTCCAGCGCCTGCGCGATGACGCTGCGCGAGAGTTCGGCGATAGCGCCGATCTCTTCGGCGACGGGGATGAAGATGTCTGGCGCGACGATGCCGAACTGCGGCGAATCCCAACGCGCCAGCATCTCGAAGCCGGTGAGTTCGCCGGTCTCCAGATCGACCTGTTGTTCGTAGAACGGCACGAATTCGCCGCGCGGGATGCCGGCGCGGATGCCCGCTTCGAGATCGGCGCGGAAACGCATCTCGTGGGCCATCTGCGGCTCGAACCAGGAGAACTGGTTCCGGCCCTGGCGCTTGGCGTGGTACATGGCGACGTCGGCCATCTCCAGCAGCGCCTGCGAGGTGGTGGTGCGCGATTCGGCGCGGGACAGGCCGATGGAGGCGGTGACGTCGATCGTCGTGGTGCTGGCCCGAGAACCCTCGGCGATCACCTGGACAAGGGCGCCGGCGACGCGGTCGATGGTTTCGCTGTGCTGGCGTTCGAAGGCGAGCGCGACGGCGAATTCGTCCCCGCCGATGCGGCCGACCACAGCGCTTGCGGGCAGGGCGGCGACGATGCGGCGGGCACATTCCACCAGCAGGCGGTCGCCGGTGGCATGGCCGTTGTAGTCGTTGACCTGCTTGAAGTTGTCGAGGTCGATCATCAGGACCGCCACGGCCTGTCCGGCGGTGACGCTGCGATCGATCAGGGCATCGACGCCGAGGTTGAAGCTGCGGCGGTTATGGAAGCCGGTGAGCGAATCGGTCTCGGCCAGACGCCGTGCCTCGCGCTCGGCGGCCTTGCGCAGCATGATCTCCTCGCACAGCTCGCGGTAGCGGCTCCAGCCGAAGATGATGATCGCGATGTTAAGCAGAAAGGCATTGAGCAGGAAGTTGTCCGGCCCCGGTCCCTGTCCGGCCAGCGAACTGACCACGGCCGGGCCGATTTCGCTGCCAGTGGCCACGAAGAGGATGATCGCTGCGGTGACGATGCCCAGTGCGACGACGTCGAACTCGCTGCGCTCGGCCTCACGCCCGGAGGAAAGGGAATTGGCTGCGTGCACGAATGTGCCCCCTCCAAGGGCGTAAGTTCTAAGTCGCCGGAGCTACGCAGTTCCTCTGAAATATCGGTTAACGAGAAGGCCCCGGTCTGCGCGTGCGGACCGGGGCCTTGCGGAATTACAGTAATTTAATCGACGCTGTTCACATCTTCAGGCCGATCTCGCGCAGGCGCTCCTGAAGGTAGTCGTCGGCGGTGATCGAGACCGGGTAGCGGTCCGGGTTCTGGTCGCTCACGCACTCGGGCAGGGTGACGAAGGGGAAGTCGCTGCGCAGGTGCAGGAAGAAGGGCATCGAGTAGCGGCTGTGACCCGCCCGTGCGCCTTCGGGATTGCGCACGCGATGCGTGGTCGAGGGCAGCACGTGGTTGGTCAGGCGCTGCAGCATGTCGCCGATGTTGACGACGATCGCCCCTTCGGGTGGTGCGACGGAGAGCCAGCGGCCATCCTTGCTCAGCAGTTCGAGGCCCGCTTCCTGTGCGCCGAGCAGCAGCGTGATCAGGTTGATGTCTTCATGTGCTCCTGCGCGGATGGCACCGCCCGATTCGGCTGAAACCGGCGGATAGTGCAGCAGGCGCATCACCGAATTGCCGTCCTCGATCGCAGGGTCGAACCAGTCGGCGTCAAGTCCCAGATCGACGGCGATGGCGGAGAGGACCTTGGCGCCCGCCTCGTCGAACTGGGCGTAGAGTTCGCGGAAGGTCTCCTCGAAGCCCTCCACCTCGGTCGGCCAGATGTTCGGCGGCATCGAGGCGGCAAGGGGTGAATCGGCGGGAACGTCGCGGCCGACGTGCCAGAATTCCTTGAGGTCCTTCTCGGTCGCACCCTTGGCGACTTCGGTGCGGAACGGCGTGTAGCCGCGGGCGCCGCCCTGGCCCGGGATGAAGTACTTCTGCTTCGTCTCGACCGGAAGGGCGAAGAATTCCTCCGTCCTGGCCCAGGCCTGATCGATCAGCGACTGGTCGATGCCGTGGTCACGGATCATCGCGAAGCCGAAAGTGCGGAAGCTCTCGCCGATGCGCGCGGGAAGGTCGGCGCTGTCGGCCACGAGGCTGAGGACGGGGATTTGTGCGAGGTCCATGGTAGTGCAATCCGTAACGAGTCGGTATGCCGCCCCTTTAATCGCCCCGACCGTAACAGTCTAATCCGGGCGGGGATTCACGATGGAAGGTGCGCGCATGGCATACTGGCTGATGAAGTCTGAACCGGATGCTTACGGCTGGAACGACCTCGTGAAGGAAGGCGAGGGCACCTGGGACGGCGTGCGCAACCATCGCGCCGCCAACAACCTGCGCGCCATGCAAGTGGGCGACGAAGTGTTTTTCTACCACTCCAACATCGGCAAGGAGATCGTCGGCATCGCCACGGTAAGCAAGGCGGGGATCACCGATCCGAGCGATCCGGAAGGCAAGTGGGCTGCGGTCAAGGTAAAACCGGTGCGCAAGCTGAAGCGCCCGGTGACACTTGCCCAGGTAAAGGGCGATCCCAGGCTGGCGGAGATGGAACTGGTGAAATTCTCACGTCTGTCGGTGGCGGTAGTGACGCCGGAGGAATGGAGCTACGTCCTGGGGTTGGCCGGGGAGTGACGTCACATCGCTGCCAAGGCACGCCTCGGCGCAGCCGTGCGAAACTTCGCGGCGCACCTGCGTGTTCTCTTCCCGTGACGGCAGCGAGATGTTTCGCTGCCAGGCTAAGGAGATACCGCCGTGGGTGAACTCAAGGACACCGTAAAGGGCTTGGGCAACGAGATTGCCGGCAATGTCAAGCAGGCCGCAGGCAAGGCACGCAACGATCCGGCCCAGCAGGCCGAGGGCAAGGCCCAGGAAAAGAAGGGGGAGATTCAGCAGGGCATCGGCAAGGTCAAGGGCGCGCTGGGCGACCGGGTCTGACCTGACCCTTCCTGAGGAAGATCAGCGAAAGGGCTGCCTGCGGGCGGCCCTTTTTCTTTGCCTTTCCGACGCTTGAGCAAGCGAATCGTCCCGTTTCGGGAAGGGTGTTCCATGCGCTTTGCGTAATGGTAAACAAATCGTTAATGCGTGCATTATGCGAAGCATGACACGTCGCGCACTCGTCCTCACGCAGGAGTCGGCCGGGCACTGGTTCCGCCGCTCTCTGCCGCCCCATGTCTTCACCGAATCGCTTGAGGCGGAGCATGACGAGGATGCGGAAGCCGCGCGCAAATGGCGCCTCAGCGGCGGCGACTGGCGCGGATTTCTGACGGCCTATTGCGCGAGCTTCATAGCGATCACGCTGTTTATCGCCTGATCCCGGAGCCTGATACCGGGAGGCGCAAGGCGTTCTCCCGAATCGTCATGGCGAGCATGCGAGGCCATGACGAAGCCAGGGACCTCAGCCTGCGCTGGGGCATTTCTCCGCACGGAACAGCAGGTATCCAAGCCATGCGGAAGCGACGCAGCACAGCGACACGACCAGCAGTTGCTGGGCCACTGCGACGCCCATCAGCGTCATCACGCCCGTCGCCAGTGAGCCGACGACCATCGCGCCCGAGTTGACGATGTTGTTCGCCGCGATCGTCCGTGCGGTCTGCGACTTGTCCACAAATGTCGTGAGGAAGGCGTAGAGCGGCACCACGAACATGCCGCCGCAGATCGCGATGCCCAGAAGCGTCAGCATGAGCGGGATCGCCAGCGGCTGCACCACGAAGACGCCTACGTCCATCAGCGTCTGGGGGCCATTATGCGGGGGCCAGATGCGGCAGACCTGCTGGAAGGCGACAAGGAAGACGCCCATGCCGATGACCGATATCGGCGACCAGCGCGCGGAAACGGTGCCCTTGAGCAGCGCATTGATCACCATCGATCCGATCGCGACGCCGACCGAAAAGATCACCAGGAACAGGCTCGCCACTTCCTTGGTGGTCATCAGCATGTTCTTGGCCAGCGGCGGGAACTGGACGAACAGGACGGTGCCGATCGCCCAGAAGAAGCTGATCGCGCAGATCGCGAGGAACACGCGGCGGTCCTGCATCGTCGTCCGTACCAGTCGCACGGAAGCGCGCACGACATGGTAGTCGAGCGGCTCGATCTTGCCGAGCGGCGGGGCGGGCGGCACCTGGCGTCCGGCGAACCAGCCGATCACGGCCACTACGATAACACCGATCGCGGCGGCATCGACGCTGATCCAGCCTGCGACGATCGTGCCCGCCAGCACGGCGATGTAGGTTCCCGCCTCGACCAGCCCTGTGCCGGAGAGGACTTCGCCTTCCTTCAGATGCTGCGGCAGGATCGCGTACTTGATCGGCCCGAAGAAGGTCGAGTGCACGCCCATCGCGAACAGCGCCAGCAGCATCAGCGGGATCGCCACGGCGTCGAGCGCCTGCCCCTGCCACGCCAGCGCGAGGCCCGCGCCGCCGACCAGCATGATGCCGATCTCGCAGGCCTTGATGATGCGGATCAGCTTCGCCTTGTCGCGCATGTCGGCCAGCTGTCCGGCCAGCGCCGACAGCAGGAAGAAGGGAATGATGAAGATCGCCGAGGCCAGGGCGCTGAACCGGGCTTCCTGCGCTTCGGAATGGTACACCTCGTAGACGACGAAGAGGACCATCGCGTTCTTGAACAGGTTGTCGTTGAACGCGCCCAGAAGCTGGGTGACGAATAGGGGGAGGAAACGTCGCGCCCGGATGAGTTGGGTCGTCGTGGTCATGATCTCAAGTACGCCGCCGGCCTTGCTCATTGGTCGCCGGGACACTTAATGGCATGGGGCGGGGGCACAAGCCCTGTTGACCACTTTATTCCCGTAGCGATTGCGGGCTATGGCATACCCATCATGCTGACTCTGCCGAACATCCTGACGCTTTCCCGTATCGTCGCCCTTCCGCTGCTGGCCTTCCTGCTATGGTGGCCCCGGTGGGAATTCGGGTATGGGCTGGCTTTCGGGCTCTATTGCCTGATGGGGCTCACTGACTATTTCGACGGCTATCTCGCCCGATCGAGCGGCACCGTGTCGAAGCTGGGCGTGTTTCTCGACCCCATCGCCGACAAGATCATGGTGGCGACGGTGATCCTGGTGCTGACCGCGCAAGGCATCCTGCGCGGGCCTTACGTGGGCGACATGCACGTCATCGCGGGCCTCATCATCCTTGTGCGCGAGATCGCGGTGTCGGGCCTTCGCGAGTTTCTCGGTGGGTTGCAGGTGTCGGTGCCGGTCAGCCGCCTTGCCAAGTGGAAGACCACGTTCCAGCTGATTTGCCTGGGCGCGCTGATCCTTGGCGTGGCGATGCCGTGGTGGAACCTCGACCTCGGCGCCCTGGTGATCAACGTGCCGCATACGGTGGGCCTGACGACGCTGTGGGCGGCGGCGGTACTGACGGTGGTAACGGGCTGGGACTACCTGCGGGTCGGCCTCAAGCACATGGATTGACGGCTTTCCGCTTGCGGTTCGAGCAAGAGGGCTTGCGTTCCGCGCGCTTGGTTTGAGTCGCCGCGATGGCCATCTGGGGCGCGGAGCGGGGGCTCGCAGCACGAAGGATTTCACCATTACCGTCGCGTCCAGCACCATGTCGGCGCCCAGTGCCGTCAGCGGCCCCAGTCGGCCGGTCGTCTTCTCGCTGGCCGTCGCTGCCGGACTGACCGTCGCCAACATCTACTACAACCAGCCGATGATCGGGCTGATGGAGCGCGACCTCGCGGGCGCGGCGGCGACATACGTGCCGACCGCGACGCAGCTGGGTTATGCTTTCGGCCTCGTCGTGCTGGTGCCGCTGGGCGACCTCGTGGAGCGGCGGCGACTGATCGTGCTGCAGTGCCTTGCATTGACCGTCGCACTGGCGCTCGTGGCCATCGCGCCGAGTGCAGGGCTGGTGCTGGCGGCCTCGCTGCTGGTCGGGCTGCTTGCCTCGGTGGCGCAACAGATCGTGCCGTTCGCGGCGAATCTCGCTCCTGACGAAAAGCGCGGCGCGATCGTCGGCACGGTGATGGCGGGTCTGCTTTGCGGCATCCTGCTCAGCCGCACGCTGGCGGGTTTCGTGGCGGGGGTTTTCGGCTGGCGGGAGATGTTCTGGCTTGCCGTGCCGCTGGCCCTGCTGACTGCGCTGCTCATGGCCTTCCAACTGCCGCGCAGCCGCCCGCAGGATACCGGGCTCAGCTATGGTGGGTTGCTGCGTTCGCTCTGGGGTCTGTGGCGCGAATTTCCCGCGCTCCGGCTTGCCGCTTACACGCAGTGCTGCCTGTTCGGCGTCTTCAGCGTGTTCTGGACCACGCTTGCACTGCGCCTGCAGGAGCACTTCGGACTTGGTCCGGAAGCGGCGGGGCTGTTCGGGATCGTAGGGGCCGCCGGTGTGCTCGCAGCGCCGGTCGCAGGGCGGCTTGCCGACCGGCGCGGCCCGCATCCGGCGATCGTGCTGGGCACGGTGATGACGCTGGCGGCTTGGCTGATCTTCGGCTTCTGGCACTCGATCGCCGGGCTGATCGTGGGCGTTCTGGTGCTCGACGTGGCGGTGCAGCTCAGCCAGATTTCCAACCAGAGCATCATCTACGCGCTGCGCCCCGAGGCGCGATCGCGCATCAACACCGTCTACATGGCGATGATGTTCCTCGCCGGCGCGGCGAGTTCGGGCGCGGCCACGGCGGCATGGCACCAGTGGGGCTGGAGCGGGGTCTCGGCCTTGGGGATCGGCTTTTCGACGCTCGGCGTGGCCTTGCAGACGCTGCGGCGGCGCTAGGACGCCAGGGCTTCGACAAGCTCAGCCTGAGCGGTATGGAGAGCCAGTCTTTAAACCCCGCTCAGGCTGAGCTTGTCGAAGCCCCCGGAACATAAAGCCCGCGTCAGCCCGCCCGCAATTCGTCCGCCAGCATCCGGAATTCGTCAGCCCGCGGAGAGTTCTTTCGCCACACCAGCGCGATCTCGCGATTGGCGTTGGGCGAGAGCAGGGGGCGGGCCACGACGTTGGTGCCGTTGAGAATCCCTGCGTCGAGCGCCATTTCCGGCAGCATGGTCAGCCCCAGCCCATTGTCGACCATCTGCACCAGCGTATGCAGCGAGGTGCCGATCATCGTCGCGCTGGCCCGCAGTTCGGGCCGGTTGCACGCGGCGAGGGCGTGGTCTTTCAGGCAGTGCCCGTCTTCCAGCAGCAGCAGGCGATTCTCGTCGATGACGTCGGGGCTGACCTCGGCGGGGGGATTGCGCGGGTCGTCGCTGGGGAAGGCGACGAAGAAGGCGTCGAGTTCGATCGTCTCCTTTTCCACTTCGCCCGTCGCATAGGGCAGCGCCAGCAGCACGCAGTCGGCGCGGCCATGGTGCAGCGATTCCATCGCCGCCTGGCTCGGCTCCTCACGCAGGAACAGCTTGAGGTTCGGGCGCTCGCGGCGCAGGCGCGGCAGCATCCGGGGGAGCAGAAACGGTGCGATCGTCGGGATCACGCTCATGCGAACCTCGCCCGAAAGCGGCTTGCCGCTTGACTGGACGAGTTCGGACAGTTCCTCCGTCTCGCGCAGGATGCGGTGGGCCTTCTCGACGACGGCATTGCCCAGCGGGGTGAAGCGGACGGCGCGCTTGGTGCGCTCCACGAGGACTACGCCGAGCAGTGTTTCCAGATCCCGCAGGCCCGCCGAAAGCGTCGATTGCGACACGAAGCAGGCATCGGCGGCACGGCCGAAATGGCCGTGCTCGTGGAGCGAGACGAGATACTGGAGCTGCTTGAGCGTCGGTTGGTAGACGGTCATGTGGTGGCTATTGCACGCTCGCGCGACTTCGCCAAGGGCGGCGTTGTGCAATGCGGAAGATGGGGAGGAAGAGAGCCCACACCCCCGGCCCCTCCCGCAAGCGGGAGGGGAGAAGGAAAATTGCGGTATTGCCACTCCCGCTTGCGGGAGGGGAGCGAGACTTGGCAGCTTGCTGCCTAGTCGCAGCGGGGTGGGCTTACTCGGCCACGGTATCGTCGACGACGTCTTCCACGCGCGTCATCTTGAGCTTGCCGTTCTCCACCGCGAAGGCGAGCTTGCCCTCGACCAGATCGAGCGCATCGCGGCCGAACACGTCGTAGCGCCAGCCCTGCAACAGGCTGAGGTTCTTGCGAACGCCCGCCGCCAGCAGTTCCAGTTCGTCGCTGCGGGCCAGCAAACGCGCGGCGGCGTCGATCTCGCGGGCGCGAATCTTGAGCAGCAGCTTGAGCAGGTCCGCGACCAGCGCACCTTCCTTGCCGAGCGGAGCACCGCGCGGGGCGCGGGGCGGCATCTCGTCGTCGGTGAGGGCTTCCGCCTTGGCGATGGCGGTCATCAGGCGGCGACCGATCTCGTTGTCCTTCCAGCCTTGCGAGAGGCCGCGTACCTTGGCGAGATCGGCCTGCTGCTTGGGCGGGTGGCTGGCGATGTCGGCCAGCGTCTCGTCACGCGCGATGCGGCCGCGCGGGATATTCTTGCCCTGCGCTTCCAGTTCGCGCCATTCGGCGATCGCGCGCAGGCGGCCGAGCACTTGCGGGTTGCGGCCGGGGGCCTTGATCCGGTGCCAGGCTTCCTTGGGGTCGTTCCGGTAGTTCTCCGGGTCGGCCAGCTTTTCCATCTCCTGATCCAGCCACGCTCCGCGGCCGGTCTTGATCAGGCGCTTGAGGATCTTGGGGAATATCTTGGAGAGGTGCGTGACGTCGCCGATCGCGTATTCGATCTGGCGGTCGGTCAGCGGGCGGCGCGACCAGTCGGTGAAGCGGGCACCCTTGTCGATCGTCAGGCCCTGCCACGATTCGACGAGGTTGGAATAGCCGATCTGCTCCGACTGGCTGATCGCCATCATCGCGATCTGCGTATCGAAGATCGGGTGCGGCGTGCGGCCGGTGAAGTTGAAGATGATCTCCACGTCCTGACCGCCTGCGTGGAAGACCTTGAGGACGTCCTCGTTGTTGGTGAGCAGGTCGAGCAGCGGAGTCATGTCGAGGCCGTCCGCCAGCGGATCGATCGCGGCGGCTTCCTCGGTATTGGCGATCTGCACGAGGCAGAGTTCGGGCCAATAGGTGTTCTCGCGCATGAACTCGGTGTCGACGCTCACGAAATCGGATTTCGCAAGACGCTCGCACAGGGCGGCAAGATCTTCGGTTTTCGTTATCAGCGGGTGAATTTTCATTGAACGAGGGCGTTACGCCTAACCGCGCGGGGGATCAACGCCCCGTGTAACCGATTTGTCGCAGTTTATTTCCGACCGGGGAGAAGTCGCAACAGCCTGGACACGAGGCTGGGCTTCTCCGTGCCGGCCAGTTCGGCGATGCTTTCGGCGGTCACGAAGCGGTGGCGCAACTGCGATCCGGTGGTGTGGCCATAAGGCAGGGGCAGGTACAGGCCCTCGGGCTCATGCCCCGGATCAGCCTCGGGATCGGCGAGTTCGCGCAAGTCGAGCATGGCCGGAAATTCGGGCTCGGCCAGAGAAGGGGCAGGCGCGGAAACCGGCGCATCGGCCCATTCGTGATATAGTCCCGCTTCCTCGCTGTCCGTCGGGTGGAAGCGAATCTCGTCCAGCTTGCCGTCAGCAAACATCTGCGTTCTTCCGGTTTTTGGTGTGTCGACCCGTGCGCGCGGATTTAGCGGACCAATGGTTTATTTGAAGTTACCGGGCGCTTCGACGGCCTGCGGTAAATCCACGGCTGGAAATCGTGGCCTCAGTCGACTAGTGGGCGCGCTTATCTGATTTCGCTTATTTGAAGAGCCCGACATGACCCATCCCTACCGCTCCCACACCTGCGGCGCCCTGAGCGCGGCCGAGGTCGGCCAGACCGTGCGCCTCTCGGGTTGGGTCCATCGCAAGCGCGACCACGGCGGCGTCCTGTTCGTCGACCTGCGCGACCACTACGGCATCACGCAGGTCGTGACTGATAGCGACAGCCCGGCGCTGGCCGTGCTCGATTCGTTGCGCGCGGAAAGCGTCGTGACGATCGAGGGCACCGTGAAGGCGCGTTCGGAAGGCACCGTGAACCCGAACCTCTCGACCGGCCAGATCGAGGTCTATGCCCGCGTCGCCACCGTGCTAGGCAAGGCCGAGGAACTGCCGATGCCGGTTGCCGGCGAGCAGGAGTATCCCGAGGACATCCGCCTCAAGTACCGCTTCCTGGATCTTCGCCGCGAGACGCTGCACGCCAACATCGTCAAGCGCACACAGATCATCCGCGACATGCGCCGCCGCATGGAAGACACCGGCTTCACCGAATATTCGACGCCGATCCTGACCGCGTCGTCGCCCGAAGGCGCGCGCGACTTCCTGGTGCCCAGCCGCATCCACGCCGGCAAGTTCTACGCGCTGCCGCAGGCGCCGCAGCAGTACAAGCAGCTGCTGATGGTCGCGGGCTTCGACCGTTACTTCCAGATCGCCCCCTGCTTCCGCGACGAGGACCCGCGCGCCGACCGTCTGCCGGGCGAATTCTACCAGCTCGACCTCGAAATGAGCTTCGTCACCCAGGAGGAAATCTGGGAGACGATGGAGCCGGTGCTGCGCGCCACCTTCGCCGAGTTCGCGGGCGACAAGCCCGTCACCCCGGCCGGTGAATTCCGCCGCATCCCGCACGCGCAAGCGATGCTGGACTACGGTTCGGACAAGCCGGACCTGCGCAACCCATTGCTCATCAAGGACGTGACCGAACACTTCGTCGAATCGGGCTTCGGCATCTTCGCAGGCATCGTCGCCAACGGTGGCACGATTCGCGCGATCCCGGCTCCGGGCGCAGGCGCGGGCAGCCGCAAGTTCTTCGACGACATGAACGTCTGGGCACGCGGTGAGGGCTACTCCGGCCTCGGCTATATCAACATCAAGGACGGCGTCCCCGGCGGCCCGATCGCCAAGAACCACGGCGAGGAAAAGACCGCCGCGCTGATCGAAGCGCTGGGCCTCGGCCCCAACGACGGCGTATTCTTCGCCGCGGGCAAGGAAGAGCAGGCCGCCAAACTGGCCGGTCTCGCACGCACCCGCGTCGGTGAACAGCTTGACCTGATCGACAAGGACCGCTTCGAGCTGTGCTGGATCGTCGACTTCCCGTTCTACGAATGGGACGAGGACAACAAGAAGGTCGACTTCGCACACAACCCGTTCTCGATGCCGCAAGGCGGGATGGACGCGCTGGAGAACCAGGATCCGCTGACGATCAAGGCGTTCCAGTACGATCTGGTCTGCAACGGCTTCGAGATCGCCTCGGGCTCGATCCGCAACCAGTCGCCCGAACTGATGGTCAAGGCGTTCGAGATGACCGGCCTGACGCAAGCGCACGTGGAAGACCGCTTCGGCGGCCTCTACCGCGCGTTCCAGTACGGCGCCCCGCCGCACGGCGGCATGGCGGCCGGTGTGGACCGCATCGTGATGCTGCTGTGCGGCGCGCAGAACCTGCGCGAGATCACGCTGTTCCCGATGAACCAGCGCGCCGAGGATCTCCTCATGAACGCGCCGAGCCATGCCGAACCCAAGCAGCTGCGCGAACTGCACCTGCGCGTGGTGGAGCCGGTCAAGCAGGCCGCCCCCGCCAAGGCTGCCGCGACCGAATAAGCGTCGAGCACTTCCTCCGGAGACGGGGGACGGGCGTTCACCGCTTGAAAACCGGGTCAACCGTGGATAACGCGAGGTATCCCGGCATCCGCCGTCGCGCCAAGGCCCTTGCCAGCGCGCGCGCCAGTCTTTAGGGCGACTGGCGTAATTCAAACCCGCCTATTACCGAAGGGGTCTATACAAATGAGCGATACCGCCGATCGGGTTAAGAAGATCGTCGTCGAGCACCTCGGCGTTGAAGCCGAGAAGGTCACCGAGGACGCCAGCTTCATCGACGATTTGGGCGCCGACTCGCTCGACATCGTCGAGCTGGTCATGGCGTTCGAAGAAGAATTCGGCGTCGAGATTCCGGACGATGCCGCCGAGAAGATCAGCACCGTCTCCGATGCCATCAAGTACATCGAAGAGAACAAGGGCTAAGCCCTTCGGTCTGATTTCGGGCCTGCATTCCTGCGTCCTGCCCGTGAGGGGTGGGGCCGGAATGCAACACCGGATTGAAATCGGCAGGCTCGCCCTTTAAGGGGGCGGGCCTGTCGCCGTTTTCGGCCCGTCGGTTTCCCGACGACCGGATGCGGCCATTTGAGATTTTCGGAGAGCATATGCGTCGTGTCGTCGTAACCGGACTTGGTCTCGTCACCCCCCTGGGCGCTGACGTGGAGACCGTTTGGGCCAACATCCTCGCGAGCAAGTCGGGCGCAGGTCCGATCACCAAGTTCGACACCACGGGCCAGAAGTGCCTGATCGCGTGCGAAGTGAAGCCCGCCGATCACGAATACGGCTTCGATCCGGGCAAGCGCGTCGATCACAAGATTCAGCGTCAGGTCGATCCGTTCATCGTCTTCGGCATCGACGCCGCGGGCCAGGCGCTCGAAGACGCCGGGCTCACCGACATGAGCGAGGAAGACAAGCTCATGGCCGGCTGCTCGATCGGTTCGGGCATCGGCGGCCTGCCGGGCATCGAGAGCGAATCGCTGGTGCTGGCCGACAAAGGCCCGGGCCGCGTCTCCCCGCACTTCGTCCATGGCCGCCTCATCAACCTCATCTCGGGCCAGGTCTCGATCAAGTACGGCCTCAAGGGTCCGAACCACGCGGTCGTCACCGCCTGCTCGACTGGGGCGCACTCGATCGGCGATGCGGCGCGCATGATCCGTGATGGCGACGCCGACATCATGCTGGCGGGCGGCGCCGAATCGACTGTGTGCCCGATCGGCATCGCCGGTTTCGCGCAGGCCCGCGCGCTCAACTGCAGCTACAACGACCGCCCCGAACAGGCGAGCCGCCCCTACGACAAGGACCGCGACGGCTTCGTCATGGGTGAGGGCGCCGGTGTCCTCGTTCTGGAAGAGTACGAGCACGCCAAGGCGCGCGGCGCGAAGATCTACTGCGAAGTGATCGGCTACGGCCTGTCGGGCGACGCCTACCACGTCACCGCTCCGCACCCGGACGGCGACGGCGCTTATCGCTCGATGCAGATGGCGCTGAAGAAGGCCGGCATGACGCCCGCCGACATCGACTACATCAACGCCCACGGCACCTCGACCATGGCCGACACCATCGAACTGGGCGCCGTGCGCCGCCTGTTCGGCGATGCCATCGGCAATGTCTCGATGAGCTCCACCAAGTCGGCCATCGGCCACCTGCTGGGCGGCGCGGGCGCGGTCGAATCGATCTTCTGCATCCTCGCACTGCGCGACCAGATCGTGCCGCCGACCCTCAACCTCGACAACCCGGACGAGGGCTGCGAGGGCGTCGACCTCGTGCCCCACGTCGCCCGCAAGCGCGAAGTGCGCGCGGTCCTCAACAACAGCTTCGGGTTCGGCGGCACCAACGCCAGCCTGGTGATGCGCAAGATCGACTAAGCCCATGATCTCCCGGCGCGGATGCGGCCTGGCGGCAGTCGTCGCCGTACTCTTCGTCGGGAGCCTCTGGGCCTTCTTCGGCGGTTGGTACGGCTCCGGCCCGCTGGAAGAAGACAAGCACTTCGTCGTCCCCACCGGCGCCAGCCTTGGCGACGTGGCGGACCGGCTGGAGAAGCAGGGCGTGATCGCCTCCGCTTCCGGCTTCAAGCTGCGCGCGCGGGTGTTCGGCGGCGGCAGCGGGATCAAGGCGGGCGAGTTCGCGATTCCCGCCCACGCCAGCCCCTCGGCCGTGCTGGCGATCATCTCCAGCGACGAGATCATTCGGCGCTTCGTGACGATCCCCGAAGGCATGCCCTCGGTCATGGTCTATGATCGCCTCAAGGCACAGACGGCGCTGACCGGGGATGTTGCGGTGCCGGAAGAAGGTTCGATCCTGCCCGACACCTACAACTTCGAGAACGGCGAGCCGCGTGAGGAGCTAGTGCGGCGCATGCAGGCGGCGATGAGCCGCACGCTCAAGGAACTCTGGGCGAACCGCGCCAAGGGTCTCGTCGTCAAGACGCCCGAGCAGGCGATCGTGCTCGCCTCGATCGTCGAGAAGGAGACCGGCAAGCCCTCCGAACGGCGCATGGTGGCAGGGCTCTACTCGAACCGACTGCGGACCGGCATGCTGCTGCAGGCCGATCCGACGATCATCTACCCGATCACCAAGGGCAAGCGTCTGGGCCGCCGCATCCTCCAGTCGGAAATCCAGGCGGTGAACGGCTACAACACTTATACGATGGTCGGCCTGCCCAAGGGGCCGATCACCAACCCCAGCCGCGAATCGATCGCGGCGGTGCTGAACCCGGCGAAGACCGACGCGCTCTACATGGTTGCGGACGGCACTGGCGGCCACGCCTTCGCGGGCACTCTGGCCGAGCACAACCGCAACGTCGCCAAATGGTTCGCCATCCGCCGCGAGCGCGGCGAGCTGTAAGCTAGCGCAGGGTTCCGTCCTTCGCCTTCGCCCGCGCATAGAGCAGCGAGGCGAGGGCGATGGCGAAGATCACGGCCGGGAACACCGCCGTCGACCATCCCTTTGCCGCGACGATGCCGAAGCCGAAAAAGCTCCAGCCGAACTGAACCACTACCCCTGCCAGCGACGCGGCGAAGAACACCCATGCGATCTCGCGCCGCATCAGCAGCAGGATCGCCCCCAGCGTGCCGCCCCAGACCGCCACGGCATAAGCGGCCCAGGCCCATGCGGGCATCGAGCCGAAGGCCTGAGCGGTGACCGGGTCCGTCTTCGCGACATCGTCCAGATTGGCATTGACCTGCATCAGATAGGCGGAGTCGCCGATCAGGTTCCAGATCAGGATCATTATCGAGATCACGCGGAACGTTCGCATCTGCTCCCCCTTCATGCACTCCCGGCGCGAACTTTGCCTTGCATGGCTCTTTCTGGCAATCGGGACGGATTCGGGAGGGGCGGCGGAATTTCACGATGACTGAGCAAACGGCTGACTGGCCGGCTCCAAACTGGATCGCCACCGGGCCGCGCAAGGCGGGCGCGCCCTTGCTCGTGACTGCCGAGTTGCCGTCAGACGTGCTTGGCTGGGCCGATGCCCTAAGGCGCGCGCACTACCCGCCCGACCGGAATCGCTTGCGCGCCCATGTCACGCTGTTCCACGCGCTGCCGCCCTCGGTTGAAGAGGAACTGGTCGAACTGTTGGGAAGCCTTGCCCGTACTGCACCGCCCCCTGCACGGATCGGCGGACTGATGAAGCTGGGCACCGGCACGGCCCTTTCCATCGAAAGCCCGGAGATGGTGGCGCTGCACGACCGTATCGCCGATCGGATGCACGGCCTTCTGACGCAGCAGGATGCGCAGCCACTGCGGCTTCACGTGACGATCCAGAACAAGGTGACGGCGCAGGCGGCGAGGGCGCTGCAGGCTGACCTGGCCCCTCAGTTCCAGCCGCGCACGTTCCGTTTTCGCGGCTTTGGACTCTATGCATGGGAGGACGGTTTGTGGCGTCCGATCCGCCTCGTATCTTTTCGTGGTTGAAGGTGCTTTTTCGGTGTTGACCGATGCGAACCTTGCCCCTAGAGGACGCGGCCTGCCCCGCAGCAACGGGGCGCCGGATCGGAACCGTTCCTCGCAGCGGCCCTGGTATGGCGGAGTAGCTCAGTCGGTTAGAGCAGCGGAATCATAATCCGCGTGTCGGGGGTTCGAGTCCCTCCTCCGCTACCATCCCTCCCAAATCACCACGTATGGAATTTGCCCTGCCGTTTGTCACAGGGCATGGGTTTACATGCGGTTGCTCTCCCTTCTACCACGTCGGGGCGGGGTGAGACTGAGGTATGTGAATGGCCCTTTTGCGGCGATGGCAGGTGGCGCTGCTGGGAATGAGCGGGCTTGCTGCCGCCGGATTCGGTTTGATTCGGGCCAATCGATTGCCGCGTCGCCGGGCCTCCTCCGAAATTCCGCCCCCTGCCACCGGCGATACCACGCTTTCGCGTATCACGCAGGAGCGGGCGGCGCACCATCCGGGGCTTTCCGGGGTGCACCTTCTGTCCGACGCGGTCGACGCCTTTGCCGCACGTCTGCTGCTGGTGAAGGCGGCGGAGCGCACGATCGATCTGCAGTATTACATCTGGCACGGCGATCGCACCGGAACCCTGCTGCTGGAGGCCGTACATGAGGCGGCGCAGCGCGGGGTGCGAGTGCGGCTGCTGCTCGACGACAACGGCATCGCCGGTCTGGACGGCGTGCTGGCGGCACTCAATGCCCACCGCAACATCGAGGTGCGCCTCTTCAACCCCTTCCGCATCCGCTACCCCAAGGCCATCGGCTTCCTCGTCGATTTCGGGCGGCTCAATCGGCGGATGCACAACAAGAGCTTCACCGTGGACGGCGCCGTCACCATCGTGGGCGGGCGCAACATCGGCGACGAATACTTCGGGGCGGGCGACGGTGCGCTCTTCGCGGATCTCGATGTGCTGGCGATCGGCCCGGTCGCGCGCGAGGTCGAGGCGGATTTCCAGCGCTACTGGACCAGCGAATCGGCCTACCCGGCGCGTCAGATCCTGCCGATCCTGGGCCGCCACAAACGGGCGAAGCTGCGTTCGCGCGCGTCGGTGGTGGAGCGCGATGTCTCCGCCCGCCGCTATGTCGAGCGCCTGGACAGCCTTCCTCTGGTCAAGCAGGTAATCGCGGGCACCCTTACCGTCGAATGGGCACAGGTGCGCATGATCAGCGACGATCCCGCCAAGGTCGTGCGTGACATAGAGTACCGCAATCTGCTTGCCGGAAAGCTCGACGGGGCGATCGGAAGGCCGCGGGAAGAGATGACCATTGTGTCGGGGTATTTCGTGCCGGGAGAGCAGGGGACGCACCAGCTTGCCGACTATGCCCGGTCGGGCGTGAAGGTGACGGTCCTTACCAACGGCTATTCCGCGACCGACGTGGCGCTGGTCCACGCGGGGTATGCTCCCTGGCGCAAGCGGCTGCTGCGGGCAGGTGTGCGGCTGTTCGAGACGGCGGCGCAAGTGCGCGATGCCCCGTCGAAGAAGCAGCGACGGCAGGGTAATCGCCTCGGCATCGGCAGTCGTCTGCGACCGACGGGCAGCGGCTCGTTCGCGGCTCTGCGATCCGGCGCGGCGACGATCCATGCCAAGACCATCACCGCCGATCGGGAGCGGCTGTTCGTAGGCTCGTTCAATTTCGATCCGCGTTCGCTGCGGCTGAATACCGAGCTTGGCTTCGTGATCTACAGCCCGGTGCTGGCCGGGCAGGTGGCCGAGGCGTTCGAGACGATCGTTCCGGGCGCAGCCTATGAAGTCACGCTCGACGCGAGGGGGCGCCTGAACTGGACGGGCGAGCGCGGCAGCGGCCTGTGTGAGCCGGGGCTGGGCTTCTTCGACAGCCTGCTGATCGGCTGCGCATCGCGCCTGCCGATCAGCTGGTTGCTGTGATCACGGCGCGCCGAGGCTTTCGAGCCCACCGGCGAAGAAGCGCAGGGCCGGGCCGGCCATGTCCTCCAGCCGAGCGACAGAGTGGTGTCCCTCGCTGATATCGTCGAGGAACCCGGGATCCTGCACCATGAACACCAGTGCCGCCTCGATAAGATAGATTCCGGCGAGCAGTTCGCGCTCGGCGATATCGGGGCGATGTTCGCGCAGGCGGTCGATCAGGATCTGCGACACCACCGAGAGCTTGGCGAGGATCGGGCGCAGTTCGGGCAGGCGGTACGAACTCATCAGGTGCGAGGTCATGACCATGTAGTTGCGCAAGGGGTCTTCGGGGCGCGAGGCGGACTGCAGGAACGGCAGGATGAAGGCGGTGACGATCTGTTCCAGCCCGAGCTTGCCCGATGTCGCCGCTGCCTCCTTTTCGGCACGCGCGAAGCTGGCGGCGATGGTGTCGCGCAGCAGGGCCAGCTTGCGTTCCAGCACCGCGTCGAGGATCAGGTGCTTGTTGCCGAAATGGTAGTGCACCAGCCCCATGCGCACGCCCGCCTCCTGCGCGATGTCTCGCAGCGAAGTGCCGAGATAGCCGCTTTGCGCGAACAGCACTTCGGAAGCGTCGAGGATCTGGTTGCGCGTCGCCTCTCCCCTGGCGGACGTGCGCGGCGTCTTCATCGGCTCGATCATGCCAGCCATTATGCCTGCTACAGCCGGTGCTGCCAGATGCACCGACGCAAAAAGATGGGGCAATTCACCCTCTGGAAATCATGGAGCAGCGGGTTCGGTGCTCGACAAAGGTGACGGGAGCGGCAATCTGGCGGAATCGTCTGGCGGCGACAGGGAGCGGCATGTCATTCGGAATTGGGGAAATTTACGACGCGGCATTCGATCGCGCCCGGTTTCCGGCGCTTATCGAGGGGCTGGGCGCGATGATGGGCGCGCAGGCGGGTTTCATCGGCTGGAGCGATCCGGATCGGCAGGTCGGCTTCCAGTTCCAGTTCGGCAATGACCCGGTATGGCTCGGCCGCTATGTCGAGACTTATGCGGCGCAAGACGTGCTGCTGCCGCACCTCCATGCCATTCCCGAGGGCGAGTGCCGCCCCGCCTGGGACCTGCTGCAGACGCCGGAAGTCCGCGCGAGCAGTTTCTATCGCGAATACCTGGCGCCGCAGGGGATCGTCGATAACCTGGCGGTAAACCTGATCAAGCGGCCGGGCATCATCGCCAGCCTCGCCCTGCTGCGCCGCGAGCCGGCAGGACGTTATACCAGGGCCGAATGCGCAAGGCTGGGGGCGCTGGTGCCGCATCTGCGCCGCGCGATCTACATCCAGAGCCACCTCGTGCGTGCGCAGGAACATGCCGCCGCCGACAGGGCCTTCGCGGGAAGCGCCGGCAGTGCGATCCTGCTGCTGAGTGCCGAACATGTCCTGCTGGAGGCAGCTCCGGCGCTTGTCCCCCTGCTGCGCCTGCGCATCGGCGAGCCGATCGGCGAGGGTGTACTTGGCAGCGCCATCACCCGTGCGATCACGCGGGGTGAGCCGGTCGCGGTGGAGGTCAGTCCCGGGGATGATGCCGGTGCGATCCGCGTGCTGCTCGAATCGCGGCGGCTCGACACGTCTCGATTCGGCGACCTTGCGGAAGGACCGGCGGCCACCTTCGCGGTGCATGTGACCCGCGTGGATCTGCCGCGCGCCATCGCCTTCGATGCGATCGGCAGCCTATATGGTCTGACGGCCACCGAACTGCGGGTGCTCAGGGATGCGGTCGATACCGGGGATATCACCGCGATCGGAGACCGGCAGGGCATGGCGCGGGCGACTGCGCGCACCCATCTTCACCGCATCTACGAGAAGACCGGGACACGCAGTTTTGCGGGGCTTTCCAGCCTGGTGCACCGTTTTGGGACGATTTCTCCGGACTGAAAAGACGCAGGACCTAAACAGATGGTGGATGCGGGGCCGGGGGTTAGCGCCTAAGCGTTTGGGGAGGGCATCACAGGGGGTGCCCGAAAGCGGAATGGTGGGTTCCATGATGAACGTGCCGTCGATGCGAGTCGGTTCAGGTGGGGGCACCAGGGCAGGCTCTACCAATGGTCCAGCGTGGACGGAGGGCCTCTCCTCACGCGAATTTTCCAGTGACGCAGCCATATCGGAGCCCCGCCGGTTCGAGGCGTTCGAAGGCGTGCTGATGGCGGCGGCGCTGCTTGCGGCGGCGGGCATGTTCATGGCGGCGGCCAGCAATACCTATTCGATCACGGGAAGCGCGTCGGCGGCGACGGGTTTTCCATCCGAACTGCCGTCCGACCCTACCATCGGCGGGCGGCTGCTGGTGGCGCAGGACCTCGTGGCGGATCGGGAGACGGCGGGGCTTGAGCGCGCAATCGGGTTGCTCGAAGGGGTGACGGCACAGGCGCCCGGGTTCGCCCCCGGGCACGCGGGGCTCGCCGAAGCGCTGATCCTCTCGCGCGAGTTCGGGGGGAGGGCGGACGCCGATGCCTTCCGGCAGGCGCGGGAAGCGGCTCTGGCGGCGGTGCGCCTCGACCCGGACCTCGCCTCGGGGCATCGCCTGCTCGGCTTCATCGCCTATTGGCGCGACCACGATTTCGCACAGGCGCAGCGGCGCTTCGCGCGGGCGCTCGCGCTCGATCCGAACGATGTGCTCTCGCACTTCTGGTACGGCAATATCCTCAGCGATCACGGCGACCACGGCGCCGCGCTGGCACAGCTTGAGCGTGCCGCCCTGCTGGAGCCCGGTTCCCTGCCGATCCGCACCGACCTTGCCTGGGCCCAGTGGTCGGCTGGAGAGGATGCGATCGCCGTTGCCACGCTGCAGGAAATCGCCACGACCCATCCCGAGTTTCCGGTCGCACAGGATTGCCTGGCAGTGATCGCCCTCGTCGATGGCGACAGTGCGGGCTACGTGCGACACTTCACCCGCTTCGCTAACGCGCGGGCCGATGCGCGGCTGCTGTCGAAGGCGGCCGAGTTGGCGCATTCGACACGAGGGCAGTTGCTGGGCGTCGTCTATGCGCAGGCGCTGGCGGACGTTGCCGATGGCTCGCGCAGCCGGGCATGGCCGGTGCTGGTGGCGTCGCTGCAACGCGAACGAGGCGCCGTGGTGGAGCTTCTGCAAGCGGCCGATCGGGCGCATGAGGCCTGGGGTGACGCTGCGCTGATCCCGCGCATCCGCGCCGCGTGGAAGGACGATCCCGAGATCGCCGCAATGATCGACCGGCGGGTGAGCGCCAACGCGCTGCGTCTAGCTTCCCGCTGAAGGAACCTGCCCGCCGAGAGCCTGATAGACCTGCACTTGCGCGACCAGCCGGTTGTAGCGGTTCTGGATGAGGCTGCTGCGCGCGCTGCGGGCACGCTCCTGAGCGTCAAGCCAGTCACGCAGGGGGATGAGGCCAGCGCGGTACTGTCGTTCGTAAAGGACCTCGGCATCGACGGCGGCGTCGTAGTTCTGCTCCGCGAACTGAGCCTGCCGGATGTACTGATCGCGCGCCGAGAGCGAAACCTGCGTGTCGCGCAGGGCATCGTAGAAGGTCTGGCGGAAGTCCTGCACGGCAATGTCGTAGTCGGCCCGCGCGACTCCGGTGGCGAGGCGCACCTTGGCCGGGTTCAACTCCGCCAGCGCCAGCGCGCCGCCGAGGCTGGCGACCGGGTTGATGAAGAACTTGAGCAGCGAGGAACTGGCCGTGCCGAGTGCGCCGGTCAGGCTGAAGCTGGGGTAGTAGCTCGCCACCGTGGCGTCACTCGTCGCCAGCGTGGAGCGCAGGCGCAGTTCGGCGGCGGCAAGGTCCGGGCGGTTGGCGAGCAGCGAGGCCGGGACGCCCGCCGCGATGGCGGGCAGGTCGGCCTGGGGCAGAGCCTGCGGTTCCGATCCTTCATAGTCCTGCCGGGCGAGCAGCGCGGCGATGGTCTTGAGCGCTTCGACGCGGGCCTGCACCAGCTGCGTCTGCGAGGATTCCTGCGCGGCCACGGTCTGCTGCGCGTCGCGCAGTTCGAGGCGCGAGACGGCGCCTGCGTCGTACTGCCGCTGCACCAGTGCCAGCGCCCGGCGCACATAGGCGAGGCTTTGCTCGCCCAGTGCGATCTGCTCGTTGACATAGGCCAGCTGCCACCACGCCTGAACCGTGGTGCTGATCAGCGCCAGGCGCGTTTCCGCAAGGTCCTGCGCGGTCGCCTGCGCTTCCCAGCGGGCAGCGTCGGCCTGAGCATCGAGGCGGCCGAACAGGTCGATCTCCCACGATGCGCCGAGCGAGGCGGAACTGCTCTTGCTCCATGCCGAACCGCCTTCCAGCGCCTTGGATGCGTCCGACGAGGCATTGGCCGAAAGGCTGGGCAACAGCGCCTGCCGTGCGAGGTCCGACGAAAGCTTCGCGCGCTTGAGGCGCAGGCCCGCAGCGGCAAGGTTGGCGTTGTCGGCAAGGACCTGGTCGACAAGGGCGGTCAGCGCCGCGTCGTCGAACTCGTTCCACCACGGTGCGCCGGCCTTCTGCGGGGCACCGAGCACGCCGGCATCCCAGTTCGCGGCTACTGGCACCGTGGGCGCGGCATAGTGTGAGCGGACCACGCCGCCGCAGCCTGCGGTCAGCGGTAACAGCGCCAGCGCGGCAAGAAGGTGAGGGCGCATCGTCAGTCTCTCGAAAGGGCGTCGACCGGATCGAGCCGGGCCGCACGGCGCGCGGGCAGGAAGCCGAACACGACGCCGATGAGGGTGGAACAGGCGAAGGCGGCGACGATCGAGGTAGTCGAATAGGCCATCGCAAAGTCGGAGGCGAAGTAGGAGAACACCACGCCCAACGCCAGCGACAGGCCGACGCCGATGACGCCGCCGATCAGGCAGACGAGGATCGCTTCGATCAGGAACTGCTGCAGGATGTCGGACTGGCGCGCGCCCACCGCCATGCGCACGCCGATCTCGGCGGTGCGCTCGGTGACCGAGACCAGCATGATGTTCATCACCCCGATGCCGCCGACGACCAGCGAGATCACCGCGATCGCGGCGACGAGCAGGGTCATCGTCTGGGTGGCGCTGGTAATCGTGGCGCGGATGTCGTCGGAGTTGCTGATGAAGAAATCGACGGTGCCGTGCCGCTGGGTCAGCAGCTGCGTCACGGCGTCCTGCGCTGCCGAGGTCGAGACATTGTCGCTGATGCGCACGGTGATGCTGGAGACGTAGCTCTGGCCCAGCATGCGACTCATCGCGGTGGTGTAGGGGACGTATGCGGTCAGGCTGTCGCTGCCGCCGAAGCCCTGCTGCTGGGTGCCGACGATGCCGACTATGCGCACGGGCACCTTGCCGAGCAGCACGACCTTGCCCAGCGGGTCCTCGCCATCGGGGAACAGGGTCTTCTGCGTGTTCTCGTCGATCACCGCATCCTGCGCCAGCTGGCGCACTGCCTGTGCGTCGAACAGGCTGCCGGAATTGAGCGTCAACCCGCGCACGCGGAAGTAGTCGGCGCCGACGCCGCTGACTTGTGCGGTCGCCGCGACGTTGCGGTAGCGTGCGGTCACGCTGGTGGAGACGCTGGGCGTCACGCTGTCGATGTAGGAGAGCTGGCCGAGCGCCTCGGCGTCGCTGTCCTTTAGCGTCTGGATCTTGCCCGATCGCATGTCGCCGAAGCTCTTGCCCGGATAGACGGTGAGCGTGCTGGTCCCGAGGCCCGCTATGTCGGAGAGGATCTTGGCCTGCGAGCCGTTGCCCAGCGCCACCACCGAGACCACCGAGGCGATGCCGATGATGATGCCCAGCATCGTCAGGAAGGTGCGCAGCTTGTGCGCCGACATGGCGAGCACGGCCATGCGGAACGCTTCGCGGAAACGGTCGGCTAGCTGGCCGAAGCCGCTGGCGCCGACTGGCGGCGGGGCGAGGGCGGGCGCGGTCTTGGGCTGGGCGGTGCGGCGATCGTCGATGATCTCGCCGTCGCGGATCTCGATGATGCGCTCGGCGTGCTCCGCGACGTGCATGTCGTGCGTGACGATGATGACGGTGTGGCCCTCGGCGTGGAGTTCGCCGAGGATCGCCATGACTTCCACGCCGCTGGCGGAATCGAGCGCGCCGGTGGGCTCGTCGGCGAAGATCACCTCGCCGCCGTTCATCAGCGCGCGCGCGATCGAGACACGCTGCTGCTGGCCGCCCGAAAGCTGGCCCGGCCGGTGCCCGGTCCGCTCGCCGAGGCCGAGGCGGGACAGGATCTGTGCTGCGCGCGACGCGCGTTCGCCGCGCGGCTTGCCCGCATAGATTGCCGGAACCTCGACGTTGCCGAGGGCGGAGAGGTCGGTCAGCAGGTGATAGCGCTGGAAGATGAAGCCGAAGTGCTCGCGGCGCAGCGCGGCCAGTTCGTCGGGCTCCAGCTTGGCGGTGTCGCGGCCGTTGACCCGGTACGATCCTGAGGTCGCCCGGTCGAGGCAGCCCAGGATATTCATCAGGGTGGACTTGCCCGAACCGGACTGGCCGACGATGGCGACCATCTCGCCGGCCTCGATGGTCAGGTCGATGTCCTTAAGCGCCGCGAAGACGCCGTCACCCGAAGGATACTCGCGCCGGACGTGCGAGAGCGAGAGAAGCGGGGCGGGTTCCATCACCCGCCTCAGAAGCCCGGCGGCCCCATGCGGCGGCGACCGCTCGTTCCGCTGTCGGCCTTGGCCTCGCCGATGACGACGTTCTCGCCTTCCTTGAGGCCGGACAGGACCTCGACGTTGACGTTGTTGTTGAGGCCGATCCTGACCTTGCGGCTTTCGATCTTCCCGTCATCGGTCTTCACGCGGACGGCATAGGCGCCGTCCTTGTCCTTCGCGCCGAGCGCGGTAGCGGGGATCGTCAGCGCATTGGCGCGGCGGTCGAGGACGATGGTGACCTTGGCTGTCATCAGCGCACGCAGGCGGTTGTCCTCGTTGGGCACCTCGAACAGCGCATTGTAGTAGATCGCGGTGCTCGACGAGGAACTGCTGGACGAGGAGCTGCTGGAACTGGTGCTGACTTCGTCGACGATCGATTCCGGCGCCGGTTCGATCATGCGCAGCTTGGCTTCGTAGCGCTTGTCGGGATCGCCGAGGATGGTGAAATAGACCGGCAGGTCCGGCTTCACGTTGATGACGTCGGCTTCGGAGACCTCGGCCTTGATGGTCATGACGTCCAGCTTGGCGAGGATCACGATCGTCGGCGCCGACTGGTTGGCGTTGACGGTCTGGCCCTGCTTGGTGACCACGGCGACGACGACGCCGTCCATCGGTGCGGTGATCTTGGTATAGCCCAGCTGGACTTCGGCGGTGTTGACGCTGACGCTGGCGGCACGGATCTGCGCCTGCAGGGCGTCGTAGCTGGCTTGTGCGGACTGCAGTTCCTGTCGTGCCGTCTCGAAGTCTTGTTGCGACGTCGCCTCGCCCGCACCGAGCATCTTCTGGCGATTGAACGCCAGTTGCGTGCGCGCCAGCGTGGCCTTCGCCGATGCCGCCTGCGCCTGCATATTGGCAAGGTCGGCGCGGGCGGTCTCGAGGCTGTTGGTCTGGGTGCGCGGATCGATCAGGCCGATGAGGTCGCCCTTGTGGACGACGTCGCCGATGTTGAAGTTCAGTTCGTCGAGGCGGCCGGAAACCTGCGCGCCGACGCTGACCAGTTCCTTGGGCTCCAGCGTGCCGGTCGCCTCGACAGTACGTTCGAGCGCCCCGCGCGCGACCTTTACGGTCGCGACGTCAGGCTCGGCCGGAGCGGCGAGGAACAGCTTCCAGACGAGAAGGAGGATGCACGCGCCGAGAACGACGCCACCGATCACGATACGACGAGTGGTGAACATGGTGCTCCGTATGGCCGCTGCGGGACAACTTGTAAGCAGGGATTTTGGTAGCAATGTGTAACGTTTGCGCAAATCCTTGCGACAAAGAGCAGCCTTGCGGATCAGCCGTGATAAATGCCCGAGGGGTTGCCCGTCACGCCCGCATCGACTTCGTAGAGCGCGCCGTCGAATTCCGATTCCGGCAGGCCCGTCGCAGCGGAAGTCACGAACATGCGGTCGAAGTTCTCCCCGGCGAAGGCGATGTTGGTGATGCGCCGGGCGGGCAGATCGATCGAGCGGTCGCGGGTCCCGTCCGAGGCGAAGCGGCTGATACGGCCGCCGTCCCAGTGGGCGACCCAGAGGAAACCTTCCGCATCGGTGGTCATGCCGTCGGGATAGCCGTCGTCCTCCGAGAAGTGGATGAACTCCTGCCGATCACGGGCGCCGTGTTCGTCGAGCGCGAAGCGGTAGATCGTGCGGCGACCGGAATCGGTATGGTAGAGCCAGTTCCCGCACGGCGAGAACGCCGGGCCGTTGGTGACGGTGTAGCCGGTATCGACGACTTGCCACTCGCCCTGCGGCGAGAGGCGGTAGAACGAGCCCGAAACCTCTTCCTCGGCCATGTCCATGGTGCCGCACCAGATGGCGCCGTGGCGGTCGGCCTTGCCGTCGTTCATGCGGTTGCCGGGCAGGTGCGGCTCAGGATCGGAGCGCTCGCCGATGGTCAGCGGATCGAGCGTGATCGATGCAACGCCGTCACGGAAGCCGCCGACGAAGCCGCCGGAAGCACGCGGAGCGACCCAGCCGAGCGGCGCGGGCATGTCCCAGCGCTCGATCCGGCCGTCCGCCAGCGTCAGCCGGTTGAGCGCCGGGGCAAGGATATCGACCCAGTAGAACGCCTGATCACGGGCGCACCACAGCGCGCCTTCGCCGAGGGTGTCGCGCACGTCGCGCTCGATCTTGCGCCAGAGGGCCATAGTTCTCTCTCCCGTGTCGAGGCCGCTGATCTGTCGGCCCATAAAAACCCCGTCTTTCCCGCTTTCGCGGGAATGACGGGGTTTATGCTGGATCAGTGGTTGTCGCGCGGCAGGCCCATGGTCTGGGCGATGCGCTGGTACTTTTCTGCGCCTTCGAGGATCGCGCCGGTATCCATCTGGCCCACGAGGGCACGCTGGATTTCCTGCCACGGCGTCTGCGAAGCGGGGTACTTGTAGCCGCCGGCAGCCTCCAGTTCGGCGCGGCGTGCGGCCATCTCCTCATCGGAGATCAGCACGTCGACCTTGCCGGCCTTGAGGTCCATGCGTACCCGGTCGCCGGTCTTGAGCAGTGCAAGGCCGCCCATCGCCGCCGCCTCCGGCGAGGCGTTGAGGATCGAAGGGCTGCCCGAAGTGCCCGACTGACGACCGTCGCCGATGCAAGGCAGGGCGCTGACGCCCTCGGTGATGAGGTAGGCGGGCGGGCGCATGTTCACGACTTCGGCCGCACCGGGGTAGCCGATCGGCCCCGCGCCGCGCATGAACATCAGCGTGTCGGCGGTGATGCCCATCGCCGGATCGTCGATGCGGTGATGGTAGTCCTCGGGACCGTCGAACACGATCGCCGGGCCTTCGAAGGCATCCGGGTCGGCGGGGTTCGACAGGTAGCGGTCGCGGAATTCCTTGGAGATCACGCTGGTCTTCATGATCGCCGCGTCGAACAGGTTGCCCGACAGGACCAGGAAGCCCGCCTCTTCCACCAGAGGCTGGTCGAAGGTCTTGATGACCTTGTCGTCCTCGATCGTGGCGTCGCGGCAGTTGTCGCCGATGGTCTTGCCGTTGACGGTGAGGGCGCTCTCCTTGATGAGCCCCTGGCCGATCAGCTGCGCGACGACGGCAGGGACGCCGCCCGCGTGGTAGTAGTCCTCGCCCAGATACTCACCGGCGGGCTGTAGGTTCACCAGCAGCGGAATCTTGTGGCCAAGGCGCTCCCAGTCCTTGAGCGGCAGGTCCACGCCGACGTGGCGGGCCAGCGCGGCAAGGTGGATCGGTGCGTTGGTCGAACCGCCGATCGCGGCATTGATGACGATCGCGTTGTGGAAGGCGTCGAGGGTCAGGATGTCGGAGGGTTTCAGGTCCTCCCGCACCATGTCCACGATGCGCTTGCCGGTGTGGTAGGCGCATTCCTGGCGGTCGCGGTAAGGTGCGGGGATCGCCGCCGAACCGGGCAGCATCATGCCCAGCGCCTCGGCCAGCGAGTTCATCGTCGTCGCCGTGCCCATCGTGTTGCAGTAGCCGGTCGAGGGCGCGGAGGAGGCCACGAGCTTGATGAAGCCGTCCGCGTCGAGTTCGCCCGCCGCCATCATCTGGCGGCCCTTCCAGACGATCGTGCCCGAACCGGTGCGCTCGCCCTTGTGCCAGCCGTTGAGCATCGGGCCGACCGACAGCGCGATGGCGGGAATGTTCACCGTGGCGGCGGCCATGAGCATCGCCGGGGTCGTCTTGTCGCAGCCGGTGGTCAGCACCACGCCGTCGAGCGGGTAGCCGTAGAGCGCCTCGACGAGGCCAAGGTACGACAGGTTGCGGTCGAGCCCGGCGGTGGGGCGCTTTCCGGTTTCCTGGATCGGGTGGACCGGGAATTCCAGCGCGATGCCGCCCATCTCGCGAATGCCCTCGCGGATGCGCTCGGCCAGAACGAGGTGGTGACGGTTGCAGGGCGACAGGTCGCTGCCCGATTGGGCGATGCCGATGATCGGCTTGCCCGAACGCAGTTCCTCGAGGCTGAGGCCGAAGTTCAGATATCGCTCGAGATAGAGCGAGGTCATGTCGATGTTGTCGGGATTGTCGAACCAGGCGCGCGAGCGCAGCTTGGGAGCAGGAGTATCGGTCATGGTTTGTCGTTTCGTTCTGGTTCAGCGCGGAGAAGTGGTGACGCGGTAGATCATGACATGCCGATACGGCTTGCCGGGATCGACGCGGGTGCTCGGGAAATTGGCGTGGTTGGGGCTGTCGGGAAACTTCTGCGGTTCCAGCGCGATGCCGTCGCCCATGCGGTAGAGGTGGCCCTGCTTGCCGATGAAGGTGCCGTCAAGGAAATTGCCGGAGTAGAACTGGACGCCGGGCTCGGTCGTCAGCAGTTCCAGCACGCGGCCCGAGAAGGGGTCTTCGAGGCGGGCGGCGAGTTCGGGCGTCTTGGTCTGGCCCTTGTCGAGCGCGAAGTTGTGATCGAAGCCGCGACCGTAGACGATCTGCTGGTCGTTGCCGTCGCGCAGGCCCACGGCGACCGGCTTGCCCTTGCGGAAGTCGAACGGCGTGCCCTCGACGGAACGCAGTTCGCCGGTCGGGATCAGCTTTTCGTTGACGGGAGTGTACTTGCTCGCCGGGAGGGTGAGCACGTTGGTCATCGCATCGCGATCGGAGCCTTCGCCCGCCATGTTGAAGATGGCGTGGTTGGTCATGTTGAGCACGGTCGGCTTGTCGGTCGTCGCGTCGAAGACGATCTGCAGGTTGCCGGATTCGTCGAGCGAATAGGTGACCTTGGCCTTCACCGTGCCGGGGTAGCCGGAATCGCCGTCAGGGCTGACGAGCGAGAAAACGGCGGTTGCCACTTTGCCCGACTTCACCGATTCGAGCTTCCAGTTCTGCACGTCGAAGCCCTTGCCGCCGCCGTGGAGCGACTGGCCGTGGTCGTTGCCGGGCAGCTGGTAGGTCTTGCCGTCGAGCGTGAACTTGCCGTCGGCGATGCGGTTGCCGTAGCGGCCGATGGTTGCGCCCCAGAAGTTCGGGCGCGTCTCGAAGTCGGAGAGCTTGTCGTAAGCGACAAGGACGTCGGCGGTCTTGCCGTCACGATCCGGCGCGTTCAGCTTCCACAGCGTCGCGCCGAAGGTCAGGATCGTGGCGGAAACGCCGTTGCCCGCCGTCAGCGTTACTGCGGTGACCTCGCTGCCGTTCGACAGCTTGCCGGCGCTCGCCTGTGTCGCTTCCGTGGCCAGCACCGGCGTAGCGGCCAAAACCGCTACCGAGGCCGTCGCCATCAGAAAGACCTTGCCCGGATTCCTCATTCCCTTAGCTCCCGCATGTCGGTGAGATTTCGATTCTTGTGTGAAGACACGCCCCATTGACGGCTTCGCTTGGCGCATATAGTCCGACAAATAGAATGAGCGCAAGCCGGTTTGCCGCAAGAGGTGATCCGCCGGGTGCGCTAAAGAGAGGAATGTCATGCCCCCAGTGGTTTCATCCACCGACGCGCCCGTGCTGCATGTGCAGCCCGCAGGCGTGCGCTACGGTCCCGCGCTTACGCTGCTCGCCAGCCTGTTCTTCATGTGGGGCTTCATCACCGTCATCAACAATACGCTGCTGCCGCACCTGCGCAGCGTATTCGAGCTGAGCTACACCCAGACGACACTGATCGAATCGGTGTGGTTCATCGCCTACTTCGTGGCCTCGATCCCGTCAGCCAAGCTGATCGAGCGGATCGGCTATCAGAAGTCGCTCGTCGCGGGCCTGCTCATCATGGCCGCAGGCGCATGCGGCATGATGCTGGCCGCCAGCATCCCGTCCTACGGCGTCACGCTGGTCATGCTGTTCGTCATCGCCAGCGGCATCACCCTGCTGCAGGTGGCCGCGAACCCCTACGTCGCCGTCGTCGGCAAGCCCGAGACCGCGTCCTCGCGCCTCAATCTGGTGCAGGCGCTGAACTCGGCGGGTACGATGCTGGCGCCGCTCTTCGGGGCCTACCTGATCCTCGGTCGTTCCAAGGGCGGCACGGCTACCGCCGGAACTGTCCTGACCGAAGCCGAGCGCATGGCCGACGCCCACTCGGTGATCCTGCCTTATGCGCTCGTCGCCGTGGTGCTGGTGATCCTCGCGGTTATCATCGCCAAGTTCCCGCTGCCCGCAATGGGCTCGGCCGGTTCGCGCGCCGCCAAGGAGGAGCGCAAACACCTCTCGCTCTGGAACCACCGCAACCTGGTGTTCGGCGTGCCCGCGATCTTCATCTACCTGATCGCGGAAATCGGCGTCGCCAACCTCTTCGTGAATTTCGTCAGCCAGCCCGACATCGCGAACCTCACGCATGAACAGGCGGGCAAGTACCTGTCGTTCCTGTGGGGCGGCATGATGGTCGGCCGCTTTGCGGGTTCTGCGGTCATGCAGCGCTTCGATGCAGGCAAGGTGCTGGCGTTTTTCTCGATCGGCGCCTTCGCGGTGATGATGGTCACTGTCTTCGCGCACGGCGAAGTGGCGATGTGGTCGCTGATCCTCGTCGGCCTGTTCCACTCGATCATGTTCCCGACCATCTTCACCCTCGGCATCAAGGGCCTCGGTCCGTTGACCGAGGAAGGTTCGGGCCTGCTCGTCATGGCGATCGCAGGCGGCGCGCTGGTCGTGGTGCAGGGCTGGTTGGCCGACAACTACGGGTTGCAGACCTCGTTCCTGCTGACGGCGGCTTGCGAACTCTACGTGCTGTTCTACGCGCTGTGGGGCAGCAAGCCGACCAACGCGGTGCCGCCGCCGGAAGCGACTTTCGAATAGTCGCGCGGCAGATAGGAAATGAGCCCCGGCGAGAGATCGTCGGGGCTTTTTTTGTTTAAGAAGCAAGAGGAAGTCGCAGGGGTTTACCACCCCTGCTTTTCCCCTGTTCAATCTTCCATCGAGCTACGTGTATCTTCCAGAGCCAGATCCACCAGCGCGTTCATCGCCTCCGCAGCCGCAGCCGCATCCCCTGCGGCAATGGCGTCGTAGACCTTCACGTGATCGGGGATCGGATTGCGCGGCAGGGCGCGGGCGCGTTGCTTGAACTGCGTGGTCCAGTTTACCGCCGCGCCGATCGAGGCGCTGAGTGTCAGGATGGCGTCATTGCGCGTCGCCTGAAGGATGGCCTTGTGGAAGTCCCGGTCTGCCGCGCGCCCGGCCTCGGTGGTGAGGGTGTGGCGGCGCATGGCGGTGAGGGCGTCCTTCATCGCCTTGAGGTCTGCCTTGTCGCGGCGCTGCGCGGCCAGGCGGGCGGCAGCGGGTTCGACGATGGCGCGCAGTTCGAAAAGGCTGCGGACGAATTCGATGTCCGGCTCTCCGGCGAAGGCCCAGCCGAGCACTTCGGGGTCGAGCAGGTTCCAGCGATCACGCGGGAGGACGCGGGTGCCCGCTTTAGGGCGGCTCGCGACGAGGCCCTTGGCGGTGAGCACCTGGATCGCCTCGCGGTAGGCGCTGCGGGATACCTGCAGTTCCTCGGCGAAGGCGACTTCGCCCGACAGAATATCTCCGGGGGCATATTTGCCTGACAAGATGGCAGTGCCGAGCTTGTGTGCAATGGCTCCATGCAGTCTGCGGCCGGGGCCTCGGGCTTCCTCGCCCTGCTTGGTGATTTCGTCGGTGGTCGTCAAATCGGCATCTGGCACAGGTATGGGCTCCTCCGGGAGCGAAACTAACAGCGGTTTGCACGAGAAGGAACGACAAACATTGCGTTTCGCTCGCACAGGAAATATGTCGGAGTAAATAGGGAGTGCCCAATGACTGAATTTCGTTCCATCGTCGCCGCTACCGGTGAGCCTCAGGGTGAGCCGCTCGCCATCAGCACCACCGCCGATGTGGCCGCTGCCTGCGCTGCTGCGGCTGCTGCGTTCGATACCTACCGCGCCACCGATCGCGAGACTCGCGCGGCATTCCTCGAGCGAATCGCTGACGAGATCATGGCGATCGGCGAGCCGCTGATCGAAGCCTACATCGCCGAGAGCGGCCTGCCGCGCGGTCGCGGCGAGGGCGAGCGTGGCCGCACCTGCGGTCAGCTGCGCCTGTTCGCCGACGTCGTGCGTAAGGGCCAGTGGCAGCAGCTGCGTATCGACCCCGCGCTGCCTGACCGCGCGCCGCTGCCGCGCCCGGACCTGCGCCTGCGCATGATCCCGGTCGGCCCGGTTGCAGTGTTCGGTGCCTCGAACTTCCCGCTCGCGTTCTCGACGGCGGGTGGTGACACCGCTTCGGCGCTGGCGGCCGGCTGCCCGGTCGTCGTCAAGGGCCACCCGGCACACCCGGTCACCGGCGCGCTGATCGCCGCCGCCATCACCAAGGCGGTGAAGGATGCGGGTCTGCCCGATGGCGTGTTCCAGCACCTCGTCGGTCCCTCGAACGAACTGGGCGCGGCGCTCGTGCAGCACCCGGCGATCATGGCGGTCGGCTTCACCGGTTCGCGTGGCGGCGGTCTTGCGCTTGCCAAGCTGGCGCAGGCGCGCGAAGTGCCGATCCCGGTCTATGCCGAGATGTCGAGCATCAACCCGGTTCTGCTGCTCCCAGAAGCGCTCAAGGCGCGTGGCGAAGCGCTCGGCGCGGCCTTCGTCGGCTCGCTGACGATGGGCGCGGGCCAGTTCTGCACGAACCCCGGCCTGATCCTAGCCGTCGAGGGTGAGGGGCTGAACGCCTTCGTAACCGCCGCCACCACCGGCGTTTCGGAGGCCAAGCCGCAGACCATGCTCACCACCGGCATCGCCGCCGCCTATGCCAAGGGCGTCGAGGCTCTGGCCGCCGTTCCGGGCGTCGAGACGCTGGCCAAGGGCGAGGAAGGCAGCCGCACTACCGGCGGCGCGATCCTGTTCCAGACCACCGCCGCGCAGTTCCTCGCGGACAAGGCGGCGGGCGACGAAGTGTTCGGTGCCGCCTCCATCGTTGTCGTCTGCAAGGACGAAGCCGAACTGCTGACCGTGCTCGAAGGCCTCGAAGGCCAGCTGACCGCCACTCTCCACATGGATGATGCCGACGAGGGCGCCGCCGCCCGCGTCTTGCCGGTGCTGGAGCGCAAGGTCGGCCGCATCCTCGTCAACGGCTGGCCCACCGGTGTCGAAGTGTGTCACGCGATGGTCCACGGCGGCCCGTTCCCCTCGACTTCCGACCCGCGCACCACGTCGGTCGGCAGCATGGCGATCGACCGCTACCTGCGTCCGGTCAGCTATCAGAACTTCGCGCAAGGGCTGCTTCCGGCCGAACTGCGCGACGATGCCTTCGGTGACGGCGCCCCGCGCCTGATCGACGGCACGCTTACCCTCAACTGATCCAACCATCCGGGCGGCGCGCTCCCAAGAAGCGCGCCGCCTTTGGGAGAGTACTCATGACTTATCTTCGCCTGCTCCAGCACCTGAGCGCCGAGGGCGTTCGCTCCGTCATTCTCGCCGACGGGGATGCGGCCCATTTCCTGCCGGGCGTCGCTTCGGTACGTAAACTCGCGCTCGGTGCGATCGCTGCGGGCCAGACGCTCGCTGAGGCCGCCAAGGATGCCGGGCAGGGCGAAGCCGTCGATATCGCCGCCGAGTTCGCGGCGGGCCGCCTGCTCGCGCCGATCGACCACGAGGACGGCGCGCACCTGTTGCTCGCGGGCACCGGCCTGACTCACCTCGGTTCCGCCGAGGGCCGCGACAAGATGCACAAGGCGGCTGCTTCCGAAGAGAAGCCGACCGACTCCATGCGCATGTTCCTCGAAGGCCTCGAAGGCGGCAAGCCTGCGCCGGGCGAAGCCGGCCAGCAGCCGGAATGGTTCTACAAGGGCGACGGCTCGCAGCTCGTCGGCCCGACCGACGACCTCGAAATGCCCGCCTTCGCCAAGGACGGCGGCGAGGAGCCCGAACTCGCAGGCATCTACCTGATCGGCGAGGACGGCACTGCCTACCGTCTCGGTCTCGCGCTCGCCAACGAGTACTCGGACCATGTCACCGAGCGTCACAACTACCTGTGGCTGGCCCACTCCAAGCTGCGTCAGGCCGCGCTGGGTCCGGAGCTGCTGCTCGGCACGCCGCCCTCGCACATCGAGGGCACCAGCAAGGTCATCCGGGGCGGCGAGACGATCTGGGAAAAGCCCTTCCTCTCGGGCGAGGGCAACATGTCGCACACCTTCGCGAACCTTGAGCATCACCACTTCAAGTACGACCTGTTCCGCCGCGCGGGCGACGTGCACGTCCACTTCTTCGGCACCGCGACGCTTTCGTTCAGCGACGGCGTGCAGACGCAGGAAGGCGACGTGTTCGAGATCTCGGCCGCGCCGTTCACGCTGCCGGTCGCCAACAAGCTGGTCCGCGTTCCCGAACGCGCCTTTGCCGTGAAGGCGCTCTGATCGATGGACCCGATCCGCATTGCGGTGGTGGGCGTGGGCAAGATCGCCCGCGACCAGCACCTTCCCGCCATCGCCGGGAACAAGGCGTTCAGTCTCGCCGCCACCGTCAGCCCGCGTGATCCGGGCGTCGATGGCGTGCCGCACGCCAAGAGCCTCGACGAACTGATCGCGAACGGCCCGGCGGTCGATGCGGTGGCGCTCTGCACGCCGCCGCAGGTCCGCTATGACCTGGCCGTGCAGGCGCTGTCGAAGGGCATGCACGTGTTCCTCGAAAAGCCGCCGGGCGCGACGCTGTCCGAAGTCGTGGCGCTGGAAAGCCGTGCCGAGAAGGTCGGGGCGACGCTGTTCGCTTCGTGGCACTCGCGCTTCGCGGCGGGCGTGGCCCCGGCGCGCGCGTGGCTGTCCGATCGCAAGATCGAGAAAGTCTCGATCGTGTGGCGCGAGGACGTGCGCGTGTGGCATCCGGGTCAGGCATGGATCTGGGAGCCGGGCGGCCTTGGCGTGTTCGATCCGGGCATCAATGCGCTCTCGATCGTCACGCATATCCTGCCGCGCCCGATGTTCCTTCAGGGCGCGACGCTGGAAATCCCGGCCAACCGCGCCGCGCCGATCGCCGCCGACATCCAGTTCCGCGACACCGCCGGCGCGCCGATCCACATGGACCTCGACTGGCGCCAGACCGGCCCACAGTCGTGGGACATCGTGGTGGAGACTGACGAAGGAATCCTCAAGCTCGCCAACGGCGGCGCCGTGCTCACGCTGCCGAGCGGCACCGAGCATGCCGAGGACATGGAGTATCCGGGGCTCTACGCGCGCTTCGCCAACCTTATCCGCGGTGGCCGCAGCGATGTCGATGTGGCCCCGTTGCGCCTCGTCGCCGACGCATTCCTGCGTGGTCACCGCAAGCTGGTAGACGAATTCCACGATTGACCATTCCCTAGGGAGGGGACTGAAATGACCAAGTTCTTCCGCCGCGCGTCGCTCGCCATGCTGATGGCAGCGACGGTGCTTTCCACGCCCGTATCCGCCGATACGGGTGGCCAGCCCACCACCGCCACGATCGAGGGCAGCAAGCCCGGTCCGGTCTACAACAAGGACGTCTTCACCCAGTTCGCCGAGCATCTGGGCGAGGGCATCTACGGTGGCCTGTGGGTCGGCAAGGGGAGCAAGATCCCCAACACCAACGGCTTCCGCAACGACGTGGTCAAGGCGCTGAAGGACTTGTCGGTTCCGGTGATCCGCTGGCCCGGCGGCTGCTTCGCCGACGAGTACAACTGGCGTGAGGGCATCGGCCCGCAGGCCAAGCGTCCGGTCAAGATCAACACCCACTGGGGCGGCGTGACCGAGCCCAACGCGGTCGGCACGCACGAGTTCTTCGAGCTGATCCGCCAGGTCGGCGCAGAGGCCTACGTCGCGGGCAACGTCGGCAACGGCACGCCGCGCGAAATGGCCGAATGGGTCGAATACATGACCTCGCCCGCCGGCTCGCTGGCGGATGAGCGCGCGAAGAACGGCCACAAGGAACCTTGGAAGGTCAAGTACTTCGGCGTCGGCAACGAGCTGTGGGGCTGCGGCGGCAACATGCGCCCCGAGTTCGCGGCGGACGAGACGCGCCGCTACGCCACCTTCATCAAGCCGCCCGCCGGGACCAAGATCCTGAAGGTCGCGGCCGGCGCCAACGTCGACGACTACAACTGGACCGAGACGATGATGCGCGTCGCGGCGAACCAGCTCGACGGTGTTTCGCTGCACTATTACGTCCACCCCGCCGGTGGCTGGCCGCCGCGTGCGCCTGCGGTGAACTTCGACGAACATGGCTGGGCCGATGCGCTGAACGGCGCGCGGCACATGGACGAGCTTATCACCAAACACTCGGCGATCATGGGCAAGTACGATCCCGAGAAGCGCGTCTTCCTCGCGGTCGATGAATGGGGTTCGTGGTATGCGCAGGACGAGGGTACGCACCCCGGATTCCTGAGGCAGCAGAATACCTTGCGTGATGCGCTGATCGCGTCCGTCCACCTCGATATCTTCGCGAAGCACGCCGATCGCGTCCGTATGACCGCCATCGCGCAGATGGTGAACGTGCTCCAGGCGATGATCTTCACGCAGGGCAGCAAGATGGTGCTGACCCCGACCTACCACGTCTTCGAGATGTACAAGCCCTGGCAGGACGCCACCGTGCTGCCTCTTGAAATCAAGTCGCCGTGGTATTCCAAGGACGAGTTCACCATGCCTGCAGTCAGCGGCTCGGCGGTGAAGGCGAAGGACGGCAAGGTGCATGTCGCGCTGTCGAACCTCGATCCGAACCAGTCGAACACGGTGACCATCAAGCTCGACGGCGTCAGCGCTTCGGCGGTTTCCGGCCGGATTCTGACGGGCTCGGCGATCAATTCGCACAACACTTTCGACGCGCCCGACGTCGTCAAGCCCGCCGCTTTCACCGGGGCGAGCGTGCAGGGCGGCCAGCTGGTCGTGACGCTGCCGGCGAAGTCGGTGGTGGTTCTGGAACTGCAGTGATGAAGGCGGTTTTCTTGGGGTTTGCGGCGCTGGCTCTTGCCGGTGCTGCGAGCGCCCAGCAGGTCGGCGAGAAGGGGGCCGGGACGCTGAATTCGCAGCTTTCCGGCGACCTTGTCGTGCATGATCCGGTCATCATCCGCGAAGGGGACACGTATTACGTGTTCAGCACCGTGGGCAAGTATATCGGTATCAAGACCTCGACCGACCTGAAGGTCTGGAAGGATGCCGGTTCTGTGTTCTCCGAAATACCGGCGTGGGCGAAAGATGCTGCGCCCGGAACCGAAGGTATCTGGGCGCCGGATATTTCGTATGTGAACGGCGAATACCGGCTGTACTATTCGGTCTCGACTTTCGGGTCGAACCGCTCGGCGATCGGCCTTGCGACGTCCAAGACCCTCGGCGCGAAGGCGAAATGGCAGGATCATGGCCTTGTCGTCATGTCCACCAAGGACGATGACTTCAACGCCATCGACCCCAACTTCGTCGTCGATGCGCAGGGGCGCCAGTGGCTGTCGCTCGGCAGTTTCTGGAGCGGTCTCAAGCTGTTCCCGCTCGATGCGAAGACCGGCAAGGTCGTGCCCGGCACCGAACCCTACTCGATTGCGCGCCGCCGGGCTCCTGCGGGAGCGGCGGCGCCGGTGGAGGCGCCGTTCATCATTCCCCACGGCGGCTGGTACTTCCTGATCGCGTCCTACGACTATTGCTGCAAGGGCGTGAACTCGACGTATTACACCGTCGTCGGCCGTTCGAAGAAGATCACCGGCCCGTATCTGGGCCGTGACGGCAGTTCGATGATGGAGGGCGAGGGGACCATCCTGCTGCGCTCCGACCTGCAGGAAAAGCAGCGTTTCCGCGGGCCTGGTCACGCCGGAGCGTTCACCGACAAGGACGGAACCACCTACCTCGTCTACCACGCCTACGACAAGGATGCCGATGGCCGCCCCACGCTGCGCATCGCGCCGCTGCGCTGGGACGCGGACGGCTGGCCCACCGCCGAATACTAGGATCGCCGAATACTGAGAATACCCACCTGAATACGCCCCGGTCGGCTATCGATACTTGGCCGGGGCGTCTTTTTCGGGTGGCACCCAATGGCACCTAACATACCCCTAAGGTAACCACAACGTACCAGAACCGCCGGAGAGGCCATGATGAACTTCCCCCTGTCGCGCCGCAGTTTCGCCACCAGCCTTGGCGTCGGCGCATCGCTGCTTCCGATCGCCTGCACCGCGCCGGGCAAGAGCGTGATCGGCACCTCGAAAAGCCCGCAGGCGCCTGCCGCGAGCAACCCGCTCATCAGGCAGCGCGCCGACACCCAGATCTTCCGTCACGACGACGGCTGGTACTACGCGATGGGCTCGGTGCCCGAGTACGACCGCCTCGCGCTGCGCCGGTCGAAGACGCTGGCGGGCCTGACCGATGCCGAGGAGCGGGTGCTCTGGCGTCATGAAGCGAGCGGGCCGATGTCAGGCTTCCTGTGGGCGCCCGAACTGCACCATGTCGACGGCAAGTGGATCGTCTACTTCGCGGCCGGCCCAAGCGGCGGCGGCGAGGACGTGTTCCGTATCCGCACCTATGCCGTGGTCTGCGACGGTCCCGATCCGATGACCGGCAACTGGTCGGTGCTCGGCCAGTTCCAGGCGCCGTGGGACAGCTTCAACCTCGACTCGACGATCTTCACGCACCGGGGCGTGCGCTACTTCTCGTGGGCGCAGCGCGAGCCCGGGATCGAGACCAATTCCAACGTCTACATCGCGCCGATGAAGGACGCGCTGACGCTCGCCTCCGCGCCTGCGCGGCTGACGGTTCCGACGCTCGACTGGGAAGTGCGCGGCTTCAAGGTCAACGAGGGTTCGGCCTTCCTCAACCGCAACGGCCGCCTGTTCATGACGTACTCGGCCAGCGCCACCGATGCGCGCTACTGCATGGGCCTGCTCAGCGTGGACGAGACCGCCAACATCATGGACCCGCGCGCCTGGACCAAGTCTCCCCGGCCGGTCTTCGAGACTTGCCGGGAAACCTCGGTCTACGGCCCTGGCCACAACAGCTTCACCGTGGACGAAGAGGGCCGCGATATCCTCGTCTACCACGGGCGCGACTATGAGAAGATCGAGGGTGACCCGCTGTTCAACCCCGATCGCCACACCCGCATCCAGCGCATCTATTATGACGCGAACGGCGTGCCCGATTTCGGCGTGCCGGTGGGCAACGGCGCGCTGCCGGAGCGCTTCATTCCCGCCGTGCACCGCACCGTGCGCATGGCTTGCGACGGCATGGCCCTGTCAGTGAGCGACGCGCCGCTGCCGCAGACCCAGTTCCGTTCGGTCGAGGCAGGCGAGGGCACCGTCCAACTGGTGCCGATCCTCAGGCCTGACTTGTGCCTGGCTGCAAGCCCGGACGGTTCGGTGCGACTGGCGCCCCTTGAGGTTGTCGGCGATGTCGCGGCGCAGGACCGCTTCCGCCGCGAGGTCGGCCCCGCTACCGGCACCGTGCGGTTTGCCTCGGTTGCTTACGAAGGCAGGGCGCTCGCGCATGCCGGCGATCGGCTGGTGCTGGCCGATTCCTACGATGCCAGCGTGGCCTGGCTGGCGGATTGAGGCCATGGCGTGACCGGAGCATTGTGCACGCAGTGCGCCGGTCACTCCCTTCCCCCGTCGTTGCGAGCGGGTCGGGATATTGTCTGATTAATTAGGTCGATTCCGGGGTGGTCTACGCGGGTATGGTGCGGAAGTGCGCCCATTCCGCCACATCTCCATGGCCTTTTTGTCGGAGCAATGCATTTTCCGCTTGCGTCTAAATAGTCCGACTAATAATCAGGCGACACACAGTTTTCGGGGCATGGTATCGGCCAGCCCCCTTGGGAGGGTTGATCATGGCGTTCAAGCCATTCGCATTCTGCACCGCATCCGTTCTTGCTCTCGGCTTCGCTTCCGTGGCGCAGGCTCAGGATGCCGCTCCGCAGGATTCCATGCCGCAGGCCGCTGCCGATGAGGCCAGCGCTGAGGACATCATCGTCACCGGCGTGCGCGCGTCGATCGTCGGCGCCATCAACAGCCGCAAGGACAATGTCCAGATCGTCGATTCGATCGTCGCCGAGGACGTGGGCAAGCTGCCCGACAACAACGTGGTCGAGGCGCTGCAGCGCGTCACCGGCATCCAGGTCACCGACCGTGCCGGCGGTGAAGCGGCAACGATCACCATCCGCGGCCTGACCGATCCGCTGACCACGCTGAACGGCCGCAACATCTTTACCGCGGCGGGCACTTCGTTCGCGCTGCAGGACATCTCGGCGAACCTCGTCAAGAAGATCGACGTCTACAAGACGCGCTCGGCCGACCAGATCGAGACCGGCCTTGCCGGGCAGATCGACGTGCAGACCCGCCGCCCGCTCGACTTCGACGGCTTCACCATCTCGGGCCTCGCGCGCGGCATCTATTCTGAACTGGCCGACAAGGCGAACCCCAATGTCGCGCTGCTCGTGGCGGACAAGTGGGATACTGGCATCGGCGAGATCGGCTTCCTCGTGAACGCCAGCTATACCCGCGCCGAATTCCGCAACCAGAACCTGCAGGCGGGCGCGATGGTGCCGTTCCTGACGGTCGATGGCGCGCGCCCGTCAGTGACCACCAGCACCATGCTGGGCGCGTGCCCGGGCGGCGCACCCTTCGGCGCGCTGGAGCGCCTGTTCACCACCGACTGCCGCGCCGTCACCCCGTCGAACCCGCAGGGCAACCTGTGGACGCCGGGCCTCGATGCGGGGCTCTCGACCAAGGCGGGCTCCACGCTCAATATCAACGGCGTCGAGGTTCCCTACTACCTGTCGCGCGACGCGGTGATCGCCTCCGACCTCTACGGCAAGCGCACGCGCCCGTCGGTCAACGCCGCGCTGCAGTGGGCGCCGGATGACCGCTCGGTCTACACCGCCGAAGTGTTCTACACCGGCTTCCGGGGCAAGACCTACAACAGCCTGAACTTCAGCTTCGTGGACTGGTGGGGCAACCTGCCGGCCGACGCGGCGAACAGCTTCGAGCTGTATGACGGCACCAACATCATCAAGTCGCGTCAGGTCGGCGCAGTGGCGGGCTTCAACAGCGGCGACTATGCGACCAACAAGACCGACAGCTACGTCTACGCCTTCAACGCCAAGTGGGACGTGGCCGATCGCGGCAAGATCACTGCCGACGTCACGTATCAGGACAGCAAGAACGAGACCTCGTTCTTCGCGATCCGCACCGACCGCGCGCCGCTCGACATCGACGTGGACTTCAACGCCGGTGGCGGCCTGCCTTCGTACAGCTTCGCCAACCAGGGCGTCCTGACCGACGCTTCGGCGTGGACCGTGGGCAACCTGTTCGACAGCGGCACGAGGAACAAGGGCAGCGCGCTGACCGTGATGCTCGACGGCGAGTACGAGTGGGACGAAGGCTTCCTGCGCCGCATCAAGGCGGGCTTCCGCTACGACGACCGCAAGGCCGACAGTTACGTGCGTGACCAGGGCGCGGGCGGCCTGCCGGGCGTGACGCTCGACCAGTTCGGGCAGGGCACGCCGTTCACCAACAGCGGCTTCTTCGACGGCCGCGCCGATATTCCGACCAGCTGGGTGCTCGCCGATCCGCGCTCCATGCACAAGGATGCGGTTCGCACCCTGTACCAGGCGGTCAACCCGGGGCTGCTGCTGTCCGACCAGCTGACCTTCGGCCACGTCTTCGGCATCGGCGAGATCAATACCGCCGCCTACCTGATGGCGGACGGCGAGATCGAACTGTTCGGCCGCCCGCTGCAGCTGCAGGCCGGTGTGCGCTACGTGCAGATCGACACCGACTACGAATACTTCGATCGCGGCAACAACTTCGCCCGCACCGGGGTGTCGACCGGATCGGCCAAGTGGCTGCCCTCGTTCACCGCGCGCTACGGCATCACCGACAACCTGCGCATCCGCTTCAACTACGGCGAGACGCTGCGCCGTCCGGCCTTCGGCGATCTCAACCCCAACGTCACGCTGACGGGCGACTTGTCGCGCATCGGCTTCGGCACCGGCAGCGCGGGCAACGCCAACCTGACCGCGACCCATTCGAAGAACTTCGACCTCGCGATCGAATGGTACTTCGAGCGCAACAGCGCGATCTACGCGACGGCCTTCCGCCGCGAGATCAACGGGCTGGTCGTGCCGCTCACGGGCCGCGAGATCATCCCGAACAACTACCTGCCGCGTAACGAGACCTATACCGAGACGTTCAACATCACCCGTCCGGTCAATGCCTCCGACGGCGTGCTGAAGGGCGTGGAACTGGGCCTGACCTACTTCCCGACCTATCTGCCCGGCCCGCTCAACGGCCTCGGCTTCACCGGCAGCGCAACGATCCTCGACTCCGAGCAGACGATCCCGGTCGTCAACACCGAGGGCGAGATCACCGGCTCCACCAAGTCGGCGTTCTTCGGCGTGTCGAAGCTGTCGTACAACGCGACGCTGGCTTACGACAACGGCCCGATCGGTGCCCGCCTGTCGTACATCTGGCGCAAGGGCTTCCTCCAGAGCAACGAGGGCCGCTCCTTCGCGAACCCGATCGGCTTCTGGCGCGCGCCTGAAAAGAGCCTCGACCTGCAGCTGACCTGGAACGTCAACGATGATATCGGCGTGACCTTCGACGCGGTGAACCTCACCAAGGCGAAGCAGCAGAACTACTACAAGTTCGGCGACGTCGGTAACCCGCAGCAGTTCAATTCCAGCACGCTGCTGATCGACCGCACTTTCGCGGTGGGCGTGCGCTTCAAGTTCGACTGATACGGCGGGGCACGCTGCGGGAACGCCATTCCCCGCAGCGTGCCCCGCTCAGGGCGGCCGGGACGGGTCGGGGCTCCTTCCTCTCCCAACACCCGATACGGACCGGCCGCCCTTCCGATTGCTTCAATGTGCCGTCCCGGACAGGTTCCGGGACCGGTGCTGTCCGGCGGGGGCTTCGACAAGCTCAGCCTGAGCGGGTTTGAGAACAGGTCTTTAAATCCCGCTCAGGCTGAGCTTGTCGAAGCCCCCTCAGCTTGGGCCGTTCACGGAAGGACCGTTGACGTGCGCAAGAAACTGGCCCTCGCGGCGCTCCCCTTCATGGCGCTGCTTGCCGCCGCCGCCAGTCCGCCGATGGACCACGAGGCCATCGCCGAGGCCCGCTACGGCAACGATGCGGCGTGGTACGAGGGGCGGATTCCCTTCTTCGAATCCTCGGACGCGAAGATCGACGCGGTCTACTACTACCGCTGGGGCCTGTTCCGCGCTCACCAGCGCGATCTCGGCAAGCAGGGCTACATCACCACCGAGTTCGCCGACGACGTCGACTGGCAGCGCGAACCCTTCGCCAGCCTCAACGACGCGAGCGGCTTCCACATCGCCGAAGGCCGCTGGCTGAACGACCGGCGCTTCACCGACGACTACATCAACTTCATGTACGAGGGCGGCAACGACCGCCACTTCACCGACCACATGGCGGATTCGGTATGGGGCCGCTACCTGGTGGACGGCGACCGCGAGGCGCTGCTCGCGCATCTGAAGACGATGCGCCACGTCTACCGGCTGTGGGACGAGAAGTTCGATTTCGACAAGGGCCTCTACTTCGTCGAGCCGTTGCTCGACGCGACCGAGTACACCGTGTCCTCGATCGATGCCTCGGGCGGCAAGGACGGCTTTCGCGGCGGCGATGCGTTCCGGCCTTCCGTCAACGCCTATATGTTCGCCAATGCCCGCGCCCTGTCGCGCATGGCGCAGATGGCGGGCGACGAGGCGATGGCGAAGGAATACGCCGCCCGCGCCGAGGCCTTGAAGGCGCGCGTGCTGGCGGACTTGTGGAACCCCAGGCTCCAGCACTTCACCGACCGCCACCAGACGACCAACGAACACGTCAAATACTGGGAACCGATCCGCAACCGCGAACTCGTGGGCTACCTGCCGTGGATGTTCGACCTCGTCCCCGACGATGCAAAGTACGCGAAGGCGTGGGCGCACCTCACCGATCCGGAATCGCTGGCAGGCAAGGCCGGTATGCGCACGGTCGAGAAGTCCTACGAATACTACATGCGCCAGTATCGTTACCTCGGGCCGGACCCGGAGTGCCAGTGGAACGGACCGATCTGGCCCTACCAGACGACGCAAGTATTGACCGCGATGGCCAACCTGCTCGACCATTACGAAGAGCACGGCCCGGTTTCCCGCGCCGACTGGATGACGATGCTGCGCCAGTACACGCAGCTTCACTATCAGGGCGACAAGCTGGACCTGGAAGAAGACTACCACCCTGAAACCGGCAAGCCGATCGTCGGGCTGGACCGCAGCCATCACTATTTCCATTCGGGCTACATCGACCTGATCCTGACCGGCCTCGTCGGTATCCGTCCGCGCAGCGACGACGTGCTGGAAGTGAACCCGCTGCAGCAGGGCCTCGACTGGTTCCGCATCGAGCGGGTTCCTTACCACGGGCATGAAATCTCGGTGACGTGGGACGCGGACGGCAGCCGCTATCGCCGGGGCAGGGGGCTTGCGATCGAGGTGGATGGTCGCGAAGTCGCCCGCCGTGCCGATCTTGGCCGTATGGAAGTGCCGGTGGCGCGCAAGGCCAACGCGCCCATCGTGCGCGAGGAGAACCTGGCGGTGCAACTCGTGCGCAGCGGCTTTCCCAAGGCCAGTGCCTCGTCCGGCACCGATGCCGAGAAACTGCACGATGCGGTGGATGGCCGCGCGTGGTTCTATCCCGAGCTGCCGAACGGCTGGGATTCGGACGCTTCCGGCAAGGCGCAGTGGTACGCGCTGGACTTCGGCAAGGCGGTCACGCTGGGCAGCGCCGAACTGGCGTTCTTCGCCGACGGTGCGCGCTTTGCGGCACCGCGCGGCGTGACCGTCGAGGTGTGGCGCGAGGGCCGCTGGCAGCAGGTCGGCGGTTCGCCCGGGCCGCTGGCGAACGGCGTGACGCGGGTGACCTGGGCTCCCGTGGACGCGGAGCGCCTGCGCGTGTCGATGATGCCTGTGAAGGGCCGCGCGATCCGGCTGGCGGAGGTGAAGGCGTTCGCGCGGTGAGTTACGCTTTCCCTTCGTCATTGCTCGCAATGACGAAGGGGCAGTTCAAACCCGTTCCAGCGGCATGACCATCGCCGCGTCGCCGCCGAAATCGATCCGTCCGGTCACGCCATAGACTTCGCGCAGCCGCTCGCCCGTAAGTACGTCCTGCGGCGAGCCCTGCGCAACCAGCATACCGCGATCGATCAGCAGCAATCGCTTGCAGTAGCGCGCTGCCATCGTCAGGTCGTGCAGCACCGTCACCACCAGCGCGCCGCTTCGTGCCTCGGCGGACAGCAGTTCCATGACGTCGATCTGGTGCCCCGGATCGAGCGAGGCCAGCGGCTCGTCCGCCACCAGCCCCGGCGCGCCCACCGCCAGAGCCCGCGCCAGCATGACCCGCGCGCGTTCACCGCCCGACAGTTCGGTTGCGGTGCGCCCCGCAAGGTGCAGCACGTCCGCCCGGTCCATTGCGGCATGGACGGCGGCGTGGTCCTCTTCCCCAAGTCGCGACATCGGCCCGAGACCCGGCAGGCGGCCTAGCGCCACCAGCCGCTCGACGCTGAGCGGCCAGTGCAGCACCTGCCCCTGCGGCAGGTAGCTCAGCAGGCGCGCCAGCTCGCGCGGGGGGATGCGCGCGATGTCGCGCCCGTCGATCTCCACTGACCCGTGCGTCGCCGGGATCAGGCCCAGCAGGGCGCGCACCAGCGTGGACTTGCCCGCGCCGTTGGGGCCGATCACTCCCGTCAGTTCGCCGGGTTTCAGGGTGGCGCAGATGCCGTGGAGCACGGCGCGTCGGCGCAAGTCGACGGACAGGCCATTGATGGTCACGGTCACCACAGGCGGCGCTCCTTCAGCAGGTGGACGAGGAAGACGGGGACGCCGAGGAACGCCGTCACCACCCCCAGCTTCAATTCGCTGGCGGTGGGGATCAGGCGCAGGAGAATGTCGGCACCCGTCAGCAGCACCGCGCCCCCCAGCAGGGACGGCAGCAGCACGGCCGAGGGGCTGCGGTCGGTCAGCGGGCGCATCAGATGCGGTACGATCAGCCCGACGAAGCCGATCGATCCCGACACCGCGACCGCGCCGCCCACGCCCACCGCGACGCCCAGCAGCAGCCGCGCGCGGGTGCGGGTGAGATTGACGCCGAGCGACCGCGCCCCGTCCTCTCCCAGCGACAGTGCATCGAGCGCGCGCCCGTCGTAGAGCAGCAGCGCGGCGCCGACCGCGATGCAGGGCAGGGCGATCCAGACATGGTCCATCTGCCGGTTCTCGATCGAGCCGAGCAGCCAGGCCATGATCTCCATCGCCGCGAAAGGGTTGGGCGAAAGGTTCAGCGTCAGGCTGATCCCGGCACCCGCCAGCGTCGATACCGCAATGCCGGCGAGGATCAGCGCCAGCGGTCCTTCGGCTTTCCCGGCAAGGACGAACAGCAGCGCGAGGCTGCCCAGCGCGGCGGCGATGGCCAGCACCGGCAGCACGGCGGGGTTGAGGTCGCCCAGTCCGAAGTAGATCGCCGCCACCGCACCCAGCGCCGCCGAGTTCGACGCGCCGAGCACCGAAGGTTCGGCCAGCGGGTTGCGCAAGTATCCCTGCAGTGCGGCACCTGCGAGCCCGAGCATCCCGCCCACCATCAGGGCGACCAGCGTGCGCGGCAGGCGCAGTTCGAACAGGATCGCGCGGACCACCGGATCGCCATGGCCCATCGCCGCATCGACCAGTCGTGCGGTGGGAATGGCGACCGCGCCCAGCGTCAGCGAGGCGAGGGCGGCCGCGAGGATGCCGATAAGAAGGACGGGAAGCAGCGCCCGGTTACGGGCGCGGGGCACGGGAATTTCAGGCACGAACACCTCTGGCTGGATCGGCTCCCCGTCACGCTTGTGTCCCGGGGTCGTGTTGCTATGGGAACGCCATGATGGCGATTTCGGCTTATCTTCGTTCGGCCTGTCTGGTCCTTTGCGGACTGGTCGCGGTTTGCGGCGTCTCCCTTTCTGCCGGACCCGCTGACGGGCCGGTATCGAGGGGGTCTGTATCGCGTCCGAAGCGGATCGTCTCGCTGAACTTGTGCGCGGATCAACTGGTGCTGGCGCTGGCGGATCGCGGGCAGATCGCCGGGCTCACCCGCTATGCCGCCGATCCCGCCATGTCCGCCGAAGCGGCGCGGGCGAAGGGCCTGCCGATCCTGGGCGGCTCGGCCGAGGAGATCATGGCCATCGACCCGGATCTCGTCGTCGGGATGCCCGCGCGGCGCAATCCTGCGATCAAGGCGCTGAAGGCGCGCTACCCGGCCGTCGATCTCAAGTCGGCCGACAGCTACGCGGCGATCCAGCGCTCGATCCGCGACGTCGCGCGTGCGGTCGGCCATCCCGAGCGGGGCGAGGCGCTGATCGCGGGCATGGAGCGCGACCTTGCGCGTCTCCCGCGCGTCCGCGCGGGCGTGGTGGCGGCCTACTGGCAGCGGCGCGGATATCTGACCGGCACCGGCACGCTGATCGACGACCTGATGACGCGCGTCGGGGTAACGAACCTTGCAGGCAGGCTGGGCAAGCCCGCGCTCTCGCAGATGGGGATCGAGGAACTGGCGGCCGCGCATCCCGACGTGATCGTGGTCGACAGCGCGACCGACAAGGTCGTCGACCAGGGCACGGCGATGATGCATCATCCGGTGCTGGACGGCATCCCGCGCGTCGCCATTCCGCAGGCCTGGACGGTCTGCGGCGGCCCCGCCTACGTCAAGGCGGCGCGGGCGCTGGTGCAGGGCGTCAACGCACGCTGACATGCGCGCCTGTGTCCAACCGGGCCTGCCAGCCCTTGCGCTCGAGTTCGGGCACGTCGTCCGGTTCCTCCGGATAGCCGAGGCAGAGAAGGGCGACGAAGCGCCATGACGGCGCCGTCTCCAGCAGATCGGTGACGAAATCGGGCTGGACGATCGACACCCAGCCGAGCCCGAGCCCTTGCGCTCTTGCTGCCAGCCACAGCGTATGGATCGCCATGACCACCGACCACTCGCGCGTCTGCGGCATCGTCGCCGCGCCAAGGCCCATGCCGATGGGTGTGGCCTCGTCGCAGAACACCGCGACGACTTCGGGGGCATGGTCGAGGGCGTGGAGTTTCAGCGCAGCATAAGTGGCGTGGCGCTCGCCCTCGTAGGCGGTGTCGCCCGCGCGGGAGACTTCGGCATCGGCATGCGCGGCGAGGGTTTCACGCAAGGCCGCCGAACGCACCCGCACGAAGCGCCAGGGCTGCGAATTGCCCACCGAGGGCGCCAGTTGCGCGGTCGCGAGCAGTTTGGCGACAAGCCCCTCATCCAGCGAATCACGCCGGAAATGCCGCACGTCGCGCCGCCATGCGAGCAGCGCGGAAAGGTCTTCGCGGAATGAAGGGGAGAAGGTGGGGGCGGTCATCTTACGTCGTCATCCCAGCGAAGGCTGGGACCGCTATCGTCACTTCAGGAGGCCAACTTTCGTCAGGGCGCCCAGCCGAGGGTTGGGCACGAACAACGATGGCGGTCCCAGCTTTCGCTGGGATGACGGGTTGCATCAGAACTCGATCCCCGTCTGCGCCTTCACGCCCTGCTCGCGGAAGGGGTGCTTCACCAGCGTCATCTCCGTGACGAGATCGGCGGCGTCGATCAGCCCCTGTGGTGCATTGCGCCCGGTGACGACGACATGCTTCATCTCCGCACGCGCGGTCAGCACCTCAAGCACTTCGTCAAGCGGCAGGTAGTCGTAGCGCAGCACGATGTTCAGTTCATCCGCCAGCACCATGTCGTAGGCCGGATCGGCGACCATGCGCTTCACCTCGTCCCACGCCTCACGGGCGAGGGCGATGTCGCGGGCGCGGTCCTGGGTGTTCCAGGTGAAGCCTTCGCCCATCGCCTTGAACTCGACGTTGTTCGGGAAGGCGTCGAAGACGGCTTTCTCGCCGGTGGTCATCGCGCCCTTCACGAACTGGACGACGCCGACCTTCTTGCCATGCCCGATCATGCGCACCACCATGCCCAGCGCGGCGGTGGTCTTGCCCTTGCCTTTGCCGGTGTTGACGATCAGCAGGCCCTTTTCGACGGTCTTGCCCGCCATGATGCGGTCATGCGCGGCCTGCTTCTTCTTCATCTTCTCGGCGTGCTGTTCGTCGGTGCGTTCGGCCATCATCATGCTCCTGAGACTTGGGCGAGCAGCAGGCCCGCGCTGTTCGATCGGGGTTTCCAAAGGCCGCGCTCCAGCGCCTCGGCCAGCCGTGCGGCGGTTTCGCGAAGGGCGGCTGGGTTGGCCTGCGCCATGAATTCCCGCACCGCCTCGTCCTCGATGAAGGCGGCGTGGACGGCGTCGAAGTGGTGGTCCTTCACCGCGCTGGTCGTCGCGGCGAAGGCGAAGAGGTAGTCCACCGAGGCGGCGATCTCGAACGCGCCCTTGTAGCCGTGCCGCATGACGCCCGCGATCCATTTGGGATTGGTCACGCGGCCGCGCACGATGCGGCCGATCTCGTCCGCCAGCGTGCGGATGACGGGGCGTTCGGGGCGCGAGTGGTCGTTGTGGTAGCTGACCGGCGCGCGGCCCTTCAGGTGTTCCACCGCTGCGGCGATGCCGCCCTCGAACTGGTAATAGTCGTCGCTGTCGAGCAGGTCGTGCTCGCGGTTGTCCTGGTTCTGGACCACCGCGTCGGCCTGCGTCAGTCGGGCGGCGTAGAGGTCGCGTTCGGCATCGCCCTCGACACCCGCGCCATAGGCGTAGCTGCCCCAGTCGAGGTAGACGTTCGCGAGGTCGGCGCGGTCATGCCACAGCTTCTCGTCGATCATCGCCTGTAGGCCGGCGCCGTAGGCCCCCGGCTTGGAGCCGAACACGCGGGCTCCGGCGCGGCGGGCGGCGACGACTTCGTCCTGCCCCTCAGCGGCGAGCATCGCGGTTTCGGCGCGGTGGCGGGCGGCGGCGGGGTTGTCCTCGGCGCTTTCCTCCAGCGCCATGACGGCGCGGGCGGCGCTGTCGATCAGGTCCATCTGTTCGGGGAAGGCGTCGCGGAAGAAGCCCGAGACGCGCAAGGTTACGTCTACGCGCGGGCGGCCGAGTTCGGCGAGCGTCATCATCTCGAACCCGGTGACGCGGCCTGAAGTCCACTCCCAGCGCGGGCGCACGCCCATCAGTGCGAGGGCCTGTGCGATGTCGTCGCCACCGGTGCGCATGTTGGCGGTGCCCCATGCGGAGAGCGCGATGGCGCGGGGGTATTCGCCCTCGCGCTGGAGATAGTCCTCCACCATGAGCTGCGCCGATCGTTGGCCGAGATCCCAGGCGACGGCGGTGGGCACCGCGCGGGTGTCGACCGAGTAGAAGTTGCGCCCGGTGGGCAGCACGTCCGGGCGGCCTCGGGTGGGCGCGCCGGAAGGTCCGGGGGTGACGAAGCGTCCGTCGAGCCCGGCGAGCAGGGCGGCACTTTCGGCGGGGCCGCAGGCGTCCACGCGCGGGGCGAGATCGCTGGCGATGGCGCGGAGGACGGCGCTCCCCTTGCCTCCCCCAACTTCGTCACCCTGAACTTGTTTCAGGGTCCATCGGGCCTCGGGCGCGGTGCTTTGCGGCGGCGAAACGACAGCGCCGATGGTGACACCCACCTCGGGGGCAGGCGGCGAAATGGACCCTGAAACAAGTTCAGGGTGACGAGGTGTGGGGGGTGGGGGCAGTACATCCACCCACTCCGCCGCCAGCAGTTCCAGCCGCTCCACCGTATCGCCGAGCGTGCGCCAAGGCTCGTCCGAGACCGCCACCAGCACCTCCGGCCTCGGGCCATCCCAGCGGTCCGCCATACGGCAGTCGAGCGGGTCGAACCCCAGCGCGAAATCCTCGGCCATCGCCCGCAGCAGAGAGGCTTGCCCCGGCCCGTCATACCCGCGCGGCGTTCGCGCCAGCGCCACCAGCAGGTCACGCCGCAAGCGCCCCTCCGGCGATTGCCCGAAGACGTGCAGCCCGTCGCGGATCTGCAGTTCCTTGAGTTCGCACAGATAGTTGTCGATCGCCGACAGCGCATCGTCGCCGTCGCCCTCGGCCCCGGCGTCCTTGTCGAGGCCCTGCGAGCGGGCGAGGTCGATGATGTCGCGCCGCAGCCGCTCCAGACGGCGCGGGTCCATCCCGGCGGCGAGGTAGTATTCGTCCACCAGCGCTTCGAGATGCTTGAGCGGCCCGTAGCTTTCCGCGCGGGTGAGGGGCGGGGTCAGGTGATCGACGATCACCGCGCCGATGCGGCGCTTGGCCTGCGTGCCCTCGCCGGGGTCGTTGACGATGAAGGGGTAGAGCTGCGGCAGCGGCCCGGCGCAAATCTCGGGGAAGCACTCGGCCGAGAGCGAGATCGCCTTGCCGGGAAGCCATTCGAGATTGCCGTGCTTGCCCACATGGACCAGCGCCTGCGCGCCGAACTGTCGCTCCAGCCAGACGTGGAAGGCGAGGTAGGCGTGCGGCGGCGGCAGCGCCGGGTCGTGGTAGGTTTCCTTGGCGTCGATGTTGTACCCGCGCGCCGGCTGCACCGCGACGCAGACATTGCCGAAGCGGTGGACCGGCAGACGGAACGCGCCGTCCCTCACGAAGGGATCGGCAGAGGGCAGGCCCCAGCGCTCCAGCATCTTCGCGCGCGCGCCTTCGGGCACCTCGGCGAAGGCGGCTTCATAGTCGGAGAGCGGCAGCGAAATCTCACCGGGCCGGTCGAGCGAAGTCAGATCGTTGGTCACCCCGCCCGTCATCAGCCGCATCAGCGCCTGCCCGTCTTCTGGCGCGGCGCCGGTATCGTAGCCGCCAGCACGAAGGCTGGAGAGGATCGAGGCCGCGCTGGCGGGCGTGTCGAGGCCGACGCCGTTGCCGATCCGCCCGTCGCGGTTGGGATAATTCGCCAGCACCAGCGCGACCTTGCGCTGCGCGGGCACGGTACGGCGCAGGCTCGCCCAGTTGGCGGCGAGGTGGGCGACGAAGGCCACCCGGTCCGGGGCGACGCGAGGGACGACGATCCCGCACTTGGTCACTTCGTCGAAGCGTTCGGCGGCCTTGAAGGCGACGGCGCGGGTGAACAGGCGGCCGTCGAGTTCGGGCAGCGCCACGTTCATCGCCAGATCGCGAGGGCCGAGGCCGCGTGCCGCAGCCTGCCAGTCGGCCTCCTCGACGCCCGCGAAGGCGACCTGCAGGATCGGGCAGTCGGCGCGTTCGAGCACCCCGCCGACGCGCGGCTCTCCCGATGATGAGGACGCGAAGCTGGTGGCGTTGACGATCACGTCGGGCGCGATCTCGGCCATCAGGCCTCCGAGCCAGTCGATCGCGAAAGGCTCGCGTAGCGCGCGGACATGGACGGCGGCGACGTTGAGCCCCCGCGCTTGGAGCGCCGCGACCATCGCGTCTACCGCATCGAGCGTGCCCGCGATCATCAACGCGCGGTAGAACACCAGCAGCACGACCGGCGCGTCCGGTTGCCACGAGGCCTGAAGGTTCGCCAGCGTGGGGCGATCCACGCCTTGCAGGTAGAGCCCGGCATCGGCCACCGGCACCGGGTCGTCGGGCTGGCCGCAGTCTTCGCCGATCAGCCTTGCAGCGGTGCGCAGGAACGACAGGGCATTGGCGCTGCCGCCCTGCCGCAGATAGTCGCGCAAGTGCTCGACCGTCTCGGCGGGGAGGGTGGAGGCGACCGTCAGCGTCGGATCATCCTCGCGCCCGTCGGCGATGGCGGCGAAGGCGATGCCCTTCTCGCGGGCGATCAGGGCGATCTCGTCGATGCCATAGGGCCAGTAGCTCTTGCCGCCGAGCAGCACCACGCAGACGAACTTTGCGTGAGCGATGACCTTCTCGACGTAGAGATCGACCGAATAGGGATGCCGCAGCTGCAGCAGGTTAGCGAGGCGGACGCTCGGCGCGCCCTCTGGCAGCCCTGCTGCCGCCTTGGCGAAGCAGGCGAGTTCGCTGTCCGCCACCGTCAGGATGACGATGTCGCCCGGCGGCTGGTCGAGGTCGATCGCCTCCTCGCCGTTGGAGATCGTGCCCGGGGTGGCGGAGAGCAGGTGCATCAGGCTGCGACTGTGCCCAGCACACCCGCCAGCGCGGTTTCGATGGCGGCCTGATCGAGCCCCTTCTGGCCGATCACCACCAGCTGCGTGCGGCGCGGTTCCTCGGTCTTCCACGCACGGTCGAAGAAGTGCTGGATGCGAGGGCCGACGCCCTGCAGGACGAGGCGGCTGGGCTTGCCCGCCAGCGCGACCATGCCCTTCACGCGCAGCACGTCGTGCGCGGCGATCTGCTCCTTCAGGCCCGTCAGCAGCGCGTCGAGATCGGCCACTTCGCTGCCGTTGAGGATGAAGGTGTCGAAGTCGTCATGATCGTGATCGTCGTCGAGGCCGTCGATGTGCGACTTGCGGCTGTCGAGGTCGTCCTCGGCCGCCGCGACGATGCCGAGCAGCGCGGCAATATCCACCGCGCCGTGGTCCGCGCGCACGATCTTGACGCCGGGGCGCGTCTCGGCGGCGACGGTCTTTTCCACCTCGGCGAGCACGTCCGCATCGACGAGGTCAGTCTTGTTGAGTACCACCATGTCGGCGCAGCCCAGCTGTTCCTCGAACAGTTCCTCCAGCGGGCTGTCATGGTCGAGGTTGGGATCGGCGGCGCGGGCGACGGCGAGGGCTTCTTCATCCGTGGCGAAGCGACCGGCGGCGACCGCATCGGCGTCGATCAGGGCGATCACGCCGTCCACCGTCGCGCGGGTGCGGATATCCGGCCACTGGAACGCCTTCACCAGCGGCTTGGGCAGCGCAAGGCCGGACGTCTCGATGATGATATGGTCGGGCGGAGTCTCGCGATCCAGCAGCTTCTGCATCGTCGGCAGGAAGTCGTCGGCTACGGTGCAGCAGATGCAGCCATTGGCGAGTTCGAGGATGTCGTCCTCGGGGCAGGCTTCGTCGTTGCAGCCCTTGACCAGTTCGCTGTCGACGCCGACGTCGCCGAACTCGTTGATGACGAGGGCGAGGCGGCGGCCCTTGGCGTTCTGCAGCAGGTGGCGGATCAGCGTGGTCTTGCCGGCGCCGAGGAAGCCGGTGATGACGGTGGTGGGTACTTTGCTCAAGGGTCTCACTCCCGCGCCGGCGACTTCTCGCGGTGGGGCGTACCGGCGCTTTCGCGCCAGCGCGGGGCAGGGCGACGGACAGGCGCGAAGACGCCCGGCGACCTGCTCCGCCGCGGCCCCGGGCCGCATGCGTGTCGTCGCTCAGACGGTGAACCGTGCCGCGGCCATCCCCTGGACCAAGGCAAGAGCGACCAGACGCCGGCAGGTCTCCTGGCTCGCGGGTCAACGCATCAATGCACGGCCTTCCCGAAGCCTCGCATGTCGCAGCGTCCGGCCTCAGTGGCTGCCCGTCCCGCTGGGGACAGGCGATGTGCATCGCGCTCGCCGCTTACAGTTGCAGGGACAGCTGCGGATTCGAGTGGCGAGCCACTCCCACCGCCTTCCCTTTTAAGCCCCTTGCGGGGCACCGGCGCGATCTTGTTCCCGGCGGATACCGGGGCGTGAGGGGAGGCGCAAGTGTCCTGTTGCGGCAACCCTTCGCAGCTGCGAACATTAGGCATTCAAATCCTTGAAGGAGAAGTCGTTTGTCGTCCTTGCGTTCTGCCGCTCTTGCCATGGTTCTAGCCTGCGGGATTGCCACTCCGGCGCAGGCAGATCCGATGCTGGCGGACTTCTCCTACGGGCGGCCGATCCAGCACTTCGGCTTCAACAGCCAGAACCAGACGCTCGACATGGCCTATATCGACGTCATGCCCTCCCGGCCGAACGGGCGCACGGCGGTCCTGCTGCATGGCAAGAACTTCTGCGCGGTCACCTGGGACGCGACGATCAAGGCGCTTTCCGGGGCGGGCTACCGCGTGATCGCGCCCGATCAGGTCGGCTTCTGCAAATCCAGCAAGCCCGATCGCTACCAGTACGGGCTGCATACACTGGCGGCGAACACGCATGATCTGCTCACCCGGCTGAAGATCGACAAGCCGGTGATCGTCGGGCACTCGATGGGCGGGATGCTGGCGATGCGCTATGCGCTGCAGTATCCAGGCGACGTCTCGAAGCTGGTGCTGGTCAACCCGCTGGGGCTGGAGGACTGGCGCGCCAAGGGGGTGCCGAACACCACTGTGGACAAGCTCTACGCCTCCGAACTGCGCACCACGCGCGACAGCATCAAGGCCTACCAGCAGAGCACGTACTACGCCGGGCAGTGGCGGGCGGACTACGACCGCTGGGTGGACATGCTTGCGTCCATGTATGCCGGGCAGGACGGCGCGATCGTGGCGTGGAGCCAGGCGTTGACTTCGGACATGGTGTTCAACCAACCGGTAGTCCACGAGCTGCGCCGCATCACGGTGCCGACCGTGCTGATGATCGGCGAGAAGGACAACACCGCGATCGGCAAGACCCGCGCCGACCCGGTGCTGAAAGCGACGCTGGGCGATTATCCCAAGCTGGCGCGCGAAGCTGCCGCGCGCATTTCCGGCGCGACGCTCATCACCTATCCCGATTATGGTCACAGCCCGCAGGTACAGGACCCCAAGCGCTTCAATGCCGACCTGATCAAGGCGCTCGACTGACCGCCGAGCGGATCCGGGCACGGCATTCGCCAAAGCCGATGGGTACATAGCCCTCAGCAGAGGCGGTGGCGGTGATGGTGATCTCGTCGCCGTCCTCGAGGAATGCGCGCGTCTCGCCATTGGCCAGAGTCAGGGGTGTCTTGCCGCCTTGCGACAGCTCCATGAGGCTGCCGAAGCCCTCGCGCTCCGGGGCGGAAATCGTGCCGGTGCCGAGCAGGTCGCCGGGCGTCAGGTTGCATCCGTTCGAGGCGTGGTGCGCGACCATCTGATTGACCGTCCAGTACATGTTGGTTGCCGGACCATGGCTGAGACGAAAGACGGGAAGCCCGGCTTCACGCATCGCCCGTGTGCTCAGGTGGACCTGCAGCATGACGCCGAGGGCGCCGTGTGCCTGATCATCGGCGTCGCTGAGGTAGGGGAGGGGCTGCGGGTCGCCCTCGGGTCGGGGCGGCTGGGCCACGCGGAACGGGGCGAGGGCTTCGGGCGTGACCACCCATGGCGAGATCGTCGAGTGGAAATTCTTCGACAGGAACGGGCCGAGCGGCTGGTATTCCCAGCCTTGTACGTCACGCGCCGACCAGTCGTTGAGCAGGCAGAAACCTGCGATATGCTGCGCAGCATTCGCGATCGGCACAGGCTCGCCCAGAGGATTGCCGCGACCGATCCAGACACCCATCTCCAGCTCGTAGTCCAGCCTTGCAGTCGGCGCGAACATCGGTGCCTGGGCCTCGGGCGGTTTGCGCTGACCGCTGGGGCGAAGCACCGGAACACCCGAGGGGCGTATCGAGGAGGCACGACCGTGGTAGCCGATCGGGACGTGCTTGTAGTTGGGCAGCAGCGGGTTGTCGGGGCGGAACTGGCGGCCGACATTGTTGGCATGGTGAATGCCCACGTAGAAGTCGGTGTAGTCGCCGATGCGGGTCGGCAGGTGCAGTTCGCAGGCTTCGGCGGGGTGCAGCATCGGCTCGACCAGCGGACGCCGTGCCTCGTCGCACAAGACGTCGGACAGCGCGCGGCGCAGGGCGCGCCGGTCTTCGGCGGGGATCGCCATCAGCCGCGCCATGCTGCAGTCGCTGCAGATCTGTGCGAGGCCGGATGGCACGAGCCCTGCCGCTGCCAGCGCGTAAAGATCGAGCACGCTGTCCCCGATCGCCACGCCGATCCTGGGGGGTGTCGCCTCGGTCGTTGAGAAGACTCCGAAAGGCAGGTTCTGGACCGGGAAGTCGCGGTGACCGTTGGCCCCTTCGACCCAGCTCGAGCGGGCAGGGTCATGCGTTTCGTCGATGGTCCACCAGTTCACTTGCGTTCTCTCCATGTTTCTTCGTCGTCGCGGACCTGCTGCCCTTATGAGGGCGGGGTCCGGGACGGTTGGCCCTCAGGGTTCCACCGACAGGTGGCACCGCGCGGCAATGGCGCATCTAAAGACCGGCAGCGGTCCCGGATCAAGTCCGGGACGACGATCGTCGTCAATCCTGCTGCGGCTGGGGCACGTCGAGGCGGGCGATGAGACCGCCTTCCGGCGCTGCGGCGAAGGAGAGCTGACCATCGAAGCGTACCATGAGCCGGTGGGCGGTCGGGATGCCGAGGCCGAAGCCCTTGGTGTCGCGGGCGCGCGCAGCATCGAGGCGGAAGAACGGGTCGAGAATCGCCTCGAAATACGCGGAAGGGATGCCCGGGCCGGAATCGGCGATCTCGATGCGCCAGCGGCCCTCGTGGCGGCCAATCGCGATCCGTGCCTCGCCGCCGAACTGGATCGCGTTTTCAACCAGTGCGGCCAGCGCCAATTCCAGCGGCTCTCGGAACGTCCGGGCGAGGGCCGGGGCGGAGGCGTCGAAACGGGCGCGCGCTCCGTAGGGATGCAGCACATGCGCGACCAGTTCGGTGAGGTCGAGCGTCTCGGCCTGTGCATCAAGATGCTGCGCCCGCAGGAAACGCTGGAGCGAGGCGAGCAAGGCTTCCATCTCGTCCACGCTGGAGAGGATGACGCTGCCCAGTTCTGTGTCGTCGATCAGTTCGGCGGCGACTTTCTGGCGCGAAAGGGGCGTGCGCAGATCATGGCTGATCGCCTCGAACGACCTGGCCTGGTCCTGCAGCAAACGGGCGATCCGCTCCTGCATGAGGTTCATCGAATGCGCGAGCGTGCGCAGGTCCGGCGTGCCGCTTTCGGCGACGACCACTTGCCGGCCGTGGCCGATGGCATCGGCCGCGTCGCTCATGCGGCGCAGCGGGCGGGTCAGGACGTGCAGCGCGACGAGGCCGATGGCGAGGAAGGCAACGGTCGTCGCCAGGGTCAGCACCGTCGCGCGCAATGCGACCGGCCACATCGCGTTGATGTCGCGCGAACGGAAGTTGAGCCAGTGCCCATCCGCGAGCCGGATCGCGCCGACGAGGTCGCACTTGCCGCCCGGCGGCCCCTGCATCGCGAGGCGCAGCGAACGTCCGCCCAGCGAAGGCTCCCACTCGATGATCCGTCGCTCGATCCGCACGAGCGACTTGTCGGAGGTGGGCGTCGCCACGCTGGGCCCGTTCCCGACGGCGGCGGCAAGGTGGCGGGTGCTCATTGTCGGCGCGGTCAGGCGGGGGTCGGCGGAGTGGATGCGGTCGCTGACCACCAGCAGTTCGGCGATGCGGCGAGCGTGATCCTCATTGAGCGTCTGCCGGTCGATCGACTGGTAGAACACGAGGCTGGCAGCCAGCTGCAGCACGCCCAGCAGCATGAACACGAGTGCGACATAGACCGCGAAACGCGGTGCGAAGGGACGGGCCACCTCTTGTTCCTCTCCTGCGGCGTACCTGCCCGGCCGCACGATGCCGGTATGCCTCTACCGGTTTTGCACACACCCCGGCGGCTCCCGCGTCAACTGGAGGGTGGGCTCAGCAATGATTTGATACGCAATGGGGCGGGATCGCAATGGTTCACCGCCGGGGCGGCAATCTTGACAAATGCCGCCCGCCTCTGGAACTCGCGGGGGAGAAGAGCAGGCCTGCAACTCGATCCGGAGACCCGATGCCGATCATTGTCGACAAGCAGGAGCGTCGATCGCTCGTCCTGTCGGTGGCGTTCGACGTTGTGGCGGACAGGGGCATCGACGCCTTGACCTTCCGCGAGATCGCAGCGGCGACCGAGTGCAGCACCTCGATCGTTTCGCACTATTTCCGCAACAAGAACGAGTTGCTCTTCGGCGTCTACCAGCTCGCCAACGAGCGCGCGCGGGAAAGGCTGCAGGCTGCTTTCGACGCCGGTTTGCCGCTGCTCGACTGTTTCGGGGAGATTCTGCCGCTGTCGGATGCATCCAGGGCGAACTGGCGCGTCTGGATCGCGTTCTGGGGGCGCGCGCACCTCGAGCCCGAATATCTGGAGGAGCGTCGCGGCGCGGCGGAGCACAGCCTCGAACTCTACCGCCGGATGCTGGTGCAGCGGGGCGGGCAGGGTGACGTGCTGTTCAAGGCGCGCCGCGTGATCGCCTCCGTCGCAGGGATCGCGCTCGAGGCCTGTTTCGCGCCCGACGACTGGACCACCCCGCGCATGCGCGAGGTGCTGGCGGCCGAACTGGCGGATCTCGGCTTCGATGCCGCCGCATGAGGGCACCTGTTTAATCTGACAGGCATTGCACGAAAAACATCGCGCTACTCTTCCCCCATGGCGCCGAGTCCTTCGCGAAGCAATCGCAAGGCAGGCGCGACATGGGAGAGACCGATGATCCGTCACGTCGTGATGCTGAAGTTCAAGAAGGACGCCGACCCCGCCAAGATCGACCTCTTCATCGAGGAGGTGAAGAAGCTGTCGCATCTCAACCGCGAGGTGCGTGACTACAGCCACGGCAAGGTCGTCCACACGCGCTTCCACTCGGGCGATTTCGACTTCGCCAACTGCTGCGACATCGACACTTACGAGGCGATGGAGCGGTATATGTCGCACTGGTCGCACTTGAGGATGACGCCGTTCCTGCCCGACATCCTGGAGAACATGATCTCGTTCGACTGGGAGATCGACTACCACGGCCCCGCATTCGACGAGACGCTGGCGGCCGAGGAAGCCGAGCGCGAGAAGGCGCGCGTCCTCAAGGTCCATGAAGACCCGGCCAAGGCCTACGTTCCCGAAGTGCGCGGCCAGACCCGCGAGCGCGCGCGCGAGATGTGCGCGGTCGCCGGCGTCACCCTGTCCGAGGACGAGGAGGAGATCATCGGCTCGGTCTGGGCGCCGAACCGCATCATGTTCGTCACTCCCGACGCCGGGACCGAGGTGCCCAGGGGCTCCGAGATCAGGATCGGCATCACCGGCGACTGGCTGACCGGCCCTGCCGTTCCGGGCGGCGACGCCCCCGCCTGGTAAGACAGCCGCATACGGCGGCAGGCACGGGAGAGAGGCGATGACCACGATGAGAGAGGCCTATGGCGACGTGGCGGAAGTCCTGCTGCGTTTCGTCGAGGAACGCACGACCGACCAGACCGGCGCCACCATGCAGGTGCCGGTCGAAAGCTACCTCGACCGCGAGCGATGGCAGCGCGAGATCGACCTGATCTTCCGCAGCTTGCCGTTGATGATGGCCTTCACCATCGAGCTGCCGGAAAAAGGGGACTACAAGGCGATGGAGCCGATGGGGGTGCCGATCCTCATCACCCGCGCCGCGGACGGTCGCGCCCGTGCCTTCCTCAATGTCTGCCGCCACCGGGCGATGAAGCTGGTGGACGAGGGGCGCGGGAACTGCCGCGGCTTTTCCTGTCCCTACCACGGCTGGACTTACGCCGGCGATGGCCGCCTGCTGGGTGTCGCCGAGGCATCGACGTTCGGCGAGATCGACAAGGCGACGCTCGGCCTTACCGAACTGCCGTGTCAGGAGGTAGCGGGGATGATCTTCGCGATCCTCACCCCCGGTCTGCCGATCGACGTACCCGCCTTCCTTGGCGGGATGCTCGACGACTTCGCGGCGCTGAAGCTGGAGACGTGGTACTTCCACAAGTCCCGGCCGATGGTCGGCGCGAACTGGAAGGTGGCCTATGACGGTTACCTCGAAGGATACCACTTCCAGGCCGCGCACCCGGAAACGGTCACGCCGCGCACGCCGTCCAACCGCGCCTTCTACGAGGCGTTCGGACCGCATATCCGCCTGTCCTATCCGCAACACCGGATCGTCGAACTGCACGACGTCCCGCGAGATCAGTGGGGTGAACGGGAAAACCTCAACTACGATTTCATCCGGATGCTGTTCCCGAACTTCGCCATGTTCCTGGCTCCGGAGATGTGTCAGGTCGCGCAACTGTTCCCCGCCGAGACGCCGGGCCGCAACGTCACCATGATGAATTACATTTTCCCCACCGCGCCGCAAACCGACGAGGAACGCGAGGCGCTGGACCGGATGAGCGACTTCTTCTTCGATGTGGTCGAAAAGGAGGACTACCTCATGGGCCTGCGCGTGCAGCAGGGCCTGGAGGCGCAGCGGACCGGCTTCGTCACATTCGGCCGTAACGAGTTGGGCAACCAGTATTTCCACCGCTGGGTCGATCATTACCTGTCACAAGGAACAGTCCCGCCGCCGCGCCTCAGGGCAGACTGAGTTTGCGCCGTTCCGCGCCACGCCACAACACAACAGAGAGGATTACCCAGGCCATGATCGTGCTTGCCGGACACCTGAAGACCGCCCCGGACCTCGTCGAGGATCTCGCCGCCACCCTGCGTGGCCTTGTAGAGTCGACGCTGAAGGAGGACGGCTGCCTCAATTACCATTTCGCCATCGACGATCCGGCGGCAGGTACTGTCCTCGTCTATGAGCGCTGGCGCGACGAGGCGGCGCTGGCGACCCATCTGTCGCAGCCTTCGGTGACCGGCGTGCTCGGCAACTGGGCCGCGCGTATCGATACGTCCGGCGTGCGCAAGTTCGACACCTCGAACGAACGCGGGTTCATGGACTGACAGGCACCATCGGGAGAGAGATCATGCAGAACCGCCGTATCGTGCTCGCCTCGCGCCCAACCGGAGTGCCGTTGCCAGAGAACTTCCGTGTCGAGGAAGTCGAACTGCCCGAACTGGAAGATGGGCAGGTCATGCTGGAGAACCGCGTCTTCGCCATCGATCCGGCGGTGCGCGGGATGCTGGACGACGTGAAGAGTTACCTGCCGCCGGTGCAGCTTGGCGGGCTGATCCCGACGATGGTGCTCGGCCGCGTGGTCAAGTCGCGCAATCCGGATTTTCGCGAGGGCGACTATGGCCGCGCCTTCATCGGCTGGGAGACGCATTCGGTGATCGCCCCGGGCAGCGTCGGGTTCGAGAACGTGCGCGTTGCCGACGACCTGCCGCTTACCGCCTACATGGGGGCGTGCGGGTGGTCGGGCATCACCGCCTACGTCGGCCTCAAGCGCTTCGGCGAGATGCGCGCGGGCGACGAGGTGCTGATGAGCGCGGCGGCGGGCGCGGTCGGCTCGGTCGGCGGGCAGGTCGCGAAACTGTCCGGCTGCCGCGTGGTCGGCACGGTCAGTTCGGACGAGAAGGCGCGCCATATCGTCGAGGACCTGGGCTTCGACGGGGCCATCAATTATCGCGCCGCCGCCGATCTCGACGCCGAGATCGCAAGGCACTTCCCGGACGGCATCGACCTCTATTTCGACAATGTGGGCGGCGTCACGCTCGATACCGCCTTGCCGCGGATGAAGGCGTTCGGGCGCATCCCGGTTTGCGGGATGATCGCCAACTACAATCACCAGACCGAGCCCTATCGCGTGCGCAACCTCTGGCAGGTGCTGGTCAACCGCATCACGATGCGCGGCTTCCTTGCCTACGAGGCTGCCGACATGCTGCACGAGGCGGAAGATGCCCTGGCGAACTGGGTGCGCTCGGGCCAGTTGATAGCGACGGAGAACGTGGCGACCGGACTGGAGGCCACGCCGGATTCGTTCATTCGCCTGATGTCGGGCGAGACCACCGGCAAGACGCTGGTGCGTCTGGACGAGACCGTATCGACCCTCGCAGACTGGAAAGCGCCCGCCCATGCCTGACGCCATCGAGCAACTCGTCGCGAAGGCGCGGCTGACTGAACTGGTCGCGGAGTACGCCAACCTCATCGACTGGATCGACTGGGCGCGGCTGGACACTGTGTTCTGGCCGGAATCGACCTTCGATTTCGGCATGTTCAAGGGCGACTTCGCACAATACCGCAAGTTCGTCGCCGAACTGGAGGAGGGCTATTCGCGCCGTCTCCACATGTTCGGACTGCCGACGATCATCCTGTCGGGCGACCGTGCCCGCATCGACGCGGGCTGCGTGATCGTGTGCCGCACGGATGCGCCCGCGCCGGGGATCGATGACACGTTCTGGGGGCGCTATCTCCTCACCGCCGAGAAGCGCGGAGAGGAATGGCGCCTGTCCGGGCTCACTTACGTCCTCAACCTCTTCGACCGCGTGCAGCGGCAGGCTGACGACCGGGGAGGGCCGATGCATTTCGGCGACGGGCTTTCGCCCGCCCACCCGTTTGCCGTGTCGCGTTAGCCCCGGCTGTCTCCGGGCCAGGTTTTCTGCGCAGCCCATGCTTCTACGCCGAGGCGGCCGAGCTGTTCCTCCACTGTCCGGGTCATCGCCGAGCCTTCCGCCGAGCGGCAGCCCATGTTGTAGGTGAGCGCCGTGCGGCGGCCGTCCGCGCCGATCCATTCGAGCGTCACGCTCGACATGTCGGTGGCCGCCTCGGTACAGGCGTGGGCAAGGTCCTCGCCGGTCTGCGGCCGCATCGGGGCGAGGGCGCGGCGCACGTCCTCGTATGTCGTGCGGCCGACCGAGTGGGAACGCTGGCCCAGCACGGCAGTATGCCGCTCGCCGGTGAAGTCCACCCGACCGGCGGGCGTCACGGCGACCTTGTACACCGGGCAGAAGCCGAAGCACGGCCCGCGCGATATGCGCAGTTCCTCCCCCGCCAAAGCGGGGGAGGAGGCGCCGGGCCGCACGCGGGGGGCGCAGCTTAACAGCAGCCCGGCGCCCAGGACGATGCCGCAGAGAAGTGGTCCACGCATCGTGCCTGTCCTTACCAACCGATGGTCACGGAGCCGCGCAGGGCGAGATCGACCCGGCCGTGGCGATCCTCGGCGGAGAGTTCGCCGCCCATCGTGAAGCCCGACGAACCGCCGATCGCCCGCAGGCGCGCGAACCAGCCGCTCGTCGCGCCGTCGCCTTCCAGCGTGAAGTCGTCGCCGCCCTCGAAGTGCGCGGTGGTCGAGCCGATGCCGCCATTGACGATCTCGCGCCAGCCGCCTTCGGTTTCCATGCGGAACCAGTTCTCGTCGCGCGCCTTCATGCCGAGGAAGTCGATGCCCACGGTCATGCTGGGGTTCACCGCCAGTTCGTCGCTGGTGCGCGAGGCGACGGTGAGGTTCAGCTTCTCGCCGCCGGTTTCGGAGTAGCCGTCTTCCTTCAGGCGCACGTAGTCGACCGTCACGCCCGGACGGAAGAAGAAGAACTGCGAGCCGCCCTCGATCGCGGCGCCGCCCGCGAAAGTGACGAACTTGCCGTCCCACTTGCCGTCCATGGTGCGGCGGACCGTCTCGGAACCGACCATGCCGTAGAAATTGCGCTCGCCGTCGAACTTGGCCGTGCCGGCCGAACCGCGCGCGAAGGCGCTGACCGGGCCGAACTTGCCGCGCCAGTGCGCCGCCAGTTCGAAAGCGTCCGAGTTCACGTCGGTCAGTTCGCCGTTCTTGTGGTTGTTGTTGATGTAGGCGACGGTGCCGCCGAACTTGCCGATGCCGGTCTGGTACTCGGCGGTTGCCGACCAGGCATAGCCGTTGAGCTTGTAGGCGGCGGTGTTCCCCGCCTTACGGTCGCTGCCCCAGATTGCCATGTTGAGCGTGGTGGTGAAGCGGCCGCTGGCGGTGATCGGTCCCTGCGGGTCCTGCATCTGGCGGGCGAGGGCGCGGGTGCCGAGGCTGATGCCCTCGAAGCCGCCGCCTGCGTGGTCGGGCAGCATCTGGCCCACGGCCGAGCGGAAGGCGTCGCCGTTGGTCAGGCCGAGGAAGACCTGCTCGATCTTGTCGTCCTTGGCCAGCTGCTTGAACACCGCGTCATAGGCCGCCGCGCCCGAGCGGTTGAGGCCCAGCTCGCTGACCGTGCGGCGCGAGACATCGACGACGATGGTGTTGGCCGCCGCATCCTTGTCCAGCTCCGCCTTGAACATGAAGGGGACGAGGTCGGTGTTGGTGGCCAGCTTGTCGCGGCCGGTCAGGCTGCCTGCGGTGAGCACCTGATAGGTGCCTTCCGCCGTCGAGACATCGGCAAGGCGGATCGCCAGCTTGGAGCCTTCCGCGAACGTCGCGTTGCCCGACACGGTGTAGGACGATCCGGCGCCTGCGGTCTTGTCGAGCGTGACGAGGACTACGCCGGTGCTGCCCACATCGAGCGAGGCCATCGAGGCGGGCTTCTTGATGTCGAGCAGGCCGCCCGAGACCTTGACCGCCAGCTGCGAGGAGTTGGCGATCGAACCGGAGAAGTACGCGCTGCCCGAGATGTTCAGCACGTCCGCGCCGCCGCCGAAGTCCATGGCGCCGTTGAAGCCGCTGGAGCCTGCCAGCGAGACGGTGTCGGTGCCGCCGCGGAAGCTCACGTTGCCGGTCTGCACTGCGTCGCCCGAAAGGCCTAGCGTATTGTTGCCCGCGCCGAACATGACGTTTCCGGTGAGGGTGCCGTCGGCGAGGTCGAGCAGGTCGTTGCCGCCCGCAAACCACACGTCGCCGACGATGGCGGGCGCAGTCACGCCGGAGGCTACCTGCGTCTGCTTGATGGTCACGTCGCCGGTCGCGGCGCGCAAGTCGATGGCGATGTTGCGCGTGCCGTCCTTGGCGCCGGTGGCCGAGATGGTGCCCGCGTTCTCGATCAGGTTCAGCGTGCCGCTGGCATCGACGATGGCGGTGGCCGAGCCCTTCTCACCCGCGACTGCCTTGATCGTGCCGCTGTTGCGGATGGTCGGCAGGTTGCCGCCCGCGTCGATGCGCACGGCGGTGGCCAGCGCATTGTCGGCATTGCCCGATGCGGCGGCGATGTTGCCGGTGTTCTGCAGCTGTGGCGTCGTCGCACCCGCGCCGATGCGCAGGGCCGTGGCGTTGGCGCCATTGGCATTGGCGACGACCGATCCCGACACGCCGATGCCGTTGGCGATGGTCACCGCGCCGCCGCGTCCGCCGATGACGAGGCCATTGGCCGCGACGCCGGAGTAGAGGCCCTGGCCCTCGACCGAACCCTCGACGATCAGGCCGAACTTGCTGCCGGTGTTTGCGACCGGGCCGATGGTGACGGCGTGGTCGGCCGCGCCCACCTGCATGGCGGCGGCGCTGCCGTAGGAGACGACCTTGGCGGTGCCTTCCTTGCTGTCGTCGATGCCGTCACCGTCGGAGTCCGGCTTCGCGGGGTCGGCCTTGGGTGCGGCGGCGAGCACGATGCCGCCGGTCACGTTGCCCTCGACGATCAGCGCCGAGCCGCCCTGTAGCAGATCGTCTGCATCGAGCTTGGAGGCGTCCGTCGGCGGTGTGGTGTAGCGGTAGCCGGTGGCGGCGACGGTGCCCTGGACCACCATCGCGCCGTTCACGTCGCCCGCGAAGCGCGCGCCGATGGCGTCCTTGCCCTGCGCCGAGACGGTGCCCGCAAGCCGCACGTTGCCGTCGATGCCCTGCGCCGAAACGCCGATGGTGCGGTCCCCGACGACGGTGGTGGAACCGTCATGCGTGAAGGCGCCGGTCAGCTTGCCGCCGAGCTGGATGCCCGCTGAATCGTTGCCCTCGACGATGATCTTGCCGTTCTGGGTCAGCTTGCCGGTGTGGTCGCCCTGCGTGCGGATGCCGACGCGGTTCGATCCGAGCGCGAAGGGGCCGTCGAGGTCGCCGTCCTTGTCGGTGTCGGTCGGGGTGTAGGTCTCATCGACCGTGATCGTGCCGGTGTTGGTGATGTCGCCGCTGGCGCCCGCGACCGAGTTGATGCCGACTGCGCCGTCGGCATTGGTGATGGTGATGTTGCCCGCGTTCGTGACCGCGTGGTTGCTGTCCTGCGTGACTGCCACGCCCGAGGTCAGGACGACCGAGCCTTCGGCGGTGATGTTGATGGCATCCGCTGCACCGCTCTTGATGGTCGAGGTGCGGATGGGGGCGGTGAGCTTGGTCTTGACGTCTTCGGCATGCGCGGCCGTCGCGAAGGCGAGCACGGCGGTGGTGGCAAGCAGGGTCCTGGCAGTAAGCTGGGAAGGCATCTTCGTCCCTTTTAGGTCTGTAGTCTGACCTTGAGACGGAGGCGTCATTTGGGAGCCTTGGAAAAAAGTTCCCGTCGCGGCGATTTAAGTCTGACGCCTTCTTGCGTGCTTGTCCCTAGCCGTTCGTCATTGCGAGTACAGCGCAGAAACCCAGCGCGGTTTACGCAGCCCTGGATCGCGTCGCCGCGCTCGCAATGACGAACGGAGGGTTCAGAACCGCGCGTCCAACCCCACGCGAACGGTACGCGGCCGAAGCGGCGTCGTCTGGTCCCGCCCGGTGCCGAAAGGCGTTCCGAGCGAGAAGCGGTTGCCGCGCGAATTGGTCAGGTTGTTCACCGTCAGCGTCACGCCGTAGCGTTCCGTGCCGAGCCGGACATCCGCTCCGCTGTCGAGATAATCGCCTTGCGGATCGCCCAGTTCCGGCCCGATGCCGAGGCGCGACTTGCCCACGTAGCTGGCCCAGCCATTGGCGTTGAGGCGCAGGTTCTCCCCGATCTCGCGGTTCCAGCCGAGGCTCATCCGGCCAGAGAACTGCGCGATGTTGGGCACCTGCATCGACCGGGCGAGAGTGGCGTCGAGCAGGCTGGACGACGACAGGTCCTGCGCGGGCATCGACCGTGCGACGAGGCCGAGGAGTTCCGCCGGGGGCTGGTCCACCTTGCTCTGGTTCCACGTCGCCCCGGCCTCCAGGCGCAGGCCACGGAGCAGTTCGACGCCGCCGGTCACGCTGGCCGACCACACGCGGCCGTCGCCGATGTTGGCGGTGCTGGGCAGGCCCGAATTGTCGATGAAGTCCGCCTGGATGTCGCGCCAGCGGGTGTAGGATACGCTGGCGGCGAGGTCGAACGGGCTGAGGCCCGGCTGCCCGTGCTTCACGCCGAATTCCCAGGTCCGCGTCCGGTCGCTCTGGAAGCGGCGGACGAAGTCGCTTTCGATCGCGAAACCGCCGGGGCGGAAGCCTTCCTGATAGCGCATGTAGAGGCTCGTCGCCTCCAGTACCTGCGCGTTCAGCGCCAGCGAGGGCAGCACGGTGGTCGTCGTCCGGTCGGCGGTGACTTGCGCGCGCGCGCGCGCCATGGCGAAGGACACGGCGGGCAGCACGTCCTCACCCGAACCGCCGAGCCGCGAATGGGTGAGGCGTCCGCCTGCCGTCGCCGTGAGGCCGGGACGGATGCGCAGGCTGGCTTCGGCGTAGAGCGTGAATTCGTCGATGGTGTTGCGCACGCCGGTGGAGGCGGTGGTCGCGCTGAACTCCTCGAAGCTGCGCGTCAGTACCGTGCGGTTGTGCGTATAGCTGGCGCCGACCAGCCAGCCGAAGCCGCCTGTCTCGGGCTGCCATATCCGCGTTTCGTGCGCGACCATGCGCGTGCGGTTCTCCTGCGAGAACAGGCGCGGCGCGTCGGGATCGACGGTGGCGTCGTAGCGTTCCTCCAGATGCTGCCGTACAGCGCCGGTAGTGGACCGCACGCGCACGTCGCCGATACGGCCGGAGATCACGAACTGGCTCATCAGGTAGTCCGCATCCGAACCCTCGCGCACTTGCGCGCTGCTGGTGAGGGGTGGGCGGGCGTTGCGGCCCGCGTACTGGCTGTCGCGCGCATCGGTGGACTGGCCAAGGCCGATGAGGTCGACGGTCCAGTCCGGGGCGATCCCGGCACGAAGCGCGGCGCGGCCGCCGAGGATGCGCGTGCGGTTGACGTCCTTGCGGCCGAGCAGCGGCTTGTCGATATAGCCGCCGAGCGTCGCCGCATCGAAGTTGGCGCGCAGGGCCATCGAACTTCCCAGCGGCACGTTGACCATGGCTGCCCCGTCGCCGCCCGGTCCGCCGCTCCGGGTGAGCGAGCCGCCGACCGAGATCGCGCCGCCCGCTTCGCCCAGGACAGGCGGATTTGGGACGAGGCGGATGATACCGCCCAGCGATCCGGCGCCGTAGAGCGTGCCCTGCGGCCCCTCCAGCACCTCGACCCGCGCCATGTCGGACAGGCGCAGGTCCGGGTCGGGCGCATTGTAGCTGAGGCGCAGGTCGCCGAGATACTGGCCCACTGTCGCCTGCGTCGGCCCGGTAAAACTGGAATCGGCGATGCCGCGAATGAACAGCTTGTTACGCCCGCTGCCAAGGTGCGTCGAGGTGACGGTGGCGACCCGCTGCGTGATCTTCTCGGTGCCGCCGACGCCGCCCGCTTCCAGCGATTCGCCGTCTAGGATGGTCACTTGCCCCGGCAATTGCCCGATGGTGAGATCGCGCTTGGAAGCGACGACGACGATGGGATCGGCCGCTTCCGCCTCGACGGCGACGGGCACCGATGCTCGGGGCGGGGCAGGGCGGGAAGACGGCGCCCTTGCGACGGCGGCCGCTTCGATGCGCCATGCGCCGGGCGCGACGGGAACCGCGCGTGCGCCCGCCTTGCGCGCCAGCAGGCGCACGGCGTCGTCCGCGCCCATCCGTCCTCGCATTGCCGGAACCATGCGTGCGGCGACGGAAGGATCGGTGACGATGATGCTGGAACGGGTCTGGCGCGCGAGGTCGATGGCGACCTGTCCTACCGAGCCGCCGCGCGTATCGACGGCTACCGCCTGGGCAGAGGCGGCGGCGGGCATGGCCGTTGCGGCCGCCACGATGCAGATGGCGCCGCGCATCGTCTCAGCGCGCGCCGATCACCCAGCGTCCGTTTTCGGACCGGACCGAAAGGCCCAGCAGCGGCCCGATCGATGCCGGGTCCTTGCGCAGCGGCGCGACCAGGATCGAGCCGGAAACCGCGCCGGACCCACTCGATGCTGCGACATATTCGATGCCGGTCGCACGCTTGAGCCGGGCCGCGACGTCCTCCAGCGTGGCGCTTTCGAAGGTCAGGCGCCCCTCTCGCCATTCGCCGACCTGTTCGGCGGGAAGGCGGGTAAGGGTGTAGTCGCTCGCCCCGGCAGCGCGGTACAGCACTTCGCCCGGCGATACGCGCACGTCGGCGCCGTCGGGGTCGAACTGCACGGCGCCTTCCGAAACCGCGACGCTGAGCCCCTGGGCATCGTGACGCACGTCGAAGACGGTGCCGATATCGACCAGCCGCTCGCCATCCACCGCCACCTCGAAGGGGTGTGCGGCGTCGTGGCGCACGGTGAACAGCGCCTGCCCGTGTTCGAGCCGGGCGTAGCGCTTGTCCTTGCGGTCGAATTCGACGGCGGTGCCGCCCGCCAGTTCGATGCGGGTGTCGGCGTCCAAGGTCACGCGGCGGGTTTCGCCCAGCGCCGTCTCGACCGTGTAGAGGTCGCGCTGCTGGCCCTGGAATGCCCAGAACCCGGCCACCACCGCAAGGCTCGCGGCGATCGCGCTGGCCAGCCACGGCCGGCGGCGGCGCGGAGGCTCTGCCACAACGCCGTCGTCGCCGGTGTCGTCGTTTGCAGGGGCAGAAAGGGCGACGAGTTCGGCGGCATCGGCGACCGAGGCCGTGACTTCGTCATAGGCACGGGCGTGCGCTGGGTCGGCCTCGAGCCAGAGGGTGAACGCTTCCCAGTCGGCAAACGCGGGATCGCCTGCGCGCACAGCCCAGTCGAGCGCCTCGCCTCTGATAGTATTGTCACTCGCCATGTCGTTCGCCATCGGGCGCTCCTTCACCGGCGAAGACGGAGACGATCGGCGCCAGCCTCATCGTGGGCCTCATTTCGACCGTTCCTTCCATTCGGCGAGCGCTCGGTAGGCGACGCGCAGGTCGCTTTCCACAGTGCTCAGGCTCAGGCCCATTTCGGCCGCCACGACCTTCTGCGCAGCCCCTTCGATGCGGTGGCGACGAAAGATCGTGGCCACCCGGGCGCCCAGGCTATCGAGCAGGGCAAGGACGCTGGCGGCCTCCTGTGCGGCGGCGATGCGACGTTCGGCGGAGGGCTCGGCGGAAACGCCGGGCGGGTCGCCGGCGTTCACTTCGGTCCAGTCCCGGTCGCGCACGTCGGCCTGCCGGGTCGAGCGAAAACGGTCGATCATCAGCAGGTCGGCAGTGCGGAACAGGTAGGAGAGGGGGGAGGCGACCGGGCCGGGACGGCTGGCGGCGATCTTCAGCCAGACTTCCTGGACGAGATCTTCCGCAGCATCCCCCGCGCCGCGCGCGCGCAGGAAGCGCAACAGCTTCTCCCGATGTTCGAGAAAAGCCGCCTCGAGGCCGGCTGTGGGAGAGGTTTCTACAGTCACGAAGCGTGGAGCACGAAGGTGGGGCTACTCTGGGTCGGGCAGCCTGATAGACGTTCGCGCGCTTCCGGGGAAGTACTCGCAGGCCCCACCTCCGAAGTTACAGGGGCAGGACCTGCGAAAGTTCCTGTCTGGCGCCGTCAGTTAACGGCGCGAATGTGGTGTCCGGGCTGGATCGCGGCAGCCGGTGCCGTTTCCATCAGGCGATCGTGCTCGGCGAAGACACGCTCTATCTCGGCGCGTTTGTCGAAGATCATGCGGGCGACACCTCCCGTCATTCCGCCTTCGTCACCAACCCGGCCGAGGACGCCGGCAAGATCTTCGAGAGTCGCGCGTTCGGGGCTACTGTGGAGCCCGCCCTTGGAGTCGCGGTAGGCAGTGCATTCGCTGGCCATGACCATTCCCCTTCAATGTTTGCCGAATTAGTGAACGCGCGGGTGCCCCTGGAGTTGCACCTAGTCCACTCCACTCGCCGCAAGAACCTGTGCGAGCCCGGCAAGATCATGCGCGAACCGTGCATGTTCGCGCTCCCGGGCCGCCCCGTCGAGCCGCAGCAGGTAGCTAGGGTGCGCGGTGAGCCAGACCAGCGTGTCGTCGGGCAGGGCGATGGCCTGCCCACGTTCCCGGCCGATCGCCGGCGTGCGTCCGAGCAGGCCCCGCGCGCTGCTTGCGCCAAGGGCGAGCACGACCTTCGGCTTCACCAGTGCACGTTCGCCATCCAGCCACCAGCGGCAGATGTCGATCTCGCCGGCGGTAGGCGCCTGATGGAGCCGGCGCTTGCCGCGCGGAGCGAACTTGAAGTGCTTTACCGCATTGGTGACATAGGCAGCCGAGCGATTCACCCCGGCTTCGCCCAGGGCGCTGTCGAGCAACTGGCCGGCGGGACCGATGAAAGGCCGGTTTTCGCGCTCTTCGGTATCGCCGGGCTGTTCGCCCACGATCATGAGCCGTGCCGTCTTCGGTCCTTCGCCCATGACCGCTCGAGTGCCGTTGCAGCCGATGGGACAACGACGGCATTGCGCGATACCCTCTGCAACCGCCTGAAGGCTGGACGGGACCGCTTCCCGAGCGAACAGGTCCGACCCGGTGGCGATCATCGCGGCCTCCCGCTTGTGAGCCCCGGCGATGAGATCGGGAATCTGGCGCGCCTCGGGTAGGTTCTTCCAATATCGGCGCGGCATTTCCTTGAGCATCATGCCCACCTTGAGGCGCGCGGGATTGAAGATCGAACGATAGTAGCCGAGCCAGAGTTCCTCGGCCGCGTCCTCGGCGGGGGCATCGTCGCGCGATGCCGCAGGCCCCTCCAGCAGCGCCGTCCCGTCCCAATGCAGCGACAGGCGCGGGGTCAGGATGGACCAGCGCTGGCTGGCGAAGCGATTGACGAAGAAATCCGCGTTGGCGCGTTCGATGCGATGTTCGGGCTCGAACCAGGCGACGAAGCGTTCCACGCCGTCCTCGTCGGCCACGGACCGGAAACGGACGAACGCGCGCATCTTGTGCATGTCGCGGCGGACCTGCTTCGCCATGCGTTCCAGCGCGGCGACATCGCGGTCTGCGGCGTCCTCAATCAGCCGGGGCTGGTCCTGCAGGCGCCAGAGCACGCGATACAGGAGGGCGAGGCGGGCCGGGTCGCAATGCAGGATCACGCTGCGGGCGAGGTCGAGGAAGGCCCGGCTCGCCCGAACCTCCCGCAGTGTCCCGGGATATGCAAGTGCGGTGAAAGGGGCGGCGAAAAGGTCAGCCACGCCATCCGCCTCGCCCCACGTCGTGTCCTCCGGCGGTACGCCGCGCGCGACGAGTCGCCGCGCCTCATCGCGCCAGGCCTCGAAGTCGTCGGGCTGCGGGATATCCGCTGCGATCACGCGAACAGTTCCATCTGCTGCGCCGGCGGCGCGAGCCGCGCGCGCAAGTCGGCGCGGTCGAGGAGCAGGGTGGGGCGCCAGTCCGCCGTCACGATGAAAGGGCGCAGCTTCTTCATCGAGACGCTGAGCCGGGCGAGGTCCTCCAGCCGGATCGATCGATGCCGCCGCGCAATGAGGACCGCGTCGACCGCCTTCACGCCCAGCCCGGGTACCCGCAGCATCGCCTCGCGCGGGGCGCGGTTGAGATCGACCGGAAAGCGATCCCGGAACTTCAGCGCCCAGGCCAGCTTGGGGTCGATATCCAACGGCAACATGCCGTCGTCCTCCGTCGCCTGCTGCACCTCCTGCGGCGCAAAGCCGTAGAAGCGCATCAGCCAGTCCGATTGGTAGAGCCGGTGTTCGCGCATCAGCGGCGGGCGCTTGAGCGGCAGGACGGCGCTCGCCTCCGGAATCGGGCTGAAGGCGGAGTAGTAGACCCGCTTGAGCGAGAAGCGGTCGTAAAGGGTGCTGGCCTTGCCGACGATCTGCGCGTCGCTGGCGCCGTCCGCGCCGACGATCATCTGAGTCGACTGCCCGGCGGGTGCGAAAGTCGGCGCCTTGCGAAAGCGCTTGCGGGCATCGTGCGCCTCGATGATCGCGCCGGACAGCTTGCCCATCGCTCCCTCGATCGTCGCTCCGTTCTTGTCGGGGGCGAGACGCGAAAGCCCGGCGTCGGTCGGCAGTTCGACGTTGATCGATACGCGGTCCGCCCAAAGCCCTGCCTGCGCGACCAGTTCTGGGTCCGCCTCCGGGATCGTCTTGAGGTGGATGTATCCGCGGAAATCGTGCTCTTCACGCAGGATGCGCGCGACTTCTATCAGTTGTTCCATCGTGTGGCTGGAGGACTTCACGATGCCCGAACTGAGGAACAGTCCCTCGATATAATTGCGACGGTAGAACGAGAGCGTGAGGTCTACCACTTCCTGCGGTGTGAGCCGTGCGCGGCGCACGTTCGAGCTCTTGCGGTTGATGCAGTAATGGCAGTCGAAGATGCAGTGGTTGGTCAGCAGCAGCTTGAGCAGCGAGATGCATCGGCCATCGGGCGCATAAGCGTGGCAGATGCCCATGCCTTCGGTCGAACCGAGGCCCCGCCCATCACGACTGTCCCGCTTGGCGGTGCCGGAAGACGCGCAGGAGGCATCATACTTGGCGGCATCGGCAAGAATTTCGAGACGGTCCATGACGGTGGAACGGGACATTTGTTCCTTATATGTTCCTTCCTAAATCTTTGCAAGCAAGGGAATGGTGAGTCGGCATGTCCGGGAAATCCGGATTGGTCGGGAGCCTTTGCCGAACCACACTCCAGACGCTGCCGACGGGTCAGCCCTTGCTAACCCCCTGTCAAACGGCAGCGGTCGCGGCGATCGGTATCCCGGTCGCCGCGGCCTTGAGTCTGAAGGTGAAGAAATGCCCGGAGAGGCATGACGATTGCCGGCGACGATCGGTTCTTCGTGCCGCAATCGCGCTATATACCCCCGAGACTGTGCTCGCTTGCGGGATTGAAAAAGACGCCCGGCCATTCTTTCGATGGCGCGGGCAGGTCGGTTCAATCGACCATCGCGGCAACAAGGCGTCGTAGATGGTCCCGGCTGAGAAGGCCGGATGGCCTCTGGTTCACGGCATGGCGCAAGGCGAGCGGGTGGTAGATGGCATTTTCGGGTCGCGTTCGAGCGCCTGGGGTAGTGATGTACATGTTATCCTGTGCGCGGGGTTTTCCCGCCTTTTTATCTTCTGAAACCGCTGCGCCGTCTCGGCGGTCCGCCGGCTTGTCCCGGCGTTTTTTCGCGAAACACGATCCGGCCTTTGGAAAGGTCGTAAGGCGTCATCTCGACGTGCACGCGATCACCGACGACCGAGCGAATGCGGAACTTGCGCATCTTGCCCGCCGTATAGGCAATGATCTTGTGCTCGTTGTCGAGCAACACCGCGAAGCGTCCATCGGGGAGTATCTCCTCGATGTAGCCTTCCATCGTCAGCAATTCTTCCTTGGCCAATCCATGATGTCCCGAATACGAGGGTGCCCGACGTCATGCATGCGCAGAACGGCGGTCATGAAAGCCAGGCTGATGCTTGAAAAAATGCCTGCGTTGCGCGGGCCAGCTTTCGTCAAAAACGATGCAGCGATCTCCATGTACGCGAAAAAATCAAATTTTCAACAGGGCGCAGATTTTTAAATATTATTCCCGATTCATAGAATGCACTCGCCGGTCGAAGCGAAATCGTGTAAAAGAATTATATTGCCGACGATTTCTGCACATCGGCGACTGAGAGACTCAGCGCGCTCCCGCAAAAAGGAGAGCCCGATGGACCTCAATCAGCTACTTTTTCATCATCAGATTGCGCTCATTCAATACGCTGTGCACGATAAGGATGTTCATTCGCGTCGGTCGCGGTTCGATCTGGTGCGTCATTACGAAACCCGGATTGCTCGCTTGCGCAATGACATGGGGGTCGCGGCCTATCCGCAATGGGCATGACCTGGCCTGCATCAAACCCCTTTGCCTGCCCGCGCTATCGGCCGGCGGGAGTCCCGTCATGCGGACGGCAATGGAACCGCGCTTCGAGGGACGACCTGACCTTCCAACGGCGAAGCGAGATATCCGACCTTGCCTTCGCTTTGCTGGGCGGTCGCGTGGCGGCGCGGGACTTCCTGTCGAGTCCCGGTCCCGATCACGTGGGGACCATGCTTCAGACCGCCACCGCGTCTGTGATGGGCCAGATCCAGATCACCCATATGCTCTGGAAGATCGCCGCGCATCGCATGCGGCCTTATTGCTAGGAATTCCAAAATGGACAGCGAAAGCAAGCCCGACAGGCCAATTCGCGCAAAAGTGCGATGGTCCGATCGACCCAAGCTCGCGCCCGACGCAGCGATCCGACAGGGGTTGGTGACCAAACTAGCGCTTGAGGCACTGGGAAATCGGGATCAGGCCATTGCGTATCTTAACGCCGCGTGCGGCAAGCTCGGAGGGCGGCCGCTGGATCTTGCGGTGGAGTCGGCAGAGGGGCTGAGCCGGGTCGAACGTGCTCTTGCGGACCTCAGGCCTGCATCCTGATCCGGGCGTCCATGCATCGTGCAGCCAGGGAATTGGACGCTCCGAGCGCCTGTTCAGCTGCTCTTTTTCGCTTTGTGCGCGGCAAGCAGTTTATCCAGCTCGTCGATCCGGACACGTTCCGCCGTTCCCTTGGCAAGCCCCTTCAGCCGGCACTCGGCCCACAGACTTCTGCGCTCTGCCTCCAAGGCCTTGAGATATAGATCAGCCATCCTTCTTCTTCCTTGTGCGAGTGCTGTTGGCTTTCGGCCGTCGGCCGAAAGGTGTTTCTTCATCTTCAGCGCGCAGTTTGCGCCAGCGTTCCAATCGCTTGGGCTTCAGGCGTCCCTCCCGGACCATCGCCTGCACGGCGCAGCCAGGCTCTGCAACATGGGTGCAGTCGCTGAAGCGGCAGTTGCGTGTCACGGACACGATATCGTCGAATACTTCCGCAATTCCTGCTGCAGCTTCGGGTATGTGAAACTCCCGCATGCCCGGCGTGTCGACCAGCCACCCTCCTTCGATGAGGCCATCGAGGCGATGGAGCTGGCGAACGGTAGTTGTGTGCCTGCCCTTGCCGTCCGCCTCCCGGACGGGCTGCGTGGCAAGGCTTTGCGATCCGCGCAAGGTGTTGATCATCGTTGATTTTCCAACCCCCGACGAACCCAGCAGTGCCACGGTCTTCCCGGTCCCGCAATAAGGAGCAAGTCGCGCCACGCTTTGCGGGTCTCGCCCGTTCACCGTTTCTACCTGCAGGTCTGCCTGCAGCGATCTGGCGCTCTCCAGGAACCGGTCGAGACTGTCTGAAAGATCGATTTTGGTGAGCACGATCACCGGCGTGACGTCGACTTCCCGCGCCATCACGAGATAGCGCTCCAAACGAGCGATGTTGAAGTCCTGATTGCACGACGTCACGATGAAGAGCGTGTCGACATTCGCGGCGAGCAGTTGAAGCCGGCGCTGGTCGACCGGCGCCGTGCGTTTGAAAAGGTTGATGCGGTCGAGGACGCGCAGCGGCTCCCGCCGCGCACGATCCATCACCAGCCAGTCGCCGACCGTAGCTCGATCCTCAGGCCCCCGGTTAATCGGCAAAGTGGATGGGATCATCCCGCTGACACCGCTTCCGGCGACTTCGACCATGCCGCGATGCACTGCCAATACGCGGACAGGACAAAAATCGTCGCCTCTCTCATGCGGACTTAGCTGATCGTTGAAAAAGGGGCTCCAGCCAAGATCTGCAAGGTTGAGTTCGGTAGATGTCATCGACGGATGGTGAGCTTTCGTCCGGTTGAGCCTCATGCGAGGAAGATGCTTTCGGCCAACCCCTATACCATATTCACGCATAAGCCATGCCTGCCCTCCCGGCGTGCCTTTTTTATCTCGCGGCGCCGGGCGGGAGGGCGCCGCCGGCCTTTTGTGCAAGGCGGTCTCGCCGGATCGTGCCGGTGTCGAATGATCGGGTTTGGTCGCAAATAGATATGCCCACTGCTTCTCGATGGCCTGCCGCGCAAATTAGTGCTATCGATGAAAAATGAAGCGAGAGAAGGAAAAAAGGCGTGCTGATCACGGCGCACGCGCCCTCAAGATGGTAAATGAAATCAGGGCTTCGATCGCCAATCTCCACGACGAAGATTTATTGGATTTTCACGATATATTTTCAGAGACGCCTGAAGGCGCGCTCGGGATTTTTGCTTCACAAGAAATAAGCCGTCGCAATATTACGACGGAGGAGCAGGTTTAGTTTGATTTTTCTGGGCGCCGTCCACAGCGCTCATGAGCCTTGGCAGGGCTGTTTATTACTGAGAGCCGATTGTCTTTCCCCTTGCGTGCCGCGTTCAAGCGCATGGGCATTTTTCACCGAGCGCAGCGAAGGTATGTTTTAAGTCATGTCATTTGACAGAGGAAATCGCGGCTACGACCGCGACAGGTTCGGTGGCGGCAACGACCGCTTTGGAGGCGGCAACGATCGTTTCGGCGGCGGCGACCGCTTCGGCGGTGGCCAGCGGGGAGGTTTCGGCGGATCGCGCGGTGGCGGCTTCGGCGGCGGTGCCCCGGCGCAGGTCGTCGGCGAGGGCAGCGGGGTGGTCAAGTTCTTCAACCCGGATAAGGGCTTCGGCTTCATCCAGCGCGACGATGGTGGCGACGATGCTTTCGTGCATATCAGCGCCGTTCAGGACGCTGGCCTTGCGACTCTGGCAGAAGGCCAGCAGCTGCAGTTCCAGCTTGTCGATCGTGGCGGCAAGATTTCGGCCACCAATCTTTCGATTGTCGGTGAAGTCGTGACTTCCACAAGGCGTGAAGCTGCTCCGGCGCAGCGCCAGTCTACCGGCGAGCGCGCCAATGGCACGGTCAAGTTCTTCAATGCGACCAAGGGCTTCGGCTTTGTCACTCGTGATGACGGCCAGCCCGATGCCTTCGTTCACATCAGCGCCGTCGAGCGCTCGGGCCTGTCCGGGCTGCACGAAGGCGATCAGATCGAGTTCGAGATCGAAATCGATCGTCGCGGAAAGTCCTCTGCAGTGAACTTGGTCCTGCGTTAGGCCTTATCGCCGCCTTGGCCCGTCTGGGCGGGCCAAGGCGGCAACCCTTGTGATATGGTCCGAAAGAGTTCGGCTTTCGCGACCATATTCGCAGCTCAAGATCAACCACATTCCGCGCCGCTTCGGCCGGCCTGAAGACGAAATTGCGGTCGTTCAGGAGGCGGGTTGCGGCTTGGTCATGCGGCCAAGGCCGTTGAAAGCTGAGTTGGGAGTTGCGGGTTCCTGCGGAAAAGCGGTCGCGGTCGCGGAACGCGCAACGGAGTGGCATCCTGATGCGATCGTCATGGATGCAGCAGATTGGTTAAAGGCGAAAGAATGAGTAACGACGATCACAGCGCGGATAATGACGCACCTCTGATCGACCTTAATCGCGGCTCGGTTGAGCGGTTGATCGCACGTGCCAAGCGGCTCGGTGTGATATCCGTAAGCGAGTTGAACGCTGCACTTCCACAGGATCAGATGTCGGCTGACCAGATCGAGGACGTCATGGCCGCGATCTCGGAGATGGGCGTCAGAATCGTCGAGAATGAAGACGATGATGATGCTTCGGATCCTGACGCAGGTCAGGATGCTGACGACGATCGTGATGAAGAGGCGGAATTCGGCGAGAGCGCGGAAGTATCGCGCCGCCGATCCGCTGACACCAAGAAGTCGGAATCCCTTGGACGCAGCGACGATCCGGTGCGCCTCTACCTGCAGGAGATGGGCGCCGCCGAACTGCTCAGCCGCGAGGGCGAGGCCGCGATCTCCAAGCGCATCGAAGCCGGGCGCGACATGATGATCCTGGGCCTGTGTGAAAGCCCGATCACCTTCCACGCCATCATCCAGTGGTCCGAAGCACTCAACAACGGCGAGATGCAGCTGCGCGAGATCCTCGATCTCGACGCGATGCTATCCAAGGAGCCCGCCCCCGAAGCCCTGAGCGAAGACGGCGAGAGCGAGGACGACGGCGAGATCAGCGAGAAAACCGCCGGTCCCTCGTTCAAGGACGACGATTCCGACGACGAGGACAACTCCGAGGAACTCGACGAGGACGGCAACCCGATCCCCAAGCGTAAGGCCGAGGAAGAGGAAGAGGACAACACCCTCTCGCTCGCGCAGATGGAAGCGGCCCTCAAGCCCGAAGCGCTTGAGAAGTTCCTGCTGATCACCGAACTGTTCCAGACTTTTGAGCGCCTGCAGCGCGATCGTCTGGAAGCGCTGGCGCTGGGCATCGATTTCCCGGCCGCCAAGGAAGACCAGTACCAACAGCTTCGTGAAGACCTCACCGCGCAGGTGGAATCGGTCAAGTTCCACGCGACCAAGATCGAATATCTGGTCGACAACCTCTATGCCTTCAACCGTCGCCTGACGACGCTGGGCGGCCAGATGCTGCGTCTGGCCGAACGTCACAAGGTGAAGCGCACCGACTTCCTCGAATCCTATGTCGGCCGCGAGCTGGACGACACGTGGATCGCCGACGTCGCCAAGAAGGACAAGAAGTGGGCCGCCTTCGCCGAGAACGAAGCCGACCCTATCGAGCGCATCCGTCTGGAAGTTTCGGACATCGCTGCCGCCACCGGCATGGAAATCGAAGAATTCCGACGCATCGTGAACATGGTCCAGAAGGGTGAGCGCGAAGCGCGCATCGCCAAGAAGGAAATGGTCGAGGCGAACCTGCGTCTGGTGATCTCGCTCGCCAAGAAATACCTGAACCGCGGCCTGCAGTTCCTGGATCTCATCCAGGAAGGCAACATCGGTCTGATGAAGGCGGTCGACAAGTTCGAGTACCGCCGCGGCTACAAGTTCTCGACGTATGCGACCTGGTGGATCAGGCAGGCGATCACGCGCTCGATCGCGGATCAGGCCCGCACGATCCGTATCCCGGTCCACATGATCGAGACGATCAACAAGCTGGTGCGCACCAGCCGTCAGTTCCTCCACGAGCAGGGCCGCGAGCCCACGCCCGAGGAAATGGCCGAGCGTCTGTCGATGCCGCTCGAGAAGGTGAAGCGTGTTCTCAAGATCGCCAAGGAGCCGATCTCGCTCGAAACCCCCATCGGTGACGAGGAAGACAGCCAACTTGGCGATTTCATCCAGGATGCAAACGCGGTGATCCCTGTCGATGCCGCTATCCAGTCAAATCTCAAGGAGATGATTACCCGCACGCTGGCTTCCCTGACACCGCGCGAGGAGCGCGTTCTGCGTATGCGCTTCGGCATCGGCATGCACACCGATCACACGCTGGAGGAAGTCGGCCAGCAGTTTTCGGTGACTCGCGAGCGTATCCGCCAGATCGAAGCCAAGGCGCTGCGCAAGCTCAAGCACCCGAGCCGTTCACGCATCATGCGTGCTTTCCTGGATTAAGCGCTTCCCGGTCACGCATTCTCGCGGCTGCCTGACCGGGTATGGCCAAGGCCCTGCAAGCCTTGCGCAAGGTCGGAAAGTTGTTTCACGAAGTTGAAGCTTTGATGCGGAGTTGAGGGTTGCGTGGCCGTCTGGCTTGATCTCGACCGGCGCGTTGGCGGGCTTCCAGTCCGTCGCGAAGACGTTGGAGATGCCGCTTGCCATCAGCGTCTGCACGAGGCTCTGGCCCTCGGCGTAGTCGGCGATGGTGGAGCTGTGCCCGGCGAAGGGCGCGTCGATCAGGACGGGCGTTCCGCTGGCGCCTTCTCCCCCGAACTCTCGCAGCCGCATTGTCGCCAGATCGAGCCGCACGGTGTTCGCCGTGGCCCATTCCGGCTCGGGTGGATGTTCGATCCGGCCCGCCTCGACCGCGAAGTCGAGGTTGCGCTGCATCGTCTCCACCGCCTGTTCGCCAAGTGTCAGCGCCGCTGCGAAGGGCCAGAAGAACGGGACGCTGTGTTCGTGATCGGCGGATGCTTCGACGGGCAGGGTCATGAATGCGTCATCCAGTCTTCACCTCAAGATGCGGGAACGGATAGCGAGCGGGATGGTAATGGATGTGACAGTCGGTCACAAATCCTTTGCAGCCTGAGCGTATCGGACATCATGGATCCACAATTCGCGCTGAGGGTACGGAATGGTGACGCCAGCGTCGCCCAGCGCCTTGGCCAAGCCAAAAAATGACTGGCCTTGTGGTCGATGCATCTGAAGTGTCTGGGATCACGGCTGCGGTACGACCGCGTCCATGATCGTCAGCCGTTCGAGCGGCCTGGCACCGACCCGCGAATCGGTGACGAGGATCGTCGATCCCGGTTTCAATTGCGCCTTGACCAGTTGGTAGAAGGCTCTCGGCATACGGACCCGGTTGATGATCGCTTCATCGACTTCCTTGCCTTCATCGGCCTCATGCCCGTTCATCCCGACATAGACCCAGTGCGGCTTTCCCTGCCGCATCGTCAGCGTGATGACGTGTGAGCCGGGATCGTCGTCATTCACCTGCGCAGCGCTGCGTCCGATCTCCGTTCCGTTGCGCAGTACGACGATCCGCTGATCGGATTTCGAGACGATGATGCTGAGTGGGCCTTGCTCCGCTGCCTGCGGTGTCCAGCGGTACTCCTTTCCCTCAAGCGGCTGCGTGCCCCGAGCACGGCCGGCAGCGTCGAAAGGAGCAAGCAGGCTGTTGTCGCTGGTCCGCATATGGTTGGCCGGATCGCCCTCGACGACAACGGTAATGCCAAGGCTCGTTATCCCGAAAAGCTCGCGTGCGAACTCGAAGGGGAGATGCACGCATCCATGGCTCTCGGGATAGCCCGGCAGACCGCCGGCATGGAGCGCGACCCCGTCCCACGTCAGCCGCTGCTGGAACGGCATCGGCGCGCTGTTGTATTTGCTGGACCGGTGATGGGCATCCTTCTGGAGAATGGTGAATACGCCCGTCGGCGTCTCGTGCCCGGCCTTGCCGGTCGAGACGGTCGTGGCGGCGATGCGAATCCCGTTGCGGTAGACCATGGCGATCTGGCGGGAGAGATCGACATAGATCAGGACCGGCCCGCTTGGCGCGACCTGCGGCGCCCAGACCCATTGGCCGGGCCGGAGATGCTCGATCATCCGCGCGAATTCGGGGGGTGAACTTGCCTTCGCGCCTTGTGCCAAGGCTGATGGCGCCAACAGGCATGACAATCCTGCCGCGACGATGCCAAATGACCTCATGTCATCCCCATGCACATTCCCGATCCGAACGCTCAGTATGGAGTAGATCAGGAATAGACTGGCCAGTGCAAGCGTTTACGTATGTTATTCTTCTTTAGCCGGTGGCGGTGAGCCGGCCGCTTGGGCGCGGGTCTGTTCCTGTGTATCCGTTGCTTTCCGGAGGGTGACATCCGGTACCGGCTCTGCGATGCTCATCAATGCTGTAGCTTCAGTGCAAGCAACGAAGGCTAACCAGGGCGCGATGGCAGATCTGTTCAAGACGCTCTCGAAGGCGGCACGCCTCGTCCGCAAGGGCCGGCCGATGTCGGCGCTGATCGCGATGCAGGTCGGGTTGAAGTCCCCGGCGTCCGCCAAGACCAGGTCGTCGAAGGCACCTCCACGCGCCAGCGCAAAGCCTGCGGCGGCGCGGCACGTGCGCCCGGCGCCAGGGACTTTCGGGACGCACGAGTTCGATTGCGCGCATGGCACGATCAAATACCGGCTGTACACGCCGCGGGCGGGAAAGCGGCGGGGCCTCCCGCTCATCGTCATGCTGCACGGCTGTTCGCAGACGGCATCCGATTTCGCGACAGGCACCGGCATGAATGAATTGGCCGACGAACTGGGTTACCTCGTCCTATATCCGCAGCAGTCGCAGCGGGCGAACCTGGCCAGGTGCTGGAACTGGCATCGGCCGAGGAACCAGGCGCGGGGCGAGGGGGAACCGGCGCTGATCGCGGCGCTGGTCCGACATGTCCTTGCGATTACTGCGGGCAATCCGGAAAGGGTCTTCATTGCGGGCATTTCAGCGGGTGGTTCTGCGGCCGCGATCATCGGGGCCGCCTATCCGGACCTGTTCACGGCGGTCGGCGTCCATTCCGGTGTGGCGCGGGGGACGATACGGACCCTGCCATCGGCGCTTGCCGCGATGCGTGGGGAAGGACGGGCCAGATCGACCGGCAGAGCGGCACGGCCGCTGCCCACCATCGTCTTCCACGGCGACGAAGATCGGGTCGTCCACCCCTCAAATGCCGCCGGCTTCCTCAACACGCTGGAGCGATCGCAGCCCGGCCCGCTGGTTTCGCGCACGCATTACGGGAAATCCGACAAGGGGCGAGACTTCACGCGCAAGGTCTACCGCTCGCCAGGTGGCAACATCCTTCTCGAGGACTGGACTATCCACGGAAGCGGCCACGAATGGTCCGGCGGCAGCGCCTTTGCATCCTACACTGACCCTTTGGGGCCGAATGCCTCCCGCGAAATGATGCGCTTCTTCCTGTCGCAAAGGAGAGCGAAATGAAGCCGGAACGGCCGCCGGCGTCGCAACGCCGGTATGATCGAGGCGCGATTGGGCCGAAGCAGTTCGAGATTGATGGCGGCACCATCACCGACATCGCGTCGTTCTATGCGCACATCAACCGGCTGTTCATGGCCGGGGTGACCTGGAAGCTAGGCGAAAGCCTCGATGCCTTGAACGACGTGCTGTACGGCAGCTTCGGGGCCATCGAAGGCCGCGAGCCCGTCCGTCTGGTCTGGAAGGACATGGACGCCACTCGCACCGCGCTCGGCCGGGAAGCGACTTGCGCGTTCCTGCGAGACCGGCTGGGTACGAGAATGATGTTCAACGGCACCCCCATCGTCGACCAGCTGGCCGCGCTGGAGAGCGGCGTGGGCAATACCTATTTCGATATCGTGATGCAGGTCTTCGCGGAGCATCCCAATATAGAGATCGTGCCCGCATGAGCTGGAAAAGCGATCGATGGGGCCGCACGCCGTTACGATTGGCGCGCTCGTCCGTTGGTCACCGATAAGGCAGGACGAGAGGCGAGATGACGACCCCCAAGCCATCCGAAGGCATGGAAATGGAACTCAAGCTGGAGCTGGATGCAGCGGGCATGGAAGCGCTCGGCGCGTCTGACCTGTTCGCCGATGCGCCGAGCGCCGTTTCGCAGCGTGCTCTTTACTTCGACACGCCCGATCAGGCCCTGCTTCACGCTGGGCTCTCGCTGCGGATCCGCCGGGAAGGCGAGCGCCGGGTGCAGACCGTCAAGGCCTCCGGCACCACCGCCGGCCTGTTCATACGTCCGGAATGGGAGTTCGACGTCGCCGACGACCAGCCCGTGCTCGATCATTCGAGTCCGGTCCGTGCCCTGATCGGCAGCGGTACCGAGACGATCGCGCCTGTCTTCGCGGTCGAGAACGACCGCCGCCGGTGGATGAGCGGAGGCGTCGAGATTTCACTCGACGATGGCCGCGTGATCGCCGGAGATCGTGAGGCACCGTTCGTCGAAGTCGAGCTGGAGCACAAGGACGGCGATCCGGCCGCGATCTTCGCACTGGCCCGGAAAATCGACGCGGTCGCGCCAGTCCGACTCGGCGTGATGAGCAAGGCGGAACGCGGCTACCGGCTGCTTGGTCCTGCGCTTGCCGCTTCCAAGGCGCATCGTGTGGCGCTGGACGAGAGCATGACCGCCGCCAGTGCGCTGCAGGCCATCGGTTTCGCCTGCCTGCGCCACCATCGGCTCAACGTGCCGCTGGTGCTGGATCACCGGGACGCGGCAGCGCTCCATCAGGCGCGCGTCGCGATCCGGCGGATGCGGTCCGCGCTCACCATTCACAAGAGCGTGTTCGCCGACCGGACCGTTCCGAGGCTCAATGCGGAACTGCGCTGGCTGGCGGCCGAACTCGGGAAGGCACGCGACATCGACGTGCTGCTCAAGCCCACTGGTGAGGAGGAGGTGAGGGCGCAATTGCTCGAAGCCCGGACGGCGGCCTACGACACGGTGGGGATCGTCCTCCAATCGGCGCGGGCGCGTGCCCTGATGATCGATCTCGTCCAATGGCTGAGCATAGGGGAGTGGCTGCGCGACGATGCCAATTCCGAGGCCCGGACCATCCCGGTCCTCGCCTTCGCGGCGAGGACCCTGCGCAAGCTGCGCAAGAAAGTGAAGCGACGGGGGCACGACCTCAGGTCGCTGGACGATGAGAGCCGCCACGAACTGCGCAAGACAGCCAAGAAGCTGCGATATGCGACGGAATTCTTTGCGGCGCTGTATGACAGCAAGCGCGATCGCAAGCGGTTCAAGCGCTTCCTGTCAGCGCTCGAAGGCCTTCAGGACAGTCTCGGCGACCTCAACGACTTGTCTGCCGCTTCCGCAACACTGCGACGGCTTGGCGTGACCGAGGCAGATGCGGAGGAGCGGGCGGCCGACCCGAAGGCCAGGGCCACTCTGCTGGAGCAGGCCGAAGAGCATCACGTCACGCTGATCCAAGCCAAGCGGTTTTGGGCATAGCAGCCCGCTGCAACCGACTGGCGCAAATCACTAGGAATTTGGTACAATCTGGAGCGGTCTGGGCTACGCTGAGACGTTATGAGTTGGTCGGGGAGACAGGATTCGAACCTGCGACATCCTGCTCCCAAAGCAGGCGCGCTACCGGACTGCGCCACTCCCCGACCTGGGGTTGTCGATGCAACTGCCACGAATGGCAGAAACCGGCGAATGGTGGGCCCGGCAGGATTCGAACCCGCGACCTAGCCGTTATGAGCGGCCAGCTCTAACCGCTGAGCTACAGGCCCCCGTGCCGGACCCGACCCCATCGACGATGGCCGGGTGCAAGCCCGTTAGCTTGGCAATGCGCCCGAGGCAAGCGCGGTTCTAACCACGTTGCACGCTGTTCACAATTTCATCGACGCTGGTGGGCTTCACGCCGCGCCGCGCAAGGTGGGTGAACAGCGTGCGCCACCACTCGTAAAGCGCGTCCAGATCCGCGCTACTACGCACGTAGGGCGTATGCCCGGTCGCGAGTGAAGGGCTGTGGAAGGAGAAGACCAGTACCGGCAGCCCCTCGTCGATGGCAATATCGACGCCGCGCAAGGCTTCCTCGGCGGTGATGCCCTCGGGCGTAAGGGGTATGCGTTCGAGCAGGCCCGCGCGCGCGAGCACACCGCGCATCGTCGGCGCGCGCCACAAGTGCGGGTAGATCACGTTGCCGACCTGCCGCAACGGTCCCCAATACACGGTGGTCAAAGGCAGCTCGAGCAAATGGCGCTCGTCATCGGCCCAGTAAGGGTGCAGCGGGTGCTCGCGATAATTTGGGCCACCTGTGCCGCTGTAGTCGAAACGCGCACGCACCGAAGTGTCGATGGCGATGCCGCATTCGAGCAGGATTTCTGCAGTACGCGGACCAAGGCCATAGCGGCCGGCGCGGTAGATTCGCGGGGGCGTGCCGAAGGCGCTCTCGATCCGATCGCGGAGCAGGCGCAGCTTTTCACGCTCGAGTTCGAAGGGCAGGTTGCCGGCATAGCTGTTGAGCTCGTTCACATCCTCGATGAAAGGCGGGCTCACCCAGGGATGGAGTTGTACCCCTACTTCGGCGCGTCCGGCCGAGACGGCATCGCCGATCGATTCGGTGGCAAAGGCGGAATCCGCAACCGGCCAATCAATGAGATAGGAGGGCACGACGCCGAAACCCTCGCAGAACTGCTGAAACTTGCGCAGCGCCGGAACCGTGACAAGACTGTGCGCCTCGCGGTCGAGAGGGGCCGACCAGTCGAACTCCTCCTCGGTGTCGACAGTGACGATGAAGCGCTGGCCAAAATCGGGGCGGAACGCGGCGAAGGCGTGCTTGCCCGGGGGCTGCAGAAGGTTAGGGGCTGGCAAGGATTCTATTCCCTATGCGGGTCGCATCCACCGGGGATTACTGCGAAAAAGTTGCCGAAGTGCTATTGTGTGTGTCCGTGGCGGTCAAGGCGGGCAGCGACAGGTGGAGGCTGTTCGCAACTCGCTGGAGCGTACCTCCGGCTGCGGAGGCCTCGGCTGCGGCAAGGCGCAGGGTGAAGCCGATTCCGAACATGCCCGCCGCTAGCGACTGGCCACGTTCGCCGGAAATCGGATCGAAGAGCGCTTCGGAGTCGCGTTCGGCAAGCACTGCGGGAAGCGTGACCGACAGTTCGATCATTGCGCCTTTGGTGTCGGCGTGCTGGGTCCAGCGCAAGTCGAGCGTTTCGCCCGGCGCCGTCGATCCGGCGAGGGCGGCGAACAGGCGCCAGACCAGTCGTTCCACCTCGGTGCGCGCGATGCGGACGGGCAAGGTCGTGGCGGATGGGTCGGCGAGCATCGAGAAGCCGCTGCCGCGCGGTTCCGTCCAGGCGCGTAGCCTCACGATCGTCTGGGCGAGCACGCGGGCGAGATCGCACTCGCCATCCTCGAGCGGCATCGCATTCGATTCGAGCTTCACCAGCCGGTCAAGCTCCTCGAACCCGGCGAGGATATGCGCGCAGTCACCGGCGATGGCAGCGGCCAGTGCGCGATATTCGTGCGGGGCCGGGCCGTAGAGCTGCTGCTGGATGATCTCGGCTGCGACCTGGATCGCGTTGGCGGGCGTGCGCAACTCGTGGAGCACTTCGCGCATGCGGTCGGCCTCGGCGTGAGGGGAGACCGGCGCGGCGGGAATCTCGGCAGGAGCTGAGAGACGGCGCAAGCGGCCGCAGTATCCGGTGAAGCGACCGTGCTCGAAGCGGGCCACGGCATCGACCTGCCAGACACCGCTGACTGCAGGCGCCCCGGTGACGGTGATACGGGCGGCACGCAGCGGCATGCGTTGCTGCATGGTATGAGCGACCTGAGGTGCCTGCGGGTCATGCGTCCCGAGGGATAGGCCGATCACCGAAGGCGCATGCGGACCGTCGGCCCAGTCGATGCGACCTTCTACTCCGGTGGTGAAGTCGATGGCGGCGGCCAGGCGCTGCGGTGCGGGCGCGGCGTTGTCGCCAAGCGGCAGGCGCGGTGAATCGGCATGGACCTCGGGCGACCCCTTGGCCTCGCGCGCCTTGCGGAATTCCTCAATGCGGCGGACGATCGCCCCGATCCCGGCCTCACGCGGGCTTGATGCGGGATCGGCGGCAACCTTATGCTGCAGGTCCTTGTGCTGCTGCGCGGCCCGCGCGCGTGCCCATTCGCTTAGCGAGGTGGGCGGGGGCGGGGCGTCTGCCCCGTCGTCCGCCATATCGAGAAGCTCGAGCACGTCTTCCGACATGTCCTGATCTACAGCGATATTGCCTGTCGGGCGTTGGAGGCGCGGCTGCGGCATCTCGGGCAGCGGATCTTCAGGCAGTGGTTCGGCGAGGCCGGAAGGAAGACCGCGATCGTGCACGCCCAACTGCCCCAGCAGGGCCTCGACTTGCGCGGACAAGTCACGACGGTGGCGCAAAATGCCGCGTGCGCGCACGGGCAGTCGCGGGATCAGCGCCAGCCACTCGGCGTCGTCGAGGCGGGCCGCGGCGATGCCGGCGCAGGCAACATCAGGTTCGGCCTCGGCCAGCCAGGCCAGCAGGCGCGGGTTGGACATCGGTTGCAGCGGCTGGCGCAGCAATCGCGCACGATCCGCGGCAGGCAGTTCACGACCCAGTTGTGCCAGCCGGTCGAAGGCCGCCTCCACCGTCTCGCTCGTTTCCTGCGAATCGGTCGCACGTCCGAGAATGTCGACGAGCTGCCGGAACTGTATCCGCGCGAGACTGTCCCCCGAGGAAGGCAGGCGCAGGACAGTGGCAAGGCGATCGTCGAAATGCATTCCATCTCCAGACGCGAAAGGCGCGCCTCGGGTTACGTGGCAGATTCGGTCCTATGCCCGCGTGATGTTTACCATAAGGAAAACACCGGGTCGCTTTTTCGTAGCAAAGTGCGTCGGGATCGAAAGAGCCGAGTTTCGGCCGTTGCAAAGCGGGACGATTACGCTATGGGCTAATAATATTACGGCGCGCTCGCATTTTCGATGTAGATGTTGCAATAAGGCGAGGCGAGAGGCGTGTGCCTGGGGAATTTGAATGATCAATCTCGATGAAATCGACCGTCGGCTGCTGGCGGAACTGCAGGCGGAAGGTCGCATCACCAATGTCGAACTGGCCCAGCGCGTTGGTCTGACCGCGCCGCCGTGCCTGCGCCGCGTGCGCAGCCTTGAAGAAGCGGGTGTGATCCAGGGCTATCACGCCGATCTGGACGCATCGAAACTGGGCTTCACCATCACCGTCTTCGCGCTGGTCAGCCTCAAGAGTCAGGCGGAGGAATCTCTGCGCGCCTTCGAGGACCATATGAAGGGCCTGCCCGAAGTGCGTGAGTGCCACATGCTCAACGGTGAGATCGACTTCATCCTGAAGATCGTCAGCCGTGACCTGCAGAGCTTCCAGGAATTCCTCACCAGCAAGCTGACGCCCGCGCCCAACGTGGACAGCGTCAAGACCTCGCTGACGATCCGCACCGCCAAGAGCACCCCGGGCGTTCCGCTGGGCTGAGGCTGCAGCGATGCGCGTGACGGGACGGTCGAAACGTACACCGCTGCTCGTGGCGGCGGTCGCGGTGCTTGTGGTGGTGAACGCCTGGTGGTTCTGGCCGCGCGGCGATGGGCAGGACGCGGCGGCGTTCCAACTTGCCGACAGTCGCGACTACGGGCGCGGTGCGGCAGCGGCGGGGATCACGCGCGCGGACATAGATGTCGCGCCGTTCTATGACCCTGCTGCCGATCGCTGGACGGTGCAGGGCAAGCCGGTCGCCGATCTTCATGGACATATGCTGCCTGCAGAACCGCGCGGCGGGCGCCCCGCTTTCGTCATAGCGGGATTGGCGCAGCGGGCGAGCACCGAGGTTGTGCGCAAGGCGCTCCTCAATCTGACCGGGCAGGGCATCTGCCTTGTGGCGCTGCCGGATGCGGTCGATCCGCTGGGCGTGTCGATGCACCGGATCGTTGCGGTTCGCGATGGCCGGGGGGAACTGCATCCCTGCAAGGGGTGATGCCGCAGTATTGAGCCCGTCATCCCAGCGAAGGCTGGGACCGCTCTCGTCAGAGCGCAAGGTATCGGCAGGGCTTCCGCAAAACCCGCATTGCCCTGTCTATAGGGCGTGACATGGTCATAGCGGTCCCAGCCTTCGCTGGGATGACGACTGCGCTGCCGCTCAGAGCTCCGCGGCTGCCTCCAGCGCCAGCATGTAGCTCTGCGCGCCGAACCCGGCGATCGTGCCCTTTGCCGCCATACCGACCCATGACTTGTGCCGGAAGTCTTCGCGCGTGTGCGGGTTGGAGAGATGAACCTCGATCACCGGCGGGGTGATCGAGCGGATTGCGTCGAGCAGCGCCACCGATGTATGAGTGTAGGCCCCGGCGTTCAGCAGCACTGCGTGGGCGCCCGCGTCCTCGGCCTCGTGCAGCCAGTCGACGAGGTCGCCTTCGTGGTTTGACTGGAATAGCACGACACTCAGCCCCAACGCCTTGCCACGCTTTTCCAGCATCGCGCCGATGTCGTCGAGGGTCTGCGATCCGTAGATCGCCGGCTCGCGCTTGCCCAGCCGGTTGAGGTTGGGGCCGTTGAGCACGTAGACCAGCTTATCCGTCATGGGCTTGAATACCTTCCGCCAATGTAGCGCGATGTGTGTGGCGCGAGGTTTAGCGGGACGGGCACAGGGCGCAAGCCTACCGGACGATGCCAATTCCGGGATCGGGGGCGGCCGGGGCATTGGGAGCGCCGGCCGGCAAGGGCGCCGGTGCCGAGACGGCGCGCGCAGGAGAACTGTCCGGTCTGTCGTCCTTGGACGGGGTCTCGTCGCTTGCTGGCGCATCGCCGCCGTAGAAGGCGGCGAGCTTCGCCTCGCGCTCGGCCTTGGCGCGGGCCTTGGCCTCTGCGGCGGCGGCGTCGACATCGACGCCGCTCTCGGTCGGTGCGGGCGCAGGTGGCTGGCTGCAGCCCGCTAGCGCGGGAAGCGCGGCAAGGCCGAGCAGGGCCTTGCCGAGCGGACGATGGAGGATGGAGCGCACGATCATGCACGCAAGATAGCGCGAAAGCGTTAGCGTTTCGCTTACCGATCGGACCCCTTGGTCTTGCCCCACTGACGCATTGCCGAGTAGCCGAGGTAACCGGTGCCGAAAAGCGCGTAGAGCGGCTCCGGGATCCCTGCGAGATATCCGTTCATCCCCGCTCCGATGGCTTCTGCGAGCCCCGGATTGAACGCCGCGACCACGCCCATCGGCAAGGCCCAGAGGATCACGAGGTACATCACGTAGAGAAAGCTGGGCCTTGCGCGGCTGGTCCAGGGGTCGGCGCTGTTCGCCTCGGCGACGATGGCCGAGAGGCTGGCCTGCAGCATCTCGAGTTCCTGCGTGTTTTCGAGCTTGAGCAGTTCCAGCTTGGCGCGGTCGCGGGCCTCGGGGTCAGGAACCACCTTGTCGATGATGCGGGTGACGGGGCCGAGCAGCGAATCGAGGAGGGCCATGGCAGGATCCTTTACCAGAGTGATCCGCTTTCAAATGACCATATCGGTTCGTGTAGGAAAATGAATTCTTGGCCGCGGGCCGTTGCCTATCGCCGCTGCGCAGGCTCGCACATCGAACCGGCTTCTTTCGCCAGCGCAAAATCTCCGGCTCTGAGCGCCGCTTTGCGCGCATCAGAGCATTTGCCATCGGCGATCAGCGCGCCAACTTCCTCGCGAAGACCCTGTTCCTGCCGGATCGCTTCGCGCTCCTCATTCTTGTCGCGCAGGCGCTCGACTTCCTGAAAGCCCGAGTATCGCTGCTGGGCCGGATTGTCGCCCATGGTCCGGCTGGTCGTGCACGATGTGACGTTGCCGAGGCGATAACACGAAGCAGTCTGCGCCATGGCAGGAAAGGTCGCAAAGGTGGCCAGCCCGAAGGCAGCGACTGCAAGTGAGAGCTTCATGTTCACCCCGACATGTCAGACCATGGAGGCTTCTGGAATGGCTGGGGAAGTTTGCTCGGTCAAGCATAGCGCGGCGATGAAAGGTCTCGATGACAGCCAATGTCATCGCCGGATTATCCGCGCCAAAACGAAAAACGCCGTCTCCCGCGCGAAGCAGGAGACGGCGTTTTTGATTGGTCGGGACGAGAGGATTCGAACCTCCGACCCCCACACCCCCAGTGTGATGCGCTACCAGGCTGCGCTACGTCCCGACCGGAGCGCGGCCTATAGGCAGGTCTTTCAGGATGCGCAAGCGCCTGCCGCATAGTTTTTCGCCGCCGCTGCCTCTCGGTTGAACGCGGGGGCGGCATCCTATCTGCTGCGATGACAGTGGGGGAAGCCTGCGGTGCCGCGCGTTGCCAGCGCTGCGCTTTATTGCTAACCGCCCGCATCCGTTCGCGCGCGTCCGATGGAATTTTCCACAGGCGGGCGCGGCACCGGTCGGCATACGATTCGCCGTCCGACACGCGACACGAGAAGGCCCATCATTTCCATGCAGACCTCGATCCTTGCCCAGCTTGCCGCAGCCGCACCCGCCGGTGCGCCGCCGGCCTGGATGACCTACCTGCCGTTCGTGGCGATGGCCGCGATCTTCTGGTTCCTCATCCTGCGCCCGCAGATGAAGCAGCAGAAGGAGCAGAAGAACAAGCTGGCGGCGCTCAAGAAGGGTGACGAAGTGCTCACCGGCGGCGGTCTGATCGGCAAGATCGTCAAGGTCGACGAGAACTACGTCGAGGTCGAACTGGGGCAGGGCGTGAAGGTGAAGGCGCTCAAGTCCACGATTGTGGACGTGATCCCGCCCGCCGGCTCGAAGCCCGCGAACGACTGAACGCCGGCAGGCGACTGACCACACGCTCTTTTCCAAGGCGAACAGGCGATGCTTGAATTCTCGATCTGGAAGAAGATCTGGTACTGGGGGCTGGCGTTCGTGCTCTGCCTGCTCTCGGTGCCGACGCTGCTTTCGTTCACCAATGTCCATCTGCCCGAAGGCGTGCCTGCGCCCAAGGTCAACCTCGGCCTCGACCTTGCGGGCGGCTCGCGCCTGCTGCTGGAGGCGGATCGCAACCAGGTCATCCAGCAGCGTCTGGAAGGCATGGAGGAATCGGTCCGCACCAAGCTGGGCGCCGCCGAGCCGCGTATCGCAATCGGCGATGTGTCGAGCCGGGGCGGTCGCCTGACCTTCACCGTGCGCGATACCACGCAGGTCGATGCCGCGCGCGAGGCGTTGCTGCCGCTGACCAATGGCGCCGGGCTGACCGGCCAGCGCGACTGGGACATCCAGGTCGTCAACGGCAACCAGTTCGTGCTGGCGCCGACTTCGGCGGGCATCGACCTGGAAGTCAGCAACGCGATGGACACCGCCGTCGAAGTTGTGCGCAAGCGCATCGACGCGCTGGGCACCAAGGAGCCGGATATTCGCCGTCTGGGCGGCACCCGCATCGATGTGCAGGTGCCCGGCCTGCAGGACCCGGCGGCGCTCAAGGCGCTGCTCGGCCAGACCGCCAAGCTCGAATTCAAGATGGTCGACGACAGCGCCTCGCAGGCTGATCTGGCTCAGGGCATTGCGCCTCCGGGCAGCGAGATCGTGCCTTATGCCGAGGGCATGGCCGAAGGTCAGAGCCCGGTCATCGCCGTCAAGCGTCTCGGCGGCATCACCGGCGACCAGCTGACGAACGCCAAGCAGGGCTTCGAGCAGCAGACCAACCGTGCGGTGGTGAACATCACCTTCAACCAGCAGGGCGGCGAGAAGTTCGCGGCGCTGACCAGCGCCAATGTCGGCAAGCGCTTTGCCATCATCCTCGACGGCAAGGTGCTCTCGGCGCCTTCGATCAACGAGCCGATCATGGGTGGCAGCGCCCAGATTTCCGGTAGCTTCACGACGAAGTCGGCGACGCAGCTGGCGATCGCGCTGCGTTCGGGCGCACTGCCCGTTGACCTCAAGGTCGTCGAGGAGCGCACCGTGGGTGCGGACCTTGGCGCTGATGCGATCCACAAGGGCGCGGTGGCGATGGCCGTCGGCACCCTCGCGCTGGTGATCTTCATCATCCTGACATACGGCCGCTTCGGCATCTATGCCTGCATCTGCGCGCTGGCGATCAACATCCTGATGATCCTGGGCGTCATGGCGGTCTTCGGCACCACGCTGACGCTGCCGGGCATCGCCGGCTTCGTGCTGACGCTGGGCGCGGCGGTGGACGCCAACGTGCTCATCAACGAGCGCATTCGCGAGGAACGGTCCAAGGGCCGCCGCGTGGTGCAGTCGGTGGAACTGGGCTACAAGGAAGCAAGCCGCGCGATCTTCGACGCCAACATCACCAACTCGATCGCGGCGCTGCTGATGTTCGCGTTCGGCTCGGGTCCGGTGCGCGGCTTCGCGGTCGTGCTGATGATCGGCATCGTCACTTCGGTGTTCACCGCCGTGACCCTGACCCGCATGTGGGTTGCCGGATGGCTGCGCAAGGCGCGCCCGTCCGATCTCAACCTGTAAGCGCGGAGAGACACAATGAAGCTCCTGAAGCTTATTCCCGACAACACCAACATCCACTTCCTCAAGTGGCAGTGGCCGTTCTTCATCAGCAACATCGTTCTGATGGTGGCGTCGGTGGTGCTGCTGTTCACGCATGGGCTGAACCTGGGCGTCGACTTCGTCGGCGGCCAGATGATCCGCGTGACTTTCGAGCGCAGCGCGACTGCGCCGGTGGCGGAACTGACCAAGGCGGTCGACAAGCTCGGTTATGGTGAGCCGGTGGTGCAGACCTTCGGCAAGCCGAACGAAGTCTCGCTCCGCATGAAGCTGCCCGAGGGCACCGAAGCGCAGCCGCAGCTGGCCGACGCGATGGCGCAGAAGATCACCGCCGACGTCAAGAAGACCTTCCCCGATGCGCGCATCGACGGCGTCGATTCGGTCTCGGGCAAGGTCTCGGGCGAACTGCTCAAGACCGGCGTGCTGGCGCTGAGCCTGGCGATGCTGTGCATCTCGATCTACATATGGGTGCGCTTCGAGTGGCAGTTCGCAGCCGGTGCGCTGTTCGCGCTGATCCAGGACATCCTGCTGACGGTAGGCATGTTCTCGCTGACGCAGATGGAGTTCGACCTCAACATCGTGGCCGCGCTGCTGACGCTGCTGGGTTATTCGCTGAACGACAAGATCGTGGTCTACGACCGCATTCGCGAGAACCTCAAGAAGCACCGCCGCATGCCTATGGCCGAACTGCTCGACCTTTCGGTGAACGAGACGCTGTCGCGCACGGTGGTGACCTCGTTGTCGATCCTGATCATGCTGGTGGCGCTGCTGGTGCTGGGTCCGGACGTGATATTCGGCTTCACCGCCGCGATCACGCTGGGCATCTTCATCGGTACGTACAGCTCGATCTTCATGTCGGCGCCGATCCTGATCTGGCTGGGCGTGAAGTCGGACAGCTTCGTCCAGACCGAATCGGCGATCGACCGTCAGGAGCGTCTGGCCCGCGAGCGCGGCCAACCGCAGCCCTGATCTTCCTCGGCGGCTAGAGAAAAGGCCCGTCCCGCGCGATGCGGGGCGGGCCTTTTCGTTGCGGTTCGCTATAGCGGATCAGGTTTGGAGAATACGATGAGCAATCCGTCGAAGGCGTGGGACGCGCCGCAAGTGCGCAAATGGCTGGAGCGCCGGTTCGAAGCGGCGAAACTCGACCAGGCGGACGCCGACAGGCGCGGCTACGAGGCGCAGGACGACTACGACAAGGCAGCGGCCGAGGAATGGGTCTGCCGGACGCTGAAGGCGGCGGACTGCGTGGACGACCAGACCGCCTTCGCCGCGCGGATCAAGGAACTGATCGCTGAGGACGAATACCGGGTGACGGGCATCTATGACGATGCCCGGTTCCAGCGGAATGTTCGCGGCCAGCTGCGCAAGCTGGCCAAGATGACCAAGGCTAACGAAGGATTCGAAAAGACGCTGCGGTATCAGTAACGCGCGGCGCTGATCAGCTCTTCGTCAGCGCCTTGGCCACGCTCACGAACTCCGCGACCGACAGCGTTTCGGCCCGGCGCTGGGCGTCGATACCGAGGGCTTCCAGCGCATCCAGTGCGCCGGGCACGCCCTTGAGGCTCTGGCGCAGCATCTTGCGGCGCTGGCCGAAGGCGCCCTCGGTCACGCGCTCCAGCACGCGCATGGAAACGCCCTCGGGGGCTTCGCCGGGCACGACGTGGACGATCGCCGACATGACCTTGGGCGGCGGGGTGAAGGCGCTGCGATGCACCTTCATCGCCAGCTTCGCCTTCGAGCGCCACTGCGCCAGCACCGCAAGACGGCCATAGGCGGAGGTGTCCGGCTCAGCGACGATGCGGCGGGCGACTTCCTCCTGGAACATCAGCGTCAGCGAGGCCCACTGCGGCGGCCATGCCTCTCCCGATAGCCAGCCGGTGAACAGCGCCGTGCCGACGTTGTAGGGCAGGTTGGATAGGATGTGATACTCGCCCGCGAACAGCGTCTTCGGGTCGATCTTGAGCGCGTCGCCCTCGATCACCTTGAGCTTGCCGGGAAATGCTTCGGCCAGTTCGGCGAGCGCGGGCAGGCAGCGGCGGTCCATCTCGATTGCGGTGACGTTCGCGCCCGCACGCAGCAGCGCGCGGGTCAGGCCGCCGGGGCCGGGGCCGACTTCGAGCACGTCCTTGCCGTCCAGCGATCCGGGGATCGCGGCGATGCGGTCGAGCAGTTGCTCATCGAACAGAAAGTTCTGGCCGAGCGCCTTGGAGGCCGAGAGCCCGTGGCGGGCGATGACTTCGCGCAAGGGGGGGAGGGTGGTCATTCGGAAACGCTCTTCCACCCATGAGCGGGTACGCGAGGACGATGGAGGCTGGTCATGCGGCTCTCCGCGCGGCGCATTCGCCGGCCATACGGATCGCTGCGATCATCGCGCCGGCGCTCGCGATGCCCTTGCCCGCGATGGCGAAGGCGGTGCCATGGTCGGGCGAGGTGCGCACGATCGGCAGGCCGAGCGTGACGTTCACGCCCTGATCGAAGTCGAGCGTCTTGATCGGGATCAGCGCCTGATCGTGGTACATGCACAGGGCCACGTCGTAGCCCTCGCGCGCGTGCGCGGCGAAGAGTGCGTCGGCGGGATGCGGGCCGGTGACGGCAAGCCCCTCGGCCTGCAGGGCGGCGATGGCGGGGACGATGACGTCGCGGTCCTCGGTGCCCATGCGGCCGTCCTCGCCCGCGTGGGGGTTGAGGCCGGTCACCGCGATCCGCGCCGACGGCAGGCCGAAATCGCGGGCCAGCGCGCGGGCGACGATGCGGGCCTTGCTCTCGATGAGGTTTCGCGTGACGAGGCCCGGCACGGCCGACAGCGCCTCGTGGACGGTCAGCGGGACGGTGCGCACCGAGGGACCGGCGAGCATCATCACGGCCGCCTCATGGGGGAGGCCGCAGGCGTCGGCGAGGAATTCCGTCTGGCCGGGCTGGGTGAAGCCGACTGCGGCCAGCTTCGACTTGGCGATCGGGCCGGTGACCACGCCGCCCGCCTCGCCCGACAGCGCGAGCGCGGTGGCCTTGGTCAGCGAGTGCAGGGCGAGCGCCGCGCCTTCGATGGTCGGTTCGCCGAATGCCGGGGCACAGTCCTCGTCGCCCAGCACGGGCAGGGCCGAGCCGAATACGCTTGCCGCTTCACCAGGCGCCGAGATCGACGCGACAGGCAGGTCGATCCCGCGCGTCGCCGCTGCTGCGCGCAGGACAGCCGCGCCGCCTACGACGAAGAACGGCGCGAGGGCCATTTCCCTGCGCCGCATCCAGCTTTCGGCAATCACTTCGGGGGCGATCCCGGCGGGATCGCCCAAAGACACGGCGAGTGGGGCCGTCATAGTCCGATCAGTTGTATTCGATGACGGCGTCACGGCGCAGGTCGCGCAGGTAGGTCTGCGCGCGCTTGTTGACGCGGTCGTCCTCGAGCTGGGCCTGAAGCTGCTCGAAGCTCGGGCCGCTCTCGGTCTGGGGGTCGTCGCGGCCGCAGAGCATGAGGATGCGCACGCCGTCCTCCAGCGAGCCGAACGGCGGCAGCGTCTCGCCGGGCGAAAGCTGCAGGATCGAGTTCTGGATCTGCGCCGGAAGGTCGCGCGCCTTGACCTGATCGTTGGTGACGACTTGTGCGCCGAGACCCTTGGCCACGCCGTCCACGTCGCCGCAGCCCTTGGCCGCCTTCATCGCGGTCGAGAAGGCTTCGGCGCGCTTGCCGGCCTCGGCCTCGCTCACGCCCTTGGGGAAGGGCAGCGAGATCTGCTTGAGCGCGAGGATCGCGTCGCGCGGATCGGCGGTGAGGACCTGACGCTTGTCGATCAGGTAGAGGATGTCGAAGCCGCCGGGAACTTCGATCGGGCCGACCAGCTGGCCGGATTCCATGTCGCGGGCGACGGCCTGCAGTTCGGTGGGCAACTGCGCAAGGCGCACCCAGCCGAGATCGCCGCCGACCGATGCAGTGCTCGCCTGCGAGTACTGGCGGGCATAGGCGACGAAGCTGCCACCCTGCTTGAGTTGCTGCACGATCTGCGTGGCGTTCTGGTAGACCTGATCGCGCGCCTCGGGCGAGGCGGCGAGGTAGATCTCTCCCAGCCGGTATTCGTCAGTGCCCTTGGCGGCCTTGAGGCGGGCCAGCACGTCGTTCACTTCGTCGTCGGAGACGTTGATGAAGGGCTGGACGTTGCGCTGGAGCAGGCGCTGCCACGAAAGTTCGCCGCGAATCTGGCGCTTGAGCGAGTCCGCCGAGGAACCGACGCGCTTGAGATAGGCGTCCATTGCGGAGGTGTTCTGGCCGAAGTTCTGCTGCGCCACGCGGGCATAGGACTGGTTGATCTCGGCGTCGTCGACCGAGACGTCAGCGGCCTTTGCCTCCTGGATCTGCAGCGTCTCGTCGATGAGGTTGCGCAGGACCTGCAGGCGCAGGCGCTTGAGTTCTTCCTCGTCGATCTTGCCCTGGTTGGCCGCGACGATGAGGGCGAGGCGCTGGTCGACGTCGGTGCCGGTGATGACATCGCCGTTCACGACGGCGGTGGCGCGGCGCATGTTCGGGTTGTCGTTGCCGAAGATCTTCACGTCGTCGGGGATCGAGATCTCGCCCTGGGGAGCGGATTGAGCATGAACGGTCAGCGCGGAAGACATCGCAGCGAGGCCGCCGACGCAAAGGAGGGCGCGCTTGAGGAACTTGCGGTTAACTGCTTGCACCGTTGTATCAATCCCGTTTTCGGCCGACCCTTGGGGCCGGCGCATCAACGGCGGGAATTCCCGAAGCCAGGAATTGCCGCCGCATTATCCAAGTCACACCTGCCGGGAGGCGGCTTAACTGAAAATGAGCACACCCGATAGCGGCTTTGCCGGAATGTGCCAATCTTTGCTCGAATGCATCACGAGTTGCACCGGAGCGCGAAGGTCTAGCCGCCCCCGCCGATGTTCTTCAGTGCAAAGCCCAGCTGGAACGAGTCGCCACGCTTCACGTCGCCGAGAGCCACGTAGTCGCGGCGCCAGGTCAACGAAATCTGGACGCAGTCGTCTTCGTAGGCCGCCCCGAAGCGCGTCCGCAGCGGCTGGAAACCGTTGGAGCCGAATTCCGGGTTGTCCTTGCGGCTGGTCATGTTGACGACGGCCGAGCCGAACATCGACCAGTAGCGCGCAAAGGCGATGCGGCCTGCGGCGCGCAGTTCCTCGCGGTCCTGCAAGTCCTCGATATCGTTGACGATATTGCGGTTGAGGCGGGTGTAACCCAGTTCCAGATAGCTCTGGGTGTTGCCGATCACCGCGTCGAATTCGTTGCGGCGAACGGCCATCGTGTCCTTGTCCACGCGGAAGCGGTGGATGAAGTTCAGGAAGTCCCGGTAACGGATCTCGGTGCGTCCGACGATGTCGGAGGTCTTGTTGGAGAGGCCGGTGCCGTCGGGCAGCACGGTGTTCTGGTTGCTGAGGCGCACCGACTGGCCAACCGTGGTCTTGATCTTCCACCGCGGGCGCTCGAACTGCCAGTCGAAGCCATAGGTGAAGCGCACGCCGTCCTCGACCCGGTCGTAGCCCGGAAAGCGGTTGAGCGCGAAGAGGTTGCCGGTGTCGAGATCGACCGCGCGCGAATCCTCGTTGGGGATCGCCAGGTTCTTGACGTGCGGCGAGGCGACCAGCTGGACACGCGGGGTCAGCACCTGGGTGCCGCCGAACACCTGCCCGACCAGCGGCCATTTCACATCGACCGCAGCCGTGGCGATGCCGCGCTCCTGCCAGCCGGCGAGGCCGCGATAGAGGTCCTCGGTCGTCAGGGCATTGTCGGAGGAATGATAGACGTCGCCGCGCACGAGGCCGGTGAAGGTGATTTCCTGCCCCATGCGGGTCAGCTGCCGCAACGACCATTGCGCACTGGCGAAGGCGCGCTGGGTGTCCTGCCCGTCGGTCCGGCTGATGTTCAGCGAGTTGGCCTGCAGTTCGAACTTCCCGCCGAGCACGGGATCGTCGATGCGGCGGCGATAGTCGATCATCGGCAGCGCCACGGGGATCAGGCCCTGGCTGCGACTGGCCACCATGGTCTGCGTGGCATAGCCCGCGATCGTGAAGTAGCTGTCCTGGTCGATCCGCTCTACTTCGACCATCGAGCGCAGGCGGTCGTCGCGGTTGTTGTCATAGCGGCGCAGGAAGGTGCGGTCGGTGGCGCGGCGGATGGAGGCGGTGACGCTCCAGTTGTCGTCGAGCTGGAACTTGCCGTTGGCGAAGATGTAGCCACGGAAAGTTCGTTCGCCGTTTGTGACTTCCTCACCCGTTCCGCTGTAGATCGGAATCCTGCTGCTCGCGGTGGCGAGGCCGGTGATCTGGTAGGCGCCCTTGTCGGTCAGCGCGCGGTACTGGATCGACGCCATCGGCGCGGCCTGGGTGAAGGCCGAGATCGTGCCGGTGAGGTCGCGATTCTCGGCGAGCTTCCAGTAGTAGGACTGCGCGATTTCAATGCCGTTCGACGGGCTCGACTTGAGGTCGGGCATCAGGAAGCCGGAGACCGCATGGCCGTCTGTACTGATGGTCAGGCCGAGCAGCGGCAGCTGCACTACGCCGAACAGCTCGATCCGGGCGTCCTTGAAGCGAACGCGCTTCTGCGTGTCGGAATAGATGACTCGGCTGGCGACGATGCGCCAGCTGGGCTTCTTGGGGCAGCCATCATCGTCGGTGACGTCGCAGCCGGTATAGGCCGCCTTGTTGAGGATGACGTCGCCGTTGGCGATCCGCTCGCCCTTGAGCGCGGCGAGCCGGCCGCCTTCGCGCATGACGAGGAGCAGGTTCTCCATCATGCCGGTCTTGAGTTCGTCGGTCAGCTCGACCTGCTCGGTGTAGAGCTGATTGCCGTCCTGATCGACCATGCGGACGTTGCCGTCGGCAAGGATCTTGCCGCTCTGGCGATTCCAGGTGACCTTGTCGGCGCGGACGGACTGGACCTGGCCCTTGTCGTCACGGCGGCGCAGGACGACGTTGCCGGTCGCGGTGACGACTTCGCTGTTCTGCTCGTACTGGACGTCGTCGGCCTCGAAGGCGACGGGCTCGGTCTCGCCGGTAGAGGTCGGCGGAGCAGCGGGGGCACCGACGATCGGGCCGGTATCGACGGGTCGGGCCACATCCTGCGCAAAAGCGGCGTGGGGTGCGCAAAACGCCGCCATTCCGAGGGCGAGCGCGTGCAGCGAAAGCGGACGCAAGCGGCGGAACGGGGCTTGCAGCGGGGTCTGCACGGCTGGGAGCATGGGTTGCCTATCGCATCGCCTGTGCCTAACTGCAATCCAGTCATGCGGTGAAGCGCACAAGATCGGCGTTTCACCGGGGAAATCCAGGAGAATCCATGAAGATCCAGTTCCTTGGCGCGGCGGATGAGTCGGCTTCAGGCGTCATCGCGCGTCTCGTCAATCAGGACGCGGTGCCTGCAGACCTCGAAGCGGTGCTGGCGGAAGGCGCGAAGCGCGCGCGTTTCACCGGCAAGGTGGGCCAGGTCTTCGAAGGCTTCGTCGAGCGCGGCGGCAAAGCCGTGCGCGTGGCGCTGGCCGGTATCGGCGAGGCTTCGGCCAAGGATCGCAAGGCTGCGGTGGAAAAGGCTGGCGCAGCCGTCGTCGCCAAGTACCTCACCAGCGGCGAGACGGCGCTGACGCTCGACGTCACCGGCGCGGGTCTTTCGGCCGAGGAAGCGGCAGGCGCACTGCTTGGCGCGCATCTCCGTTCGTGGCGCCATGACGTCTACCGCACCAAGCTGGCCGCCGATGCAAAGCCGACCCTTGCCGAAGTCTCGCTGGTCGGCGCGCCCGAGGGCACCGAGGCGGTCTGGGAGATCGAACAGGCGATCGCGCAGGGCGTGTCGTTCACCCGTGAACTCGTCACCGAACCCGCCAACGTGATCTACCCCGAGAGCTTCGTGGAGCGCTGCAAGGCGCGCATGGAAGGTTCGGGCCTCAAGATTCGCGTGCTCGACGACAAGGAGATGGCGGCGCTCGGCATGGGCTCGCTGCTTGGTGTGGCGCAGGGTTCGGTGCGTCCCGCGCGCCTGCTCGTCATGGAGTGGCTCGGCGGTGAAGAGGGCGCGAAGCCCGTCGCCTTCGTCGGCAAGGGCGTGACCTTCGATACCGGCGGTATCAGCCTCAAGCCGCCAGCCGGCATGGAAGACATGAAGTGGGACATGGGCGGCGCCGGTGCGGTGGCCGGCACTATGCTCGCCCTCGCTCTGCGCAAGGCCAAGGCCAACGTCATCGGCGTGTGCGGCCTTGTCGAGAACATGCCGGACGGCAATGCCCAGCGTCCGGGCGACGTGGTCACCTCCATGTCGGGGCAGACCATCGAGGTCATCAACACCGACGCCGAAGGCCGCCTCGTCCTGTGCGACGCGCTGACCTGGGTGCAGCGCGAGTATAAGCCTGCCAAGGTGATCGACCTTGCGACCCTGACCGGCGCCATCATCCTCAGTCTCTCCCACGAATATGCGGGCCTGTTCTCGAACAACGACGGTCTCGCGGCTGAGTTGAACGCGGCGGGTGATGCCTCGGGCGATCGCCTCTGGCGCATGCCGATGGGGCCTGCCTACGACAAGATGATCGAAAGCCCGATCGCCGACATGAAGAACGTCGGCCCGCGCTTCGGCGGCTCGATCACGGCGGCGCAGTTCCTCCTGCGCTTCATCGAGAACGACACCCCCTGGGCGCACCTCGACATCGCGGGCACCGTGTGGACCGACAAGCCCGGCGCCACCTGGGACAAGGGCGCGACCGGCTTCGGCGTGCGCCTGCTCGATCGTTTCGTGCGCGACACGATCGAAGCCTGATCGGAAGGACGCGGCCGGGTGCAGGTCATGTTCTATGAACTCAGCCGCGACCCGGCCCATGCGGTCGTGCCGCTGCTGGCCCGGCGCATCGTCGAGGGCGGGGGGCGCGTGCTCGTAGTCTCCGCCGACGAGCAGCAGCGCGCCCGGATTTCGGCGGCGCTGTGGTCGCACCGGCCCGACGGCTTCCTCGCCAACGGCCAGACGGGCGAGGGGCATGAGGATCGCCAGCCGATCCTCCTGTCCGACATTCCCGACCCGGCGAACGGCGCCCGCTTCCTCGTCATCGCCGACGGCGTATGGTGCGAGGGCGAGGAGCCGTTCGAGCGCACCTTCTATCTCTTCGACGACGAAACGAAGCCGCAGGCGCGCGAGGTCTGGCGCGACTTGCGCGGGCGTGAAGGCGTGAAGAAGGAATACTGGGCGCAGGAAGGTGGCCGCTGGACGAAGAAGGCGGAAGAGTAAGGGGGATTCCCCCGAAGCAGCCCGCAATGCCCACCTTGCGGACATCCCCATTCCCGGCTAGGGGCGCGCGCAACAATAACGCCCCTTGTCCAAGGAATAGTCCCATGGCGGTTACCCGCACCTTTTCGATCATCAAGCCCGACGCCACCCGCCGCAACCTGACCGGCGCCGTCACCAAGATGCTCGAGGAAGCCGGCCTGCGCGTCGTCGCCTCCAAGCGCATCCAGATGTCGAAGGAACAGGCTGAGGGCTTCTACGCCGTCCACGCCGAGCGTCCGTTCTTCAACGACCTGGTTTCGTTCATGATTTCCGGCCCGGTCGTGGTGCAGGTGCTCGAAGGCGAAGACGCCGTGAAGCGTAACCGCGACATCATGGGCGCCACCAACCCCGAGAACGCCGACGCCGGCACCATCCGCAAGGAACTGGCCGAATCGATCGAAGCCAACTCGGTCCACGGTTCGGACTCGGAAGAGAACGCAGCGATCGAGATCGCCTACTTCTTCAAGCCGGAAGAGATCGTCGGCTGAAGCTGACGGTTAATTCTTGGTAACAAAGACGAAGGTCGCCGGTTTCGGCGGCCTTTTTCTTTGGCGTGCAAGCAACGCCTGCCTATCTTCCGCGCGGTTTGAATGAAGGGGTGGGTAATTGGCGAAGACGGTTTTGATAGCGGCATCCTTGTCGTTTCTTGCAGCGGTGCTGATGGCCCGCGTCGCAAGCCCGGATACCGCACCGCATGGCGGCGCGATCGAGGCCAGGGCCGCGGCGGCGCATCCCTGACGGCATGGCGCCCGCAGGTCACTCATCGGCACGGCGCTGTTCGCGTCGGAGTTTCGATTTGATCCATTGCGGCTCACTGCGGTATCCTGCCGGGCAGAGGAGATCCGCGATGCAAGGTATGGGCGAGACGGGCGAGAACTGCCCATTCGAATTCAACTTCGATGAAAAGACCTTCAAGGTCGGTGATACCGTGAGCTACCGCGTCAACGGGAGCCTCGAAGGGTTCCCCTTCGCCGGTACGCTGGTGGAGGTGCACGACGGCCACGTCCTGATCGCCGGAGATCCGCAGGACCCCGACAAGCGCTATCGCGGCACCCGCGAAAGCAGGCCGCAGGTCGATTACACGGAAATCTGACGTCATTTCCGATTTCTACCTAAGGCGGACTCAAGTCTCCGTTTACCATCAGCAGCGAGGATCGATCATGCGGGTGGCCTGAGGAGACCGCATGACTTTCCATTTCATCGCCGGCAATCGCATCGCAGCCGAATGCATCGCAGGGATGGGCGGCCTGCTGCTCATCGCATCGTGTCTGCCATCGGTCTGCCGGGCTCAGGACGGGCCGACCGGCGTGACGATCGCGGCGACCGGCGGTTCGCTGGGCATCGGACCGGAAGTGGGGTTTCGTCCCTCGCCGATCGTCGGTCTTCGAGTATCCGCGACTTTCCTCGGGTTGGGGCATGATGTCGACGTCGAGGACATCAACTATCACGGGGATCTCAAGCTGCGCTCATGGGGTGCCAATGCGGACCTCTATCCGTTCCGCAACGGATTGCGCCTCTCTGCCGGCTTTCGCGTCAGCCGCAACCGGATAGACCTGACCGCCACGCCGAACGAGGCGGTGAGGGTCGGCGAGACGGTCTACACCCCCGAAGAGATCGGCACCATCGAGGGAAAGGTCCGCGCCCGGCGCTTTGCGCCGACGTTCACGCTGGGTTATGCGAAAAATCGCGAGAGGGGCTTTGCATGGAGCGTCGATGCGGGCGTGATGCTTCACGGAACGCCCCGCACCGAGGATGTCGTCGCGACGGGGCAACTGGCGACCAATCCGCTGTTCCAGGAAGACCTTGCCCGCGAACGTGCCGAGATCGAGGACGAGGTGGACAACCATAAGGTCTATCCGATCGTCCAGATTTCGGTGGGCTACACGTTCTAGAACTGTCCGGCGGCATCCATCAAGGCGGTGAGGCGCTTGGGGGCTACCGCTCGCCATGATAGCCAGAGCCAGTCGGCGATCGCCTCCCAGTCGGTGTCGCCGCGATCGAGACGGATGCCGAGCCAGCCGTCGCCGAAATAGGCGGGGCGGAAATAGAGGTCGTCGTCCTGCTCGATCAGCATCGCCTGTTCGTCGGCGCCGCTGATCTTGACCAGCAACGCGACGCGGCCGTCACCGTGGTGGTCGGCGCTGAAGTAGGCGAACTTCTTGCCCTTCACCACGCCGAAGCAGGCCATGCCGTGACTGACCGTCTCGTCGCTCTCGGGCAGGGCGACGGCGCGTTCGCGCACTTGCTCCAGCAGCCATTCGGGCCGTGTCTCGCGCGTCACGAGGTCGGCAAGGCAGCGCGAATAGAGCTGGTGTTCGGCGATCAGCACGCGGCCCGCAAGGGTGTCGGCGGTGTCGCCGGGCAGGATCGCCACCGGCGTCTGGCCGAGGATCGGGCCGTCGTCCAGTTCCGCCGTGACAAGATGGACGGTGACGCCGCCATGGCTGTCGCCCGCCTCGATCGCGCGGTCATGCGTGTGCAGGCCGGTGTACTTGGGCAGCAGCGAGGGGTGGATGTTGACCATCCGGCCTTCCCAGCCCGCGACGAATTCCGGCGTCAGGATGCGCATGTACCCCGCCAGCGCGACCCACTGCGCGCCACTGGCGCGAATCGCCGCGTCCATCGCCGCGTCGTGCTCGGGGCGCTTCATGCCCTTGTGGCTGAGCGCAAAGGTCTTCACGCCCTCTGCTTCGGCGAGGCGCAGCCCCTTTGCTTCGGGATCGTTGGCCGCGACCAGCACGATCTCGTAAGGGCAGTCGGCCGCGCGGCTGGCATAGAGCAGCGCGGCCATGTTGGTGCCGCTTCCGGAGATCAGTACGGCGACTTTCTGGCGGGTCATTGTTCAATTCCCGAACCGTGCGTTTTCCTGAACCGTCATCCTGGAACAAGTTCAGGATGACGAAGCGAGTGAGGAGACGCGGTCTAGATCAACCGATGTGAACGGCTTCCCATGCCTCGCGCGCGGACCATGCCTCGGCCGAGCCTGCCACGGTGCAGCCCTTTTCGCCCGGCTCGATTGCGCCGATCGTGAAGACGGTTTCGCCTGCGGCTTCCAGTTCCACCTTGAGCGCTTCTGCCTCGTCCGCCGCGACCGCCAGCACCATGCCGATACCGCAGTTGAACGTGCGCGCCATCTCGCCCGGCTCGATGTTGCCCTGCGCCTGCAGGAACGCCATCAGGCGCGGCTGCGGCCACGCATCGGCGTCGATGCGGGCATGCAGGCCCTTCGGCAGCACGCGCGGAATATTCTCCAGCAGACCGCCGCCGGTGATGTGGGCGAGGGCGTGGATGCGGCCAGGTTTTCCGTCTTTGGCACGGATGAACGGCAGCAGGCTCTTCACATAGATGCGCGTCGGCGCGATCAGCGCGTCGATCAGCAGGGTGTCGGCGTCGAACAGGGCAGGGCGGTTGAGCTTCCAGCCCTTGTCCTCGGCGAGTCGGCGCACCAGCGAGTAGCCGTTGGAGTGCACGCCCGAGGAGGCGAGGCCCAGCAGCACGTCGCCCGCCGCGACCTTGTCGCCGGTGAGCTGCTCGCCGCGCTCCACCGCGCCGACGCAGAAGCCTGCGAGGTCGTAGTCGCCCGCAGCGTACATCCCCGGCATCTCGGCCGTCTCGCCGCCGATAAGGGCGCAGCCCGAGATCTTGCAGCCCTCGGCGATGCCGGCGACGACGCGCTCGGCGACGCCGTTCTCCAGCTTGCCGGTGGCGAAATAGTCGAGGAAGAACAGAGGCTCGGCGCCCTGAACGATCAGGTCGTTCACGCACATGGCGACAAGATCGATGCCGATGTGGTCGTGGCGATCGTGGTCGATCGCCAGCTTGACCTTGGTGCCGACGCCGTCGTTGGCGGCGACCAGCAGCGGGTCCTTGTAGCCCGCCGCGCGCGGATCGAAGAAGCCGCCGAAGCCTCCCAGTTCCGCGTCGGCGCCGGGGCGCGCGGTGGATTTCGCGAGCGGGGCGATGGCCTTGACCAGCGCGTTACCGGCCGCGATCGAGACGCCGGCCTGCTCGTAGCTATAGCTCTTCTGGGAGTTATCGTCGGACATGTCGGCGCGCCTAGCGCTTTGTGACTTGGATTTCCATCATCGATTGGGCACAAGGCCCCCGGTTTCGACATGGCAATCACGATTTCTCCCAAGAGCCCGCGATTCATGCGCAAGGGTGCCGCTTCCAAGGCTGTGTTGTGGTGGGGCGGCGCCGCTGCTCTGGCCGTGGCGACGATCACCGGCGTTCAGCTTCTCGCGCAGATCGAGGGCGATCGCGGCATCGCGCCGCTCGCCAATTCGCAGGATATCCAGGTCAACGGCATCAGCGTCGACGTGACCGCGAAGACCGGCGCGCAGGCCCGGATCGACGGCTGGAAACTCGCGGAAAAGGAAGCCTGGAAGAAGCTGGGCGGTCCGGACATGCCGGTCGAATCGATCGATGCCATGGTGACCTCGGTGGTCATCGGCCACGAGCAGGTCGGCCCGAAGCGGTACATCGCGACGCTCGGCGTCATCTTCGACAAGGCGAAGGCCGGGCAGTATGTCGGCGCGGGAGCGGGCAGCGGTCCGCGCTCGGCTCCGTTGCTGCTGATCCCGGTGCTCGATTCGGGCGGCGTCAGGCAGGTCTTCGAGGTGCGCGGGCCGTGGCAGCGTGCCTGGGCCGAGTTCCAGGCCGCCGCCAGCCCTGTCGATTACGTGCGCCCGACCGGTTCGGGCGGCGAATCGCTGATTCTCACCGCCGGACAGACCTCACGCCGCAGCCGCCTGTGGTGGCGCACCGTGCTTGGCCAGTTCGACGCCTCCGACGTGGTGATGCCCGTCGCGCGGCTGGAGCGGCAGTGGCCCGGCGGTCCGATCAAGGGCACCTTCACCGCGCGCTATGGCCCGGACAACAAGTTCCTCGGCGGCTTCACCATGGATGCCGCCAGCGAGCAGGACCTGCCGCGCATGCTGGAGGAGGCGGTTACGCGCGTCGATGGCCTCTACCGCGACGCGCTGGCGACCGGCGAGTTGCGCCCCGATCCCTCGATCAACGCAGGCGGGGAGGCGCTCGACCGCGCCTTCGCCGAACTGCGTGAAAAGCTGATGCCCAAGGGCGAGGCGCCCGTGGCTGTTTCGACGCCGGTGCCGGTGATTCGCACAGAGGACGTCTCGGGTGCGCCGGTCGAGACCGTGACCGTCCAGTTCGCTACGCCCGACGCCGCTGCGGTCGATGCTGCGCTTGCCGCCGTGCGCGGCGTGCCGGGCGTACAGGGGGCGGCGACGGTGAGCCTTGCGATCGGCGGCACCTCGGTCATGCGCGTCACTGTTTCCGGCGGGGGCGAGCGGCTGGCGGGTGCCTTGCGCGGGCAGGGGTGGAAGGTTTCCGGCGGGGGCACCTCGCTGAGGATCAGCCGCTAGGGTTCCTCGTCATGCGACAGATCGCCCTTCCGCTGTCCGCCGCGAGCGACAGTCCGCCGCGCATTGTCGTCGGCGAGGCCAACGCGCCTGCGATCGATGCGCTGATGGAGCCGGGCCAGTGGCCCTTCCGTACCGCGATCCTCTCCGGTCCGCCGCGCTCCGGCAAGTCGCTGCTCGCGCGCTGGTTCGTCGAATCGGGCGCGGGCGATGCGGTGGACGATGCGCAGGGGATGCCGGAGGACGCGCTGTTCCACCGCTGGAACCGCGCGCAGGAACTCGGTCGCCCGCTGCTGATCGTTGCCGACAAGCCCTTCGCACCGGGCGTCGGCGACAGCGACGCCGAGCGGTGGCGGGTGCGATTGCCGGACTTGTCCTCTCGGCTCGGCGCCGCGCTGAACCTTTCGATCGGCGAGCCGGACGACGCAATGCTGATCGGGCTCATGGAAGTTCATGCCGAAATGCGCGGCCTCGTTCTCGATCATTCGGCAACGCAATATCTTGTAGGACGTTGTACCCGTAGCCATGTGGGCGTCGAACGTCTGGTCGCCGCCATCGACCGGCTCAGTCTGGAGCGCAAGACGGCCCCCACAATGGCCATCTGGCGCGACGCGCTGGAAGAGACTAAAGGCGGCGCCCAGACCTGAATGTGAGGGCGGCTTTGCAACAAAAGTTGCAAAGTGGAACGATTGATGGGAATTTCCGGCAATGCTGGGTAATATCATCCGCTATCTGGACTCCGTGGTGGCACGTGACCCTGCGCCGCGCTCGCGCTGGGAAGTGCTGCTCTATCCGGGCGTCTGGGCACTCTTCTGGCACCGCATCGCGCATGCCCTGTTCGAAGCGGACCTGTTTTTCCTTGCCCGCGTGGTGAACCACCTCGCGCGCTTCCTGACCGCGATCGACATTCATCCGGGCGCGAAGATCGGCCGCAACTTCTTCATCGACCACGGCTTCACCGTGATCGGTGAGACGGCGGTGATCGGTGACAACGTGACGATCTACCAGTGCGTGACGCTGGGCGGTTCCAACCCCACCAACGGCGTCGGCGGCAAGCGTCACCCGACATTGCTCGACAACGTGATCGTGGGCTCTGGCGCGCAGATCATCGGCCCCGTTACCATCGGCCGCCGTGCGCGCATCGGTGCCAGCGCGGTCGTGACCGAGGACGTGCCCGAGGGCGCGACAATGATCGGCCTCAAGGCGCGTTCCACGCTGGTCAAGGCGGAGACCTGGACCAAGGAATTCATGCCCTATGGCACGCCCTGCAAGGAACCGTGCGAGCCGACCGGCGGCGCCCAGCGCGTCGAGGATCTGGAACAACAGGTCGCACTGCTGCGCGCGCAGGTCGAGGAATTGCTGTCAGAACGTCAGCACGCCGCGCGTGAAAACGAGCGCTGGTGACTATGGGGATGACCAGCTGAATGGTTGCAGGCGGATCCGTTACCGGCAGCATCATCGCCTTTCCCGGCGGCCATAACGGTCAGGCGTCTTCGCAGGTCGGGTTCGACCGGCTTGAACTCCAGCGCATCCTTGATCTCTATGGGCGCATGGTCGCGGCAGGGCTCTGGCGCGACTACGCGATGGATTTCGCGCGCGAGGCGGCGAGTTTCAGCGCCTTTCGCCGCGCCGCCGAGCGCCCTCAGGCCCGGATCGAGAAACGCCCCGCGCTGCGCGGCAAGCAGGGCATGTGGACGCTGTTCGGCGAAGTCGGGCAAGTGCTCAAGCGCGGGCACGAGCTTTCGAACGTGCTGAGCCCGCTGGAGCGCAAACTGCTCAAGGTGGTCGAGGACTGAACGGCCGCGGCGTGGAGACCGTCGTCCCAGCGAAGTCTGGGACCGCTCTCGTCTTATTGCAGGTCTCGGCGAGGCTCCGGCGAAACTGACGCCGCCTCGATGATGGGGCGTTTTATGGTCACAACGGTCCGAGCCTTCGCCGGGATGACGATGTCCTCCCGCTCGCGCAGCTTTTAAGCCGAAGCGGGGAGGCGTTGGCGCCAGCTTTCCGGCGCCATCGTCAGCAAGGCGCGCCGCAGCGGCGTCCAGAACACCGACAACGCCAGCAGAGCCGCGCCGACGAACAGGGTCGAAAGGGCCAGGTTCATCTCGATGGCGCCCGCATTGCGAAGCAGTCCGTTCAGCGCCGCCAGAACGTAGATCAGCGCCGAGACGAGCAGCGCGCGTCGATCCACCAGCAGCGCGACCAGAGCGAATGCGACGTAAGTGACCAGCACGCCCGCCGCATGGCCCGGGGTGACGTCGTTGCCGTCCAGCACGCCCAGCCAGTAGAACAGCGAGTGCGCGATCAGCGGGGCCGCGAGCAGGTGCAGCCAGAACGCGATGTCGGCACGCTGCGTCCGCCGTTCCCGGTCGGACAGGTCCCAGCGCATGGCGAATGCGAACACGGCCAGCCCGCACAGGAAAGCCGCCGGCGCGAGGGCGGGGTTGGTCTTGAGCTCCTGGCCGGTGGCCCATGCGACCGTCGAGAGCAGCAGCAGCACGATGGCTGCGGTTCCGGCGGCGACGGTGATGGCGACATGGAAGCGCAGCCAGTGGAGCAGGGCGCCGATCCCGGCCGCCACGGCGGCGCTCAGGGCGATCGCTGCGTCCTGCCAGGGATAGCGCTCCATCCGGTGCCATACTTCCCGGTGGCCGTTGAAGTCGTAATGGACCGGCACCTGATGCGGCGGCAGCGCCTCCGCGACAAGCGCTCCCGCGAACAGCCCGAGGCCGACGACGAACGCGGCCAGCACGATGATCGAGGGCAACGCCATGCGCCGTTTCCGGGTGAAGATTTCCGCCATAAGCCAGCTGGCGATGGCGATGAGCAGGCCGCCCATCCACCAGTGCCGGTCACCCGCGCCGGTCGCGTAGATGCCGGAGAAGATCACCAGCAGGCAGGCGATCCCCACGAATATGTCGTTGAAGCTGGTGACGAGACGGATGTTTTCCTCATCCGCCATCGGCGCGATGCGCGTTGCGGAAACATGGGCGCGAAGGGCCTCGGCGGCCTCCGCGCTGATTGCCCCGGCCGTGACGGCGGATTGCAGGTCGTCTTCGGAATACAAGGCTTTATCCTTCGTGATCCGGCGGGAGGCTGCCCAGCGCGCCATGGTTCGTCAATGGCGATTGCGGCAAGTCAATCCGCTGCCTTCTCAATCCGCTGCCTTTGCCAGCATGGACAACGCATGATGGGCCTGGTCCATGCCGGTCTCGAAGACATGATCGCGGGTCCGGTCCGAGATGCGCGGCCAGGCGGCAGCCACGTCTTCGGCGCTGCGGGCGCCTTCGGGCAGCAGCATGCCGTCGTTCATGGTGATCCACGTGCCTTGGAACACCCCGCCGCCCGCCGCGAGAATGGCGTCGGTGGGGGCTTCGGAAGATACCAGGAACACGGCCGCCGGTACGACGTTGCCCGGCTCGAACGCTTTGTAGGCCTCTTCGGGGAAGATGTCGGCGGTCATCCGGGTGCCGGCGGTCGGTACTATGGTGTTGACGCGGATGCCGTACTTGGCGCCCTCCAGCCGCAGCGTCCGGGCGAGGCCGAGCACGCCCGCCTTGGCGGCGCCGTAGTTCGCCTGTCCGAAGTTGCCGCCGAGCCCGGTCGAGGAGGTGGTCATCAGCACCCGGCCGTAGTTCTGCTCGCGCATGGTTTCCCATACGGCCTTGGTGGCAAAGGCGCTGCCAAGCAGGTGGACGCGCACCACCAGTTCGAAATCGGCGGGGTCCATCCTGGCGAAAGTCCGGTCGCGCAGGATTCCCGCGTTGTTGATGAGGACATGGATGCCGCCCCAGGTTTCCTTTGCGCGCGCCGCCATGGCTTCCATCTGCGCGTAGTCGGAGACGTCGCCGCCATCGGCCATGGCCTCGCCACCGGCCTCGCGGATTTCCTCGACGACGCCGAGCGCGGCATCGGACTGACCGGAACCGTCACGCGCGGCGCCAAGGTCGTTGACTACCACTTTCGCGCCGCGTCGCGCCAGTTCGAGCGCATAGGCGCGGCCAAGGCCGGTGCCCGCGCCCGTGACGACGGCGACCTGATCGGTGAAGGAAATGGAACGTCCGGTGCTCATCGCATGGTGATGGCAGGTCGCCATCCCGCATTCAACACTGCGTTCAACCTTGCCCCCGCGCGTCCAAAGAGCCATAGGCGCTGCCAACGAATCTGCCCGCTCTCACGCGAAAGGCCCGCCAGATGAAAGTCCGCGTCCACGTCAGCCTCAAGCCCGGTGTGCTCGATCCCCAGGGTCGTGCGATCCACCACTCGCTGGAGGGCCTCGGCTTTTCCGGCGTCAACGACGTGCGCGCCGGCCGCCTGTTCGAACTGGACGTCGCCGAAACCGTCTCGGACGAGGCGATCGACGACATGTGCCGCAAGCTCCTCGCCAACATGGTGATCGAGAACTACCGCATCGAGAAGGTGGCCGCCTGATGGCCTTCAACTCCGCCGTCATCACCTTCCCCGGCTCGAACTGCGACCGCGACATGGCGGTGGCGCTGGAGAAGGTCTCGGGGTTCGCGCCGCACCGTGTCTGGCACGGCGACAGCGAACTGCCCGAGGGCCTCGACTTCATCGCCGTTCCGGGCGGCTTCTCCTACGGTGATTACCTGCGCTGCGGCGCGATCGCATCGCGTTCGCCGATCATGCAGGCGGTGATCGCGGCGGCCGAAAGCGGCGTGCCGGTGCTCGGCGTGTGCAACGGCTTCCAGGTGCTGACCGAAAGCGGCCTGCTGCCGGGCGCACTGCTGCGCAATGCCGGCCTCAACTTCGTGTGCCGCGAAGTCGGCCTCGAAGTGGCCAACGCGCAGTCGCTGTTCACTTCCGCTTATGAGGTGGGCCAGGTGATCCGTGTTCCGGTGGCGCACCACGACGGCAACTACTTCGCTGACGAAGAGACGCTGAACCGCCTCGAGGGCGAGGGCCGCGTCGCGTTTCGCTATGCGGAAGAGGTCAACGGGTCGGCGCGTTCGATCGCGGGTGTCCTCAACGATGCGGGCAACGTGCTGGGCATGATGCCCCACCCGGAACGCGCGATCGAGGCGACTCACGGCGGCACTGACGGGCGGGGGCTGTTCGAGAGCGCCATTCGCGGGCTTGTCGGCGCCTGAGGTCACCTTCCGGCAGGTTGTGGTAGCGTTGGGTGCCGCTGAGTGCCGTTAGGTGCGCTTATGCGGCAACTTCGCGGGTTTCACCTCCAAGCCATTGACGAACAACAAGATAACGTCCGTGCAGGGCGCCTCTGTCGTGCACGCCGAAGCCAAGGAGGGTGCCTTCGTGCCCTTCCGCCGCCGGTAGCCATTTCACCTGCTCCAGGCCCAGTCGCACTCCTTCGCGCGTGAAATCGCTCGCCCGTGCGAGACCTTCGGCGACTAGGCGGCCGATATCGTGCCCCTTGGCCACCGCCAGCGCCTGCCGGCAAGGCGCGTCGATCCGCTCCATCACGGCCTTCAGCGTGGTATTCCCGTCCGAATGCATGTCGATGTAGAGCCAGCCATTGCAGGCATGGGCAAAATCGCCGTGATACCCACGCAATCCTGCGGTGTTCATGATGCGCGGCCCATCCCAACCGGCACGGTCCAGCGCCCGCGATACCGGGGGAGCCGACAGGCCGAGGCCGAGATAGACTATCCCGTCAGGCGCGGCGTCCAGCAGCGCCGCCACCGCGACGCTCGCGTCGTCGGCCAGCGGCGAGATGCCCTCTTTCGCGGCGATTTCCATGCCGAGAACGCGCGCCTCGCCGTCCAGGTACTTCAGGTGTCGGGTGCCGATAGGCGAGAGGTCGTAGGCCACGGCCAGCCGTTTTCGCCCGAGGCTGGCCATCTGGCGTGCGATCACCAGCGATTCGTCCTCGTGGCTGCCGACCTGATGCTGGAACATCCAGCGGCCTCGCGCACGTTCGGCGCCGGCCCAGTTGATCGTGGGAATGCGCAGTCGCTCGGCAAGGGGCGTCGCCAACAGGGCATTGTCGCCAATGGCAGGGCCGACGATCAGGCTTACGCCCGCCTCGGCAAGCTGGCGATAGGCCTGCTCGACCGCCTCCGCAGTTCCTGACGGCAGCCCGAGCGCGTAGGCATGCACGAACTCGATGTCGGCCTCTAGGCGGCCGGCCTCACGCACGGCGTCTATCTCGCGTTCCAGCCAGTCGGTCAGGTCTCCGGGTGTCGGGATATCGTCGTCACGCCCGGTAAGATCGGCCATGTCGTTGAGAATGCCGATCTTCACGCTTGCTGGCATCTTTGTCCCTCCGGCCGGGCGGCGCGCCCTGTCGGCCTAGCAATGAGCCAGTCGGGAAAAGGATGCATGCGCCCGGCGAAGAAAGCGCCTCAGGTGCGCGGGCCGCGTCGGAACAGCGGCTGGAGACATTCGGCATAGCTCGGGTCGCGCTCTGCAAGACCCAGCAGGCCGCCGCCATCGAAAGGGCGGCGCAGTTTGAAGTCGTAAGTGACGACCCGCTTCGAGAAGCGCCAGCGATCGTCCGCGCAACGACGGTAGTTGTCGATGTAGCGCACAGCCATGAAGTCCTCTTCCCGTCCCCCTTCGCGCGTGGGGATGAGGTGCCAGGCGAGCCCATAGACTTCCCCGCTGGCGGTATCGCCATCCACCGCGATCAGGTGATTGCATACGTGATGGCCCGAATAGGGCATGTGCGGAAAGGCCTGGGCGATGAAAGCGCAGTAATCCTCGGCCGAACCATCGAAGCTGTCGCCGTGGGTGTCGGTCGCGTCCTGCGTGTAGAGGTCGCCCAGCAGGGCGATATCCTGCCGGTCGATGGCGCGCGAATAGAGCAGCACCAGTTCCCGGATCGCATCCTTGTCTATGAGGGCCTGCAGCGCGGCCTGGTCTATCGTCATGTCTTCCCCTCCCGTCGTGAAATCAGAGCAGCGCCCCGCCGTCCACGGCATAGACTTGCCCGGTAATGAAGCTGGCCCGTGCAGAGGCGAGGAACGTGACCATCGCCGCCATCTCTTCAGGATTCGCGAAGGGGCGGCCTACGAACGTCCGGCGCTGGCGCAAGGCGCGGTCATCCTCGCTGACGCTCGCGGCGCCTCTGGAGAACAGGCCGGTTTCGGGATTGAAGCGGCTGCCGGCGCTGAGGCTGGCCGGATCTGTCGGGATGGTGGCGTAAGGCGCGACGCAGTTGACGCGGATGCCGTGTGCACCGACCTCCTTGGCGAGCACGACGGTGAAGCTGTGCACCGCGCCCTTCGCGGCCGAGTAGACCGGCAGCATGTAATCGCCGACCAGCGCGGCGGTGGAGCCGACATTGACGATCGCCCCGGCCTTGCGTGCGATCATGCCCGGCAGCACGGCATGAGTCATGCGCAGCACGGTGCCGAAGTTGAGGTCGATGTCGGCCATCCACTTCGACGGATCGGAATCGACGAAGAGCCCCTGATCGACGTTGCCGCCCACATTGTTGACGAGCACTGCGACCGGACCGAGCGCTTCGGCGGCTTCCAGAACCCTTGCAGGAGATGTCGCGTCGAGCATGTCGGCCGCCACGAACACCGCGTCGGGTGCCCCGCGTGCCTTGCAGTCGGCGATCAGCCTTGCGCCTGCAGCATGGTCGCGGCCGACGAGGACGGGAATGGCGCCCTCTGCCGCGAGATCCAGCGCGACGGCGCGGCCGATGTTCGCGGTCGCGCCAGTGACGATCGCGACCTTGCCCTGCAGTTGAAGTTCCATCGCCTGCTCCCGGAGTTTTTCCGAGAGCTAAGGCTGCCCTATCTCAAGGGCAAACCGCCGGAGCGATCAGCGGCGCGAGCTGCGCACGCAGCGCATTTCGCCGTCGCTGCCATTGTCCTCGACCTTGCGCAGATAAGTGTCCTTGAGCCGGTGGAGCTTGAGGCCCTTGAGCTTGCCGCCGGTCATCGTCACGTAGTCGCCGGTCAGCAGGTAGCTGCCGCGAATGCCGCCCGCCTTGTAGGCCGAGGCATTGACCACGCGGAACTCGTAGTCGGGCAGGGGCTTGCCGACGAGGCCGCCCGCATCGCCCGCCATCTCGCACGTGTAGGTGCCGATCGGCAGGGTTGAGATCAGCCCGCCACTCACTGGAGGCGGGGCAGTATCTGCGGAGGCGCAGCCGGCGACGAGCGCCAACAGCACGACGGGAAGGGAGGCACGCTTCATGGCATTCAGCTAGCATCGGCGCGAAGCAATTGCCATGCCTCGCGACCTCGTCTAAGGGCGCATCCTTTCGAGGGTCGCGCCTGCCGTGGCCCCGCGATCAAGCTCTTTCCCATCCTGAAGGCCAAAACCCATGAAGATCAGTGGCGTCGATATCCGTCCCGGCAACATTCTCGAATACGAAAAGGGTATCTGGAAGGTCGCCAAGACCCAGCACACCCAGCCGGGCAAGGGCGGCGCCTTCATGCAGGTCGAGATGAAGAACCTGATCGACGGCCGCAAGACCAACGTGCGTTTCCGCAGCGCCGACACCGTCGAGCGCGTCCGCCTCGACACCAAGGACTTCCAGTTCCTCTACGCCGAGGGCGATGACCTGGTGTTCATGGACACCGAGAACTACGATCAGATTTCGCTCCCCGCCGACCTTCTGGGCGATGCCGCAGCCTTCCTTCAGGACGGCATGCAGGTGAGCCTGGAAATGTGGGAAGAACGCCCGATCTCCGTCCAGCTCCCCGAGCAGGTCGAAGCCACCATCGTCGAAGCCGATGCCGTGGTGAAGGGCCAGACCGCCTCGTCCAGCTACAAGCCCGCCGTGCTCGACAACGGCGTGCGCGTGATGGTGCCGCCGCACATCGAAAGCGGCACGCGCATCATCGTGGACGTCTATGAAAAGACTTACGTGAAGAAGGCAGACTGAATGAACAAGCTCGCCCTTACCGTCGCGACCGCCGCTCTGGCGATCGCGGGAACCTCGTCCGTCGCCTATGCCGCTGCCCCCAAGGCCGCTGCGAAGAGCGCCGCCAAGCCCGCCGCTGCGGCGCCTGCCGGTGGCGACTCCCAGGCGCAGCACGCGATGCTCTACCTCAAGGTGCTCATCAGCGGGTTGCAGTCGGACAAGATCGAGGAACCGGTCAAGGGCGCGCTCGTCGGCTGCATCTACGACAATTCGCTCGGCAAGATCACCGAATCGATGGACAAGGTGATCGCCGAGAACGCGGGCAAGATCAGCCGCGACAACCCCAGCGAACTGCTGAGCGTCATGGCCCGCATCTGCGGCTACCAGCCGACTGCCCCCGCCGCCGGCGCGGCCCCCGCCAAACCCGCGCCGCAAGGTCGCTGACAATCGGGGCCGACATCGGCCCACAGGAGTGAAGTAAAGTCATGGCCGCCATTTCCGGTCTCATCCGCGTCATCGAGAAGGCCGCCCGCAAGGCCGGCAACCGCCTGCGTCGCGACTTCGGCGAAATCGAGCACCTGCAGGTCAGCCGGAAAGGCCCTGCGGACTTCGTGTCGAAGGCCGATCAGGCTTCCGAGCGCACCATCTGGGACGAACTGCGCGCCGCGCGGCCGGACTGGGGCTATCTCTTCGAGGAAGCCGGCGAGATCGAGGGCGACCCGACCAAGCCGCGCTTCATCGTCGATCCGCTCGACGGCACGACCAACTTCCTCCATGGCATCCCGCACTTCGCGATCTCGATCGCGGTGCAGGAGCCGCGCCTGGACGGCAAGGGCTGGGGTGAGGTCACTGCCGGCCTGATCTACAACCCGGTCACCGACGAGAGCTACTGGGCCGAGAAGGCGCGCGGCGCATGGCTGCACGACCGCCGCCTGCGCGTGTCCTCACGCCGTCACCTCGACGAGAGCCTGATCGCGACGGGCATTCCCTTCGCGGGCCACGGCGACCACGGCGTCTGGACCAAGATCTACCACGGCCTCGCGCCGCAGGTGGCGGGCATCCGCCGCTTTGGTTCGGCCGCGCTCGATCTCGCGTGGGTGGCCTCGGGCCGCTACGAGGGTTTCTGGGAATCGGACCTCAAGCCCTGGGATACGGCGGCGGGCTGCCTGCTCGTGCGCGAGGCCGGTGGTTTCGTGTCGGACTGGAAGGGGCGTTCGAACCCGATCTGCGACACCGAAATCCTCGCGGGCAACGACGTGCTGCACTCGCGGCTGCACAAGATCGTCGCGACTGCTCTCAAGGCGTGATTTTATCGTCCCTGAGGCGCGTTTCGGCGTGTCTCAGGGGGTGATTCTCTGAACTGAAACGAAACCGTCGCGGAATTTTCCGCAAACGGGTGTAGAACTCTGGGACATGGAACGCCATGTCCCTCGTCGTTGCGCTCTTGCGCTGCTTGTTGCGGCGATGCCTTCGACCGCCTTTGCCGAGCAGCCGGTGCCACTGGCGAAAGCGAGGCCATTCGATCTGACCGCCGTACCCCCGGCCAATGCGCGCACCTCGCTGCGATCGCAGGCAGTGGGCGAGATCGAACTGCTCAAGCCCGAGAAGACCCGGCTCAAGCTGACCTATCAGACCGACGAGGACGGCCCGAGCTTCGAGATCGGGACGATCGGATCGCGCAAGGGGGCGATGAAATCGCGTCTTCTCCACGTCGCGATGGACTGGATCTTCTGAACGGGCTTGAACCCTGACGAAGTGCCGTCTAAGCGTCGCGCCTCGTTTCCGTGCCCCTGTGGCGGAATGGTAGACGCGAACGACTCAAAATCGTTTGTCGAAAGGCGTGCCCGTTCGAGTCGGGCCAGGGGCACCACTTCCTCCGATCGTCCTCAGAAGAGTGAGGCGGCGACGAGGGCCAGCAACAGCGCGACGACAATCGCCGCCACCCACTGCACCAGCGGGTAGGCCGCGATCAGCCGCGTCAGAGCCCATGCGGCCACGGCGCCAAGCAAGGTCCCGGCGATCATGCCGCCAAGGACGCCCCACTCGCCCATCATCCACAGCAGCACGAGTGCGAAGACGCCGACCGGGAAGAACCCGGCGAGAGCGCGGGGAAAAGCGCGCCAGTTCATCGAGCGCCGTGTGAGAATACCGTCAGCCATGGCGGCAGAGTAATCCCGCTGCGCCCTCGCCGCCAGCCGGAGCGTCGCGCGAATCGGGCGGTACGGCTAGTTCAGGCCGCGTAGCCAGTCGGCGATCATCGCGCGGCCTGCGGCGACCGCGCCGGGGCCGAGTTCGTCGTGCCGCTGACGGAGAGCCTGCGGGCAGCCTCCGGCCTCGACGACGGCCTCCGGCCACTGGTCGATCCAGGCGTCGAAGCGCGGGTCCTCGCCCATTTCGGCATGGAACTGCAGCGCCAGTTGGTTGCGGCCCCGGCGAAATGCCTGATGCTCGTAGAGCGAGGTCGAGGCGAGGAATTCGGCGCTTTCGGGCTTGGTGAAGGTGTCGCCGTGCCAGTGCAGCACCGGGACGTCGCGGACATGGCGCAGAGGGCTGTCGGCGGCGTGCTCGTGAACCTGAACGGGGTGGAAGCCGACTTCCTTGGCCGGACCGGGGAACACCGTCGCGCCGAGCGCGCTCGCCATCATCTGCGCGCCGAAGCACACGCCCAACGTCGGCCGGTCCGCTTCGAGTCGCAGCGCGAGGCGGCGCAGCTGGCAGCCGATCCAGGGGTGGCGATCCTGCTCGTAGACGCCCATCGGCCCGCCCATCATGATGAGCAGGTCCGGCTCGCGCAGGTCGAGCGTGGAAAATTCCGGGTCGGTGACGTCGATCCGGCTGACTTCGTAGCCGGCGTCCTCGATGGGCTTGCGATAGCCGGCGACCCCTTCGTGGGGAACGTGGCGGATGATGAGGGCAGTCTTCACGGGCCTACTGTGTCACAAGTGATGTTAACGGGCGACATCGAACTCCAGCTGGAGAGATGTGGATTTCGATGCCGCCCGATGGGGTAATTGCAGAAGCCTCACAGGCCGAGGCGCGACCAGAAATCGCCCGCGCTGCGGATCGTGGCCGCTCCGCCTCCCGGCGGCGCGTCGAATGCACCGCGCCACGAGGGATGCGGCAGGCGCGTGTCGGTGCCGGGCCGGGCGCGCAGGACTTGCGAAGTGATGCGGGGAATCGAGTTGAGCATTTCGTATCTCCATCGGGAGGCACGAAGCCGGCGTTGTCGCCTTGCGGTTTCGTGCGCTTTAGCGGTTGGTGACGCGGAGCAAGCTGACAGCCATCAAATGCCGCGGAAGAACAGGCGAACCCTGCGCTTCGAGGATCAATCTACTCATAAGGTAGAGAATGTCGATGTGAAGTTTCTATCGGGCCTATGAGAAAAACTTCATGGTGGCGGGTGGAATCGCCTGACCGATTGCGGAGGGTGCGCGGCTGACGTAGCCTTCGTCCATGCGCACCTTTCTCCTCGCCTCCGCCTGCGTTCTTGCGAGCGCCTCCTCCACTGCGATGGCAGAGCCGGTCGCCGATGCGGTGGCGCGCGATCTGCCGGGGCTGATGGAGACCTACCGCAATCTGCACGCCAATCCCGAACTCAGCTTCCAGGAAGTGCGCAGCGCGAAGATCATGGCCGATGCCGCACGCAAGGCCGGTTTCACGGTCACCGAGAAGGTCGGTCGCACCGGGATCGTCGCGGTCCTGAAGAACGGAGCCGGGCCGACGGTTCTCATCCGCGCCGACATGGACGGCCTCCCGGTCGTCGAGCAGACCGGGCTGCCCTTCGCCTCCGTGAAGCGCGGGACTTCAACGGCGGGCGTGGAAAGCGGCATCATGCACGCCTGCGGTCACGATACCCATATGACCGCGTGGATAGAGACGGCGCGCCTCATGGCCGCGCGCAAGGCGGAGTGGTTCGGCACCCTGGTCATGATCGGCCAGCCTGCCGAGGAAATGGGGCTGGGCGCGCTGGAGATGCTCAAGGACGGGCTCTACACGCGCTTCCCCAAGCCCGACTACGCGCTGGCGTTCCACGATACGCCCGAACTGGCCGCAGGCGTCGTCGGCGCGGCGAAGGGCTGGGGGCTCGCCAACGTGGACAGCGTCGACCTGCTGGTGCGAGGGGTCGGCGGGCATGGCGCTTATCCGCAGACCACGCGCGACCCGATCGTGCTTGCCAGCGCCATCGTGATGAAGCTGCAGACGCTGGTGAGCCGGGAGAGCAATCCACTCGACCCGGTGGTGGTGACGGTGGGCTCGTTCCATGCGGGGACCAAGCACAACATCATCTCCGATCAGGCGAGGCTGGAACTGACGGTGCGCAGCTACTCGGACGAGACGCGCACGCGGTTGCTCGACGGAATCGCCCGGGTCGCGCGCGGCGAGGCGATTGCGTCGGGTGTGCCGGATGCCCTGATGCCGCAGGTCACCGTTAAGGAGCCCCATACCCGCGCGACATGGAACACGCCCGAGTTCGTCGAAGAAGCCGTGGCCGATCTCAGGAGCACGATGGGCGTGGACAACGTGGTCATCACGCCTTCGGCCATGGGCGGTGAGGATTTCGGTGAATTCCGCCGCGCTGACGAGGCGCACATCAAGTCGGTGATCTTCTGGGTCGGCGGGGCCGATCTGGCGAAGCTGGCGGCGGCGAAGGCCGGTGGTCCGCCGATGCCCTCGCTGCACAGCCCGTTTTGGGCTCCGCAGGCGGACAAGGTCATCGCGTCGGGCGCGCAGGCGCTCACGCTGACGGCGCTGCGCCTGATGGGGAAGCCGGGAATGTAAGATGCTCCGACAACACCCGGCCGAGCATTTTCGGCAAAAATACTGATTTTATTGGCGCACGTGTCAAGGTAACCGACATTTTACGCCTTTAGCCTAGGCCATCGTTCGAGTGCCGGAATTCGGCCACGAAGGATGGCGTAAGCGACGATGATTCGTCTGTTCAAACACTATATTCCGCACGCCGTGGTGCTGCTCTGGCTGGTCGATGTGCTGCTGCTGGCAGCCGCCAACGAGACCTCATGGAGGTTGCGCGCGCAGCAGATCGGCATAGATCCGGCGCCGCTGGCCGACCGGCTGATCGCCCACGGGGCCTTCGCCACGGTGATCTCGCTGTCGATGGTGGCGGTGGGAGTCTACGGCGCCGACTCGCTGCGGTCGATGCGCTTTGCAGCGGCGCGGCTGCTGGTCGCGATCTCGCTGGGCGTCATTGCGCTCTCCTTCGTGGACTTCCTCGTCGGCGGGCAGAACTTCTGGCGCTCGACGCTGGCTTATTCGATGGCCTTTGCGATCGTGCTGATGATCGCCAACCGGCTGCTGCTCGGCGGTTTCCTGGGCACCAGCGCCTTTCGCCGCCGCGTCCTCGTGCTGGGCGCAGGCGAGCGGGCGCAGCGCCTGCGGATGCTGGGCGAACGGCCTGAAAGCGGCTTCGCCATCGTTGGCTATGTCGCGATGAGCGAGAGTGTGCCGGTAGTCGAGGAAGCCATTTCCCGCTCGGCGATCAACAACCTTACCCGCTACGTCGAGAATCTGGGCGTCAGCGAAGTCGTGCTTGCCCTGGAAGAGCGCCGCAACGCGCTGCCGCTCAAGGACCTGCTGCGCATCAAGACCGCAGGTGTGCACGTCAACGAGTTCTCCAGCTTCCTCGAGCGCGAGACGGGCCGCGTCGATCTCGACACCGTCAACCCGAGCTGGCTGATCTTCTCCGACGGATTTTCGTCCGGCCGGGCGATCTCCAGCGTGGCCAAGCGCGTGTTCGACATCGCCGTCAGCCTGGTGCTGCTGGCGGTGACCGCGCCGGTCATCCTGATCTTCGCGCTTTTGGTGAAAGTCGATAGCCGGGGACCGGCCTTCTATCGCCAGCCGCGCGTAGGCCTGTTCGGCCAGCATTTCGACGTCATCAAGCTGCGCTCCATGCGTACCGATGCGGAGGCTGCAGGCGCGCAGTGGGCATCCAAGGACGACCCGCGCGTAACCCGCATCGGCAAATTCATCCGCAAGGTCCGCATCGACGAACTGCCGCAGGCTTGGACCGTCCTCAAGGGCGAAATGAGCTTCGTCGGCCCGCGACCCGAGCGCCCGGAATTCGTCGCCGATCTGGAGGACCAGCTGCGCTATTATGCCGAACGTCACATGGTGAAGCCGGGAATAACCGGCTGGGCGCAGATCAACTATCCCTACGGCGCCTCGATCGAGGATTCGCGAAACAAGCTCGAATATGACCTCTATTACGCCAAGAACTATACGCCCTTCCTCGACTTCCTGATCATCTTGCAGACGCTGCGCGTCGTGCTCTGGAGCGAGGGCGCGCGATGATGAAGGCGTCGGCGGTATGGGCCACGATGGGCGTCGGGCTCGACCTGACGGGGGCCATCGCACTGGCGAGCATCGCCATTTGGCTGTTCTCGCGTCGCGACCGGTTCGGGGCAGCGGGAACGGCCATGGTCGTCGCGCTGATCTTCACGGCCTTGTGGAGCCTCGCCTGCGCTTTCGGTATCGGAACACCGGAAGTGACTTTCGCGCCCGCGCTGTCGGAAAGCGCACGCAACCTTGCCTGGCTGGTGGTGATCTACCGTCTCTTCGCCAGCGATGGACGGGATTCCAGCGTAGCGCCGATCCGTCCGGTGATCTTCGCGCTGGGCGTGGTCGAAATCGTCCACCTCGCCGTCAATTCCGGCCTGTCACGGCTGGAGATCAATCAGGACGTCCTGACCATCGCGTTCGAGTTCAACGTGATGTTCCGCCTGCTGGTGACGGTTGGCGGCCTGGTGCTCGCTCACAACCTCTATGCGGGCGCCCCGCGTGAATCGCGCGCTGCGCTGCGGTGGCCGGCGATGGGGCTGGCCCTGCTCTGGGCCTTCGACCTCAATCTTTATACGATCGCCTATCTCGCCGGGCAGTGGCCACGGGAAATCGCAGCTCTGCGCGGCCTGCCCGCAATCGCCGTCGCGGTGTGCATCGCCATCGGCGGAGCCAGGAACCGCGACGACCTGCGCCTGCGCCCGTCGCGCGCGGTGACCTTTCAGACTTTTTCGCTGCTGGTCATTGGCGTCTACCTCGTCGCCATGGTCGCGGTGGCGCAGTGGCTGTCCTACGCCGGTGGTGATTTCGCGCGGCTGGTCGAACTGGCATTCCTGACGCTGGGCAGCGCCTTCGCGCTCGTGGTGCTGCCGTCGCGGCGAGTGCGCGCCTGGTTCAAGGTCATGCTCGCCAAGCACTTCTTTCAGCACCGTTACGATTACCGCGAGGAATGGTTGCGCTTCACCCGCACCATCGGCTCGGACCAGAGCGCACCGCTCGGCGAGCGCGTCGTTCAGTCGATGGCCGACGTCTTCGGGAGCCCGGCGGGCCTGCTGCTGACACCCGGCGAGCATGGCGAACTGACGCTCGCCGCCCGCTGGAACTGGCGCGAGATCGAGGTGCCCGCCGTCGCGCTTCCGGTCCATGACATCGCCCATTTCGAAAACACCGGCTACATCGCCGACCTCGACGATGTGCGGGCAGGACGCGAGAGCGATGCCACGATTCCGGGCTGGCTGATCGACCATGCCCGTGCCTGGGCGATGATCCCGCTCGTCCATTACGACCGCCTGGTCGGCATGGTGGTGCTTGCCCGCCCTCAGTTGAGGCGCAAGTTCGACTGGGAGGATTTCGATCTCCTTCGCGTGATCGGTCAGCAGGTCGCGAGCTATCTTTCGGAGAACGCCAGCCAGCTGGCGCTGGCTGAATCAGCGCGGTTCGAGGACTTCAATCGCCGCATTGCGTTCGTGATGCATGACATCAAAAACCTCGCCAGCCAGTTCAGCCTTCTCGCCCGTAATGCCGAACTCCACGCCGAGAAGCCCGCTTTCCGCGCCGACATGCTGGTGACGCTGCGCAATTCTTCGGACAAGCTCAATGCCCTGCTGGCGCGTCTCTCGCGCTATGGGGCGGGCGGCGTGGACCGCGTCGAGCAGGTTGCCGCGACGGATGTGCTTGGCCTCGTGATGGAGCGTTTCAAGGGCAACCCGCACGTGGTCCTTGCCGAGTCTCGCGATGTCCTGATCACCGCCAGTCGCCATTCGCTTGAGCAGGTGCTCGTCCATCTCGTCCAGAACGCCGTCGATGCGAGTGAGCCCGCCAGTCCAGTATTCCTGTCGCTGGCGGTGGAGGGGATCAATGCGCGCTTCGAGGTGCTCGACAGCGGCACCGGCATGAGCGCCGACTTCGTGCGCAACCGCCTGTTCAAGCCCTTCGTCTCGACCAAGTCGGGGGGCTTCGGCATTGGCGCCTTCGAGGCGCGCGAGCTGGTGCGCGCCATGCGCGGCCGCCTCGATGTGGAGTCGCGCGAAGGCCTCGGTTCTCGTTTCACGGTGCGCCTGCCGCTGGCGGCAGCGACTGACATCTATCCGAATTACGCCGAGAAGGTGGCCTGATGACTGAATCTCTGCCCAAGCTGCTCATCGTCGAGGACGACGCCGGGCTTCAGGCGCAGCTCAAGTGGGCCTACGAGGATTTCGAGGTCTTCGTCGCCGGGGATCGTGCAAGCGCCATCGCGCTGCTTCGGTCCGAGATGCCCGATGTGGTGACGCTCGACCTCGGCCTGCCGCCGGACCCGGACGGTACGACCGAGGGCTTCGCAGTCCTGGACGAGATCATGGCGCTGAAGCCCGATACCAAAGTGGTCGTCGCATCCGGCCATGGCGCGCGGGAAAGCGCGCTGCAGGCGATCACACGGGGCGCTTACGACTTCTACCAGAAGCCTGTCGATATCGACGCGCTGGGGCACATCGTGCGCAGGGCTCTCCATCTGCACCGGCTGGAGGACGAGAACCGCCGTCTCGCCAGCAAGGTGGAGAGGGATGAGAAAGTGCTTGGCCGAATGATCACGGCCGCGCCGGAAATGGTCAAGGTTGCGCGCACAATCGAGCGTGTCGCCAATACCAGCGTCTCGGTCATGCTGCTGGGCGCGAGCGGCACCGGAAAGGAACTGCTGGCGCGCGGACTTCACGAGGCCAGCGGCCGCGCCCAGCGCGAGTTCGTTGCCATCAACTGCGCCGCGATCCCGGAAAATCTCCTCGAAAGCGAACTGTTCGGCCATGAAAAAGGCGCCTTCACCGGCGCGGTGAAGACCACGCCGGGCAAGATCGAGCAGGCAGCGGGCGGCACTCTGTTCCTCGACGAAGTGGGAGACATCCCCTTGCAGTTGCAGGTGAAGCTGCTGCGCTTCCTGCAGGAGCGGGTGATCGAGCGTGTGGGCAGCCGTCAGTCCATTCCCGTCGATACCCGCGTCGTCTGCGCGACTCACCAGAACCTCGAAGGGATGATCGCGGAAGGGCGGTTCCGCGAAGACCTGTTCTATCGCCTGGCCGAGATCGTGGTGCGCATTCCCAGCCTTTCCGAACGCCCGGGCGACCCGACGCTGCTCGCCAAGGCCTTCCTGACCCGCTACGCCAAGGAGATGAACCCGCGCGTGCGTGGTTTCTCTGCGGATGCGCTGGCGGCGATCGACGCCTGGGGCTGGCCGGGCAACGTGCGCGAACTGGAGAACCGCGTGAAGCGCGCGGTCATCATGGCGGACGAGAAACTGGTCAGCGCCAGCGATCTCGACCTTGCCGACCCGGGCGAGCAGGCAGCCACTGCGCTGAATCTCAAGACGGCGCGCGAGGCGGCGGATCGCAAGGTCATCCGTCATGCGCTGGCGCGCAGCGAGGGTAATATTTCCAGCACCGCCAAGATGCTCGGGATCAGTCGGCCGACGCTTTACGATTTGCTCAAGCAGTACGACCTGCAGCCGTCCTGAATTTAGATGCGCGGGGGGCATTTCTGGCAACTGGCGAAATGGACGGCGGCGGTAATACCGCCGCTGCTGGTGCTCGCCGTGTGCTTCTCTCTTGTCCTGACGACCGCCACGCCGGTGGCTGTCGGCGAGATTTCGCGTGCCGACAAGCTCATCGGGCAGGCGCGCAAGGCCATCGCCAGGGGCGACGGCATCGACGCGGAAATGAAGTTACGGGCCGCGCTGGAGCAGGGTGCCGCATTGCCCGAAGTCAACGCCTACATGGGCGAGGCGCTTCTGGCACAGAATCAGCGCGATCGGGCACGGCCCTGGCTGGTGCCGGGGCAGTTCGCGCAATCCAGCGCAGCGGAGGGCTGGCGGGCGCTTGGGCTGCTGGAGCGGCTCGACGGCAACCTTCCGGCGTCCGGGCGTGCCTACGACAAAGCGCTGGCGATGACTCCGGACGACGCCTCCTTGTGGGTTGATGTCGGGCGGTTGCGTTATGCAGGGGGCGAACATCTGCTCGCGATAGAAGCCGCGGATCATGCACTCGGGCTCGACGGCGGCAACGTGCGCGCGCTGGAGTTCCGTGGGCAACTGGTGCGCGATCGCTACGGCCTGCTTGCCGCGATCCCGTGGTTCGAGCGTGCGATCACGCGCGATCCCAAGGATGTCTCGGTGCTGCTGGAATATGCAGCGACGCTCGGTGAACTAGGCCACGCGAGTGAATGTCTCACGATTACCCGTCGCGTGCTGGAGCTCAATCCCAGGAACGCGCGCGCCTTCTACCTGCAGGCGGTGCTGGCGGCGCGGGCGGGCAAGTACGGCCTCGCGCGTGCGCTTCTGGCGCGGACCAGGGGCAAGCTCGACGACCAGCCTGCCGTGCTTGTCCTGCGCGGTATCACCGAAATCGCCGCGCATAATCCGGAGGCCGCCGCCGAAGCGCTCGAAGCGGCATTGCGGATGCGTCCCGACAACATGCGCGTCCGTGAACTGCTGCTGCGCGCGATCATGATGGCGGGGCAGCCGCGCTATGCGATCCTGCGCTTTGCCGACGACATCGCCGATGGCGACGCATCGCCGTACATGCTCACGACCGTGGCGCGTGCGTGGGAGGCGCTGGGAGACCGCCAGCATGCAGGGGAACTACTCGACCGGGCCGCGAGACCGCAGACGGCGCAGCTTCGGATTCTCGGTGCCGGAAACCGGATCGGCCGGTTGCTGCATCTGGGGCAGACGGGCGCCGCTCAGACGGCGGCAGAGGCGATGCGCAAGTCCGATCCGGGCTTCTACGATGCTCAGGCGCTGGCGGGGGATGTGCAACTCGCGCTCGGTCACGGCGCCGAAGCACAGCAACGCTATGTGCTGGCCTCGCAAATCCGCTTGCCGGAAAGCCTCTTCGAGCGCCGGTTCGTCGCATATGCCCTGGCCCGCGACGTGCAGGGCGCCCGTGAACTGGTCGCGGCGTATCTCGGGCAGAACCCGACGAGCCGGCCAGCCTTGCGTGCGGCGGCCGAACTGGCCGCCGGGGCCGGAGACCTGGGACGTGCCCGCACGATCCTCGTCTGGTTGCGCGACAACGGGGGCGAGGGTGATGTGGAACTGCTGGCCGACCTTGCCATGGCAGAGGCGGCGACTGGCGATCCGGTCGCATCGCAGGAGAATGCGCTCGCGGCTTACCGCCTGCAGCGGGCGAACCCGGTCGCGGCGCAGGCGCTAGGGTACAGCTATGCCGAGGCCGGGGAGCGTCCTGCGCAGGCAAGGGCGCTGCTGGACAAGGCGCAGGTCCTGCTCGGCAATACCGCCGTCATCTCCGATGCCCGGCGCCGACTGCAGGATAGGCCGCAGCACAGGGCGCCGGATTAAGGGTTACTTCGGCTGGTAGGTCTGCTCCACGCCGGGGAAGCTGCGATCGCGGACTTCGGCGGCGTATTGCGCAGCCGCTTCCGACACGGCCGTGCCCATGTCGGCATACTTCTTCACGAAGCGCGGCACACGCTCGAACATGCCGAGCATGTCCTCGGTCACGAGTACCTGTCCGTCGCACTGGGCCGAGCCGCCGATGCCGATGCTGGGGCAGGTGATGGCGCGGGTCGCCTCGATGGCAATAGGCTCGACCACGCCTTCGATCACGATCGAGAAAGCTCCGGCCTCGTCGAGCGCGCGCGCATCCGCGACGATCTTGGCAGCCTCCGCTTCGCTGCGACCGCGTGCGTTGTATCCGCCAAGGACGTTCACCGCCTGCGGGGTCAGGCCGATATGCCCCTGGACCGGAATGCCGCGCTCATTGAGGAAGCGCACCGTTTCCGCCATCGCCACCCCGCCTTCAAGCTTCACGCCCGCGCATCCGGTTTCCTTGAGCAGCCTTGAGGCGTTCGCGAATGCCTGCTGCGGGGACTGTTCGTAAGTGCCGAAGGGCATATCGACGATGACGGCCGCGTGGTAGCTGCCACGCACGACCGCGGCGCCGTGCGCGATCATCATTTCCAGCGTCACCGGCACGCTGGAAGGCAGTCCGTAAATCACCTGGCCGAGGCTGTCGCCGACGAGCAGGAGATCGCAATGGGCGTCGAGGAGCTGCGCCTGCCGGGCCGTATACGCGGTCAGCATCACGATCGGCTCTTCGGTGACGCCGTCCTTCTTGCGGCGGCGAATCGCCGGAATCGTCAGGCGCTTCATCGGCGCGGGAGTGGGGTTTGCGCGGCTGGTCGCGGTGTCGATCTGGAAAGTCGTGGACATGGCAGCGGCTTCTAGCGTTCGATCGGTTCTCCGGCAAATCCGGAGAGCGGACCGTTCAATCCTGACTCACTTTGGAAATGCCGGATTGTTGTAAGAATATTACAATGCTGGGGAATTTACCTGAGGGGGCTCTTGCCAAGCTGCCTGTTGTCGTTAGCCTCCTGCCATTCGCAATTCGGGGGTCCACATGTTCGGACGCGTAAAGCCGCTCGACGCCATTCTGGCGACGGCGGAAAAGAAATCTCTTCACCGATCACTGGGTCCTGTCCAACTGACGCTTCTGGGCGTCGGCGCCATCATCGGTACCGGTATCTTCGTGCTCACCGCCGCAGCTGCGCAGAAGGCCGGTCCCGGCATGATGTGGAGCTTCATCATCGCCGGCGCGGTCTGCGCGGTGGCGGCTCTGTGCTATTCGGAACTGGCTTCGATGGTGCCGGTTTCGGGGTCCGCCTATACCTATTCCTATGCCGTTGTCGGCGAAGTTCTTGCCTGGATGGTCGGCTGGGCACTGATCCTTGAGTATGCCGTCGCCGCTTCCGCCGTGTCGGTGGGCTGGTCAGGCTATTTCATGGGCCTGCTCAAAAGCCTGACGGGGTTCGAGCTACCGGCGATGCTGGCGGCTGGGCCGACCTGGTCGCTCACCGGCGTCGATTTCTCCAGCGGCATCATCAACGTGCCCGCCGTAGTCGTGGCGCTTGCGGTGACCTTCCTGCTGATGCTCGGCACCAAGGAAAGCGCCACGTTCAACGCCATTCTCGTGGCGATCAAGGTGGCGGCGCTGACGATGTTCGTCATCCTCGCGCTGCCGGTGCTCAATACCGAGCACTTCGCACCCTTCGCACCTAATGGCTGGTTCGGACCGGCCGGCACCAGCGGTCTCGGCATTGTCGGGGCCGCTTCTTCCATCTTCTTCGCCTATGTCGGCTTCGACGCGGTCTCGACTGCTGCGGAAGAGACGAAAAATCCGCAGCGCAACGTGCCGATCGGTCTGATCGGCAGCCTCGCGCTGTGCACCGTATTCTACCTGCTCGTGGCCGCCGGCGCGATCGGCGCGATCGGCGCGCAGCCTACCGCGCTTGGCGTGCAGCCCGGCTCGGCCGAGTTCGCTGCGCAGTGCTCGGCGCTCGCCGCCAAGGGCAGCCAGCCGCTGGTCTGCTCGCAGGAAGCGCTCGCGCACGTCCTGCGTTCGATCAACTACACCCGCGCAGGCGACCTCATCGGCCTCGCGGCGAACCTGGCGCTGCCTTCGGTCATCCTGATGATGCTCTACGGCCAGACCCGCATCTTCTTCGTGATGGCGCGCGACGGCCTGCTGCCGGAGAAGCTGGCGACCATCCACCCCAAGTGGAAGACACCGCACATCGTCACCCTGATTACGGGCGTTTTCGTGGCGATCGCCGCCGCGCTGCTTCCGGTGGGTCAGCTGGCGGACATCTCGAACTCGGGTACGCTCTTCGCGTTCCTCATGGTGTCGGTTGCGGTACTGATCCTGCGCGTGCGCGATCCGAAGCGTCATCGTCCGTTCCGCACGCCGCTGGTGTGGGTCGTGGCACCGGTCGCGATCATCGGCTGCGTTACCCTGTTCTTCAACCTGCCGACCGAGGCGATGCTGGTGCTTCCGATCTGGGGAGCTATCGGCCTCGTGTTCTACTTCGCCTACGGCTACCGCAAGAGCCACGTCGGACGCGGGCTGGTCGAGGTTCACGAAGAGGACGCCGACGCACCGGGACAACCGGTGCCGCCGATCTCCTGACCGGTCGGACAAACGAATGGATAAAAGGGGAGGGCGCCCGGCGCTCTCCCCTTTTTCATGCTCAGCTCTTGCCGGTTTATCCTTGAATTTTCCACAGAGTTGCCGACAGCCTGCAACTTGGTTCACCTCCGTGCCTTGTGCCTGCATGACGCTTTCCCGGTTTGACCAGATCGCCCTCGTCGTGCTGTTGGTCGCCGCGCTCGTGCTCGCCGGAAGAGGCTGGTTGCATGACCATCCCGAACACGACCCCGGCGCACCGCTGACACTTGCCGAGCCTGACGGCTGGGCGACCGGACGCAAGCTTGCCGTCCTGCGATCGGATCGAGGCGCTTGCAGGGCCTTCATCGATCGTGCCGGAATGCGCGCCCCTGCATTGGCGCCTGCAGGCGCGGGGGCGTGCTTCAGGGGTGATCGGCAAGTGCTGGGTTCTCCAGCCCTTCTCGATGTGACACTGCAGCCTCGGGGAGCGCAGGCGACCTGCGCGATCGATGTCGGCCTTGCACGTTGGCTGCAGCATGGCGTGCAGCCCGCCGCTCGCAAGGCGTTCCGGCAGCAGGTTGTGCGGATCGAGCACCTCGGCACGGTGAGTTGTCGCCGCATCGGTGGGGGCGATGACGGGAACTGGAGCGAGCATGCCACGGGCAACGCAATCGACATCGCGGGTTTTGTGCTTGCCGATGGTCGCCGGATCAGCGTGGCCAGCGGCTGGAAAGGCGGGGACGCGGCGGCATCACGCTTCCTGCATGACGTGCGTGACTTGGCCTGTCGCAGCTTCTCGACGGTGCTGTCGCCCGACTATAACGCCGCGCATGGCGATCACCTGCATCTTGATCAGGCGCAACGCGCCGGACCATGGGGAGCCTGTCGATGATGTAGGGCAAGGCGTCATTACGCCTGAGGCAAGATGGTGACCCCTACGGGAATCGAACCCGTGTTTCAGCCGTGAAAGGGCCGCGTC